>JALOOI010000022.1 GCA_025454495.1 Anaerolineae bacterium
TTCCAGCCGGGCCCCGGCCGGCCGCAGCGCCAGCCGCGTCGCCGCGCTCAACAGCGCCAGCCCCGGCAGCACCACCCCCAGGCTGAACAGCGGCGGGGTCAGCAAAGCCGCCGGGTCGATCTGGCGCATGGGCTGCACCAGCCCGGCCAGCGTCAGCCGTTCGGCTGGGGCTGGCACCGGCGCGGGCAGCCAGCGGACGAAGGGCATTTCCACCAGGGCGGGCAGCCAGTAGAACGCGGCCAGGGCCACCCCGGCCAGCAGCGCCGCCAGTAGCGGCAGCACGGGCGCGGGCTGGCGCGTCTCCAGCACCTGCAGCGCGGCCAGGCCCCCGGCCAGCAGCGCCGCCACCGGCAGATACACCGGCTGCGTGAGCAGCAGCGCCGCGGTGCCCGCCGCCACCAGCGCAAAATCCACCGGCTGCCGCAGCGCCAGCCAGCGATTGACCGCCCACAGCAGCGCCGGCAGCAGGGCCGCCGCCAGCAGCCCCGCCAGATCCCCCTCCAGATGCGGCAGGGTGAGGCCGATAAACGGGCTGTACACATACAGCGCCGCCGCCACCACCCCGGCCGGGGCATTCACGCGGCGCAGCACCAGCGCATAGACCGCGGTGCCGGCCAGCAGCAGCGCCCCGGCGCACAGCAGCCGCAGCGCCACCAGCGTATCATCGGTGAACATGACGGCGATAAAACCGGCCAGGTAGGGCGCGGCCGGGGGGTAAAACGCGGGAATCGGTGCCCCGTAGCCATTCAGTGCATGGGGCGACCAGCGCGGGTATAACTGCCCTTCGCGCAGCGCGGCCGCCGTATCCACCGCCCGGAAGACATAACTTTCACTGTCGCCGGTGCGGGGCAGCGCCGGGTTCAGCAAAAAAGACCATGCCGCCCCCAGGCTGAACAGCAGCACAATCAGCAGACCGGGGTCAAACCGGCGGCGGCTGCGGCGCATCCAGTCGGGCAGGTCGGCTTCAGGGATGACAATCGGCGCAGAAATCATATACTCTATTGTAGGCGCTTTTTGGCGGCGCGTGTATGAATCCTTTAGCAATCGCGCCGGCCGCCGGACAGGCATGTTAGGATGGATGCAACCCTGCTCAGCATTCGCCCGGCCCTGCCGGCCGATGTGCCGGTGCTGTCAGAATACTGGTATGATCGGATGACGCTGCTGATGCAGACCAATCCGCGCATTCAACTGGCGGCGGATGCCCGTGCCCGCTGGGAACTGAGCGCCGGCCGCTGGCTGCACGAGGCAGGCATGATTTTTCTGGTGGCCCATGTGGGCGCTGTGCCGGTGGGGGCCATCATCGGCCGCGTGGAAGCCGGCACGCCGGGGCTGCTGCCGGATCATTACGCGCGGGTGCATGAGCTGGTGATTGATTTGCACACCGCCTATCGCCAGCAGGGGGCCGGGCGGCGGCTGTTGAACGCCTTCCGCGACCAGGTGCGGGCGGCGGGCATCACCATGCTGGTGGTGCAGGTGGCCGAAGGTATGGCGGTGGAACAGGCTTTCTGGCGCGGCATGGGCGCACGCCCCCGCGCCGAACTGATGTGGATGGATGTATGATGATTCGGGCAGCAAAGCCGGCCGATGCGCCGGCCATCGGGGCGTTGTGGCTGCAACTGGCCGAGTATCACCGCGGGCTGGATGACCGTATGCCGGTTCCGGCGGCCGATGGCGCACAGCGCTACGCCAGCCGCATCGCCAGCAGCCTGGCGGATACGCATACCCGCGTGTATGTCGCCGAGGTGGACGGCCAGCCGGTGGGCTATGTGATGGGTGTCATTGTGGATTTGCTGCCGGAAATGTTCGTGGAAGAACGCGCCGGCTTCCTGGCGGATATTTTCGTCCTGCCGTCGTATCGTCAGCAGGGCACCGGCCGGGCGCTGGTGCAGGCCCTGCGCGGCTGGTTTCGCGCCCGCGGCATTACCCATTTTGAATGGTACGTGGCCAGCGCCAACACCGCCGGCATTGCTTTCTGGCAGGCGGTGGGCGGCGCAGAAGTGATGCTGCGAATGCGGGCCGCCACGGACCACGACGGAGGATGAAGCCCTTGACGGAACTGCTGTACCACACTGACGCTTACCTGTTTGAATTTAGCGCCACCGTGACGGCGCTGGATACCGTGCAGCAGGGCGTTTATCTGGATCGCACGGCGTTTTACCCCGGTGGCGGTGGCCAGCCGGCCGATACCGGGTGGCTGCTGGCCGGCGGGCACCGCCTGCCGGTGACGAAAACCCTGCGCGGGCCGCTGCACCTGCTGGCCGGCGAACTGCCGCCGGTGGGTACGCCCGTCACCGGGCGGCTTGACCGCGACCGGCGCTATCAGTTGATGCGCACGCACACGGCCATGCATATCCTGTGCGGCGTGGTCTGGCGCGATTATGGGGCCAGCGTCACCGGCGGCGATATGCAGCCGCTGAAAGGCCGCATGGATTTTGAATTTGAACGGCTGCAAAAAGACCTCATCGGCGAGATCGAAGCCCGCATCAATGCCGAAGTCGCCGCCGCCCGGCCCATTCGCGTGCAGCTTCTCCCGCGGGCAACCGCTTTCGAGATTCCCGATCTCATCCGCACGAAGATCAATTTGCTGCCGGAAGGCATTCAGGAAGTGCGGACGGTGGAAATTGTCGGGCTGGATTTGCAGGCCGACGGCGGCACCCACGTCGCCAGCACCGCCGAAGTGGGCCGCCTGCGCATCAGCCATTATGAGAGCAAAGGCCGGATCAACAAACGCATTTATCTGGACATTGTGGACGATGAAGCCGGGGGATGATGCGTTACCTGCATCCAGTGGCGGCCGGGGAGCAGTTTCTCGCCGGCGGCGTATACCAGCGTTATGCCGGGGCGCAGCGCCTGGCGATGACCGAAACGTGGACGATGCACCGCACCGGCGGCGCACGCCTGACGCGCCTGGACCAGGATGCCCGCGCCACCGAAGGCTGGAGCGCCCTGGCCGAAGTGCTGCACAGCCCGCAGGGGCGCATCGAGCGGCTGAATGTGCTGCTGCTGTACGCCCGGCCGGACGCGCCGGTGCGCCAGATGAAGCTGGATTACAGTTTTCTGGAGACCTACGTGCAGATGACGCGCCGCATCGACCGGCAGGAGCCGGAATACAGCGAGCTGCCCCTGCCCGCGCCGGCGCTGTTCGTGCGCCTGCTGGAGTTTAACCTGTTCTGGGGCGAGGCGCTGCACGCGGCCACCGCCGACCCCGCGCCGGCCGCCATCTTCGTCCCGTTCCGGCGGCCGCAGCACCCGCCGGGGCAGTTCGTGGGCGCGGGGGCCCTGCCGACCATCGCCGACCAGAGCGCTCAACGGCTGCGCCTGGGCCGCCAGGAGTATGCCGTCCGGCGCTATCGCACCACCGGCGACCGCGTGATTGATGTGGATGAACGGGGCATCCCCCTCAGCATCCACCAGGCCCGCAGCCATCTAACCGACGTGTTAACGGATTATGCCCGCGCATGAAAACGATTGTGCATTACTACCAGCAATTTCGTATTTTTCTGGGGCCGGAGCGCTTTCTGGTGCTGGTGGCGCTGTTCATCGGCACCGGGTTGTTCAGCACGGCGCTGGCCACCATCCAGACGGAATGGGCCGGCACGGCGCAAACCCTGGTCACGCTGCTGTTTCTGGCCGTCGCAGTCATTTTGATCGTGGGGCGCATGGAAGGCGATGCCCGCTATCGCTGGGGCGCGATTCTGGCTCCGGCGGTGGGGCTGCTGCTGCTGGCGGCGCTCTTCCTGCCGCAGTACGGGCTGGCTGCGGCCGGCGGGGCCGTGGGCTGGATCGCTGCCGGAGCGATGATCTTTGGCAAAAGCCGCGCCCCCATGCAGTATCGCCAGGCCGTGAAAGCCATGCGTAAAAATGATTACGACGCAGCCGTGAAAGCCATGGACAGCCTCATCAAAGCCGAGCCGCAGGAGCCGAATCATTATCGCTTTCGGGCGGAACTGCTGCGCCTGTGGGGCAAGACCGACCGCGCCCGCCGCGATTACCAGCAGATGACCACGCTGGCCCAGGATGATGCCACCCGCGCCGTCGCTTTTAACGGCCTGGCCGAGATTGATTTGCAGACCGGCAAGTATGAAGCCGCCCGCGAAGCCGCGCAAAAAGCCTGCGACCTCGCGCCGGGCGAATGGGTGGCCGCCTATAACCTGGGCCTCATTCAGGATCGGGTGAGCGATGCCCCCGGAGCCATCGACAGCCTGAATCGGGCGCTGGCGGCCAAAATCCCGGATTCGCGGCACCGGCTGCTGGTGTACCTGTACCTGCTGCGGGCGCACAGCCGCCGCCAGGACAGCGCCGCGGCCACGCACACGCTGGCGCTGCTGCGTAAAGAACGCGCCGGCCTGCGCGAATGGCAGTCCATCCTGCACAGCGACCAGGCGCAGGTGCTGCGCGACGTGCTGGCCGCCGATATTGATACGGCCCGCCGCCTGATGGACGGTGAACTGGCCCCGGCGGCGCTGGCGGATGGCCGCCCCGCATGAGCACGCGCCGACTGCTGGCCTGGGTGGGCGTGTTCGTCTCGGCCGGGCTGGCCGCCCTGGGGCTGCTGCTGTTCATCATCGGGGTGCTGGTGGAATTTTTGGATCTGCTACAGCAGCGCCCGCTGGCCGAAACGCTGTCCCCCACCATGCAGGTGGCGCTGGCCGGGCTGTGCCTGGCGGCCGTCATGGTGATGGCCGGTTTTGTGCTGGTGGGGCTGCTGCTGGCCCGGCAAACGCGCCGCCAGGCCCCCGGCTATGGCGATGCTTATCGCTTCATGGAACGGCTGCAATTTAGCCAGGCCATTCCGCTGCTGGAAAAGGCCGTCAAAGGCGGCCACGAAACCTCCGACGTGTTGATGATGCTCACCAGCGCCTATGCCCACACCGGGCAAATCGCCCGCGCCCAGGCGACGGCTGACCGGGCGGTGGAGCTGTTCCCCAATGACCCCGGCGCTTACATCACCCTGGCGAATGGCTATCGCTTACAGGCCTCGTATGAAGAAGCGGCGCGGGCGCTGCAAAAAGCCGCGGAACTGGCCCCGGCGCAGCCTATTGTTCTGGCGGAACTGGGCTTTGTGCAGCAGATGGCCGGCGATGAAGCGGCGGCGATGGCGGCGTTTCGCCAGGCGGCGCAATCCGCCCTGCCGGCCATGTACAGCGTGCGCGTCTATTATCACCTGGCGCAGGCCTATAAAAAGGATGGCGATATTGACCAGGCCATGCAGGCCACCGCCCGCATGATGAGCGCCCGCGAAGGGCTGGAGGCGTGGCAACCCCTGCGCGATGCGCTGGAAGGCACGCTGTACGGGCAGCGGCTGCGTTACGAAATCGACAATATTGAGGCGGCCATGGCCCGGGCCGATGCCGCCACCACCGGCGCGGGGGCCTGATGGGCTTCTTGATCGATTTTGTGCGCCAGATGCGCTCCTGGGAACGGCCGGTGAAAGTGGGGCTGGCCGCGGGGCTGGTGGGGCTGCTGCTGCTGGTGAATGCGGCCGCCACCGCCCCGGAGCCGCTGCGGAATGGCCTCTGGTTCAGCGCGGCGCTGCTGTTCGTGGTCATGCAGGGGGTGATGATGTGGGGCAACCGCAACATGGTTGCGCCCTACACCCTGGCGCAGCGCCAGGCGCTGGCCGGGGATTTTGCCGCCGCCGAAGCCACGCTGCTGGCCTTCATGGCCGAGTGTGACCGGCAGCGTAAACGCCCGCCGGTGGAGGCGCTGGTGCTGCTGGGCAATGTGCGCCGCAGCCTGGGCCGCCTGGCGGAGAGCGAAAGTGTGCTGCGCCAGGCCTTACAGCGCCGGCCAGGGTACCATTTCCCTTTATATGGTTTAGGGCGTACACTACTGGTACAGGGGCAGTATGCCGCCGCCGCGCCGCTCATTGAACAGGCGCTGCACGCCGGCGCACCGGCCGCGGTCGCTTTTGACCTGGGCCATGCGCTGCACCGCCTGGGCGAGGCGCGGGCGGCTGATCTGCTGCGCCAGGTGCTGGCCGC
This sequence comes from Anaerolineae bacterium, assembly GCA_025454495.1. GTDB lineage: Bacteria > Chloroflexota > Anaerolineae > Aggregatilineales > Phototrophicaceae > JALHOR01. The sequence goes on from JALOOI010000022.1 coordinate 5,985, forward strand.
GCCGGCGACGGAGCCGCATCGTCGTCTGCTGGCGCAGCACTGGCTGCATCACCGGGGGGAAGCGCCCGCCCCCCCGCCCGATCTGGTGGCGGCCGGGCTGGATTTCTGGCAGGCCGAAATCACCCGTTTTGCGGCTACGCCCTATGGACAGGCCTTGAAAGACGATGTGGCCGCGTTAGCACACGCCGGCGCATCACAGGAGATATGACGCATGGCATTTTTGACCGATAAGCAGGGGAATCTCTCTTTCGTCCGGGTGAGCATCCTGGTGGCTGTCATTGGCGCGGTCTTTCTGGGGGGCAGCCTGCTCACCTTCGTGGTCGATCAGCAGTCGCGGCGTGCGCCCTTTTTCATCGACCTGCCGCCGGGGGCCCAGCAGTGGGGTCTGCCGGTGACGAGCAGCCAGCGCCCTGGCTGGCAGCAGGTGTTTTATCGCGTGGCCGGGGCCGATCCGGCCAGCATCGCCGCGTTTTACCAGCAAAAAATGGTGGCGCATTATGGCGCGGCCCCCGGCCAGAGCAGCGAAAACTGCACCCGCCTGCCGGATGCCACGCGCCAGTTCACCAGCGACCCGGCCGATACGGCCAATATCTACGATGCCAGCTATGAACCCGGTGTCGATATGCCTTATCTGTGGCGCTGCCTGTTCGACCGGGGCGGCCTGGGGGCCACCCAGTGGACGCAGGTCACGATTCATCCCGGCCTCCGTAATGCTGATCCGGCGCTGAATACCGAAGGTTCGGTGGTGATTATCTATGAACAACGCTGGCAGGCTCAATGACGGTGACGGGCCGCCGGAAGCCCCCCGGCCGGCCGCAGGCAGCACCAGCGCCGGGTCGCCCTCGGCGTTGTTTCTGGTGGGGAGCGGGGTGCTGGTGGCGCTGGCCGCTGTGCTGGTGATGCAGGCGCTGCCCATTCTGTACGGCATTTTCTTCCCGCCGTCGCCGCCCATCCCGGCCGGCAGCGTGCAGCTTACCCACCGTAACCGCAGTTACGGCGTGGATGAATGGACGTACCAGGTGGACACCCGCGCCTGTGAGGTGGTGACTTTCTTTCAGTCCAGCGGCGGCACCTGCCCCGGGGCCTACCAGTGCGCCGGCATCCCGGCGGAGGAACCGCTGGCGGTGGGGCAGCATGTGGCCGAATGCACCGGCCAGATCGATTTTTCCATCTTCACCCTGCGCTGGATCGCCACCGTGGCCTCAGCCATGGAGGACGGCCGCGCCAGCACCTTCCAGGTCTCGCGGGAGATTTTCTGGGGTGGTCAAATTCCGCCCGATATGGCCGACCTGATCGAACAAATCGAAGCAGTCGCGACCATAACCCCGACCGCGACCGCGACCGCAACCCTGACTCCCTGAAAAACGCAGGGGGCACATCCGGTAACGGACACGCCCCCTGTGCTGGTCATAACGATGGCCGGCCCCCGTACATCAGGACAGGCCCGTTTCGGCCGAGGCTTCGGCCGGCATCAGGCGGGTGTCATCCGCCGGGTGGCTGGCGCTGCCATGCCCCAGGCGCTGAAGCGCCATCAGGGCGGCATCGTGCAGGCGGTCTTTGCTGTTTTCGGCCAGGATGAGCAGGGGTTCAATGGCCCGCGGGTCGCCCAGTTTGCCCAGGGATTGCGCGGCATGGAGTGGAATTTGGTAGCCCGGTGCGCTGAGCGCTTTAATCAGCGGCGCGACGGCCCGTGCATCGCCCATATTGCCCAGCATCAGGGCGGCACGGCCTCTCACAATCAGGTCTTCATACTCGTTTTCAATGATGCGGATGAGTGCGCGCAGGGCTTCGTCGCCCCCGATCATCGCCAGCTTCATGACCGCAGAACGACGTTTGTCCTTGTTGATGTCCCGCAGTTCCGATAGGACACTTTTGAGTTGCGGGTTGGGGTCAGCCATCTGGCGTATACCTTTCGCCTGTGCTACAAAAAGATGCTACCACCGGTTATAAACGATTGTGCCATACAATCCTGCTGTGTCACGTAAAATCTCTGTATATCTTACGCAGTATTGTATGACCCGCGGCAACCTGTACCGCCGCTATTATGGCACGTTCCCCCTGGAAGGTAAACATGATTTTATCTGGATTTATGCCCCTTAATGTCAGGCAATTTCCACAGATGCCAGGGCGGGCACGGGGGCGGCCGCTTCCTGATAGGTGATGACAAGCTGGCCATCGTGCAGGCGGGCCACGCGGTCGGCCAGCGGGACGATCTCCGGGTTATGGGTGGCCATCAGCAGGGTTTTGCCGGCATCGCGGGTTAATTCCAGCAGCAGCCGTAAGATGGTGTGGCCGGTGTCTTCGTCCAGGTTGCCGGTGGGTTCATCGGCCAGCACCAGCAGCGGCTCATGGGCCAGGGCCCGCGCGATGGCCACGCGCTGCTGTTCACCACCGCTGAGCTTATCCGGGAAAGTATCGGCACGGTTAGCCAGCCCCACGCGCTCCAGCAGGGCGCGGGCTTTGTCTTCGGCGTGGCGGCGCGGGGTGCCCCCCAGTTCCTGCGGCAGGGTGATATTTTCCAGCACCGTCAGCGTGGGGATGAGGTTGAAGAACTGGAACACAATGCCGATCTGGTGCCGCCGGAACAGCGTTTGCTGCTGCTCGCTTAACGCCGTCAGCCGGGTATCGCCAATGGTGATGCTGCCGCTGTCGGCGGTGTCGATGGCGCTTAACAGGTTCAGCAGCGTGCTTTTGCCGCTGCCACTTTTGCCCAGCAGCACGAAAAATTCACCGCGTTCAATCGTCAGGCTCACGTTATCCAGCACCTTACGGGTGCGGCCGCCTTCGGTGTAGGTCTTGCTGAGTTGGTCAATGCGAACCAGTGGAGACATAAGCCAATCCTGCTATGGGCCTTTCGATCTTCAGCATACACCCCTTTGATGAGCCACAGATAAACAGCACTGTGGCCCTGGTTTAACCCGCCTGAACCCTTGCATCTGCCGGACTTTGGTTTAAAGTGATGCACCGGAACAGGGGAGCGGCACCATGACAGAGCATTTTACCAGCGGGGATTACCTGCGCGAACAGCAGTATAAAACAGCGGCTAATCTGGCGGCCCGCATCCGCCTGCACGAATTATTCAGCACCAGCACGTATGATGTGCATCGCCAGGCGTTTGACCTGCTGCTGGCCACCACCGGCACGCAGGGGCAGGTGCTGGAAGTGGGCGCGGGGCGCGGCGATTTGTGGGCGAAAAATGCGGAGCGCCTGCCGCCGGGCTGGCGCGTCACCCTCACGGATTTTTCCGCCGGGATGCTGGACGATGCCAGGGCGCTGCTGGGGGCGGCCGCCGCGCGTTTTGCCTGGCAAACGGCCGATGTGCAGGCCCTGCCCTTCGACGATCACACGTTTGATACGGTCATCGCCAATTTTATGCTGTACCATGTGCCGGATCGCCCGCAGGCCATCCGGGAACTGCGCCGGGTGCTAAAGCCGGGCGGCACCCTGCACGCGCTCTCCCTGGGGCATGAGCACATGCGCGATTTGTACGATGCGCTGGAACCGCTGGATGCCCCGCTGGCGGCCGTTTTTAAACATGCTTCGGCGGCGTTCCGGCTGCAAAATGGCACCGAACAACTGGCGGCCGCTTTTGGCGATGTGCAGATGATCCGCTTTGAGGGCGACCTGAAAGTGACCGAACTCGTGCCGCTGCTGGACTATTTGCGCTCCACGGTGCGCTACGGGGCCCAGGAGCAGGACGCGCTGCTGGCCCCGCTGGCGGCGCACTTCGCCGACCGGCTGGCGGCCGACGGGCACATTTTCATCCGCAAGGAAACCGGCATCTTCATCGCCCGCGGGTATGCTGCCTCATGAAACTGGCGCTCGTCCATGACTGGCTGAACCAGATCGGCGGGGCGGAAGATGTGCTGGTGGCGCTGGCGGCGCTGTACCCGCACAGCCCCATCTACACCAGCATTTACGCGCCGCAGCTCATGCCGCCGGCCTATCGCCGGTGGGATATTCGCCCGCTGTGGCTGGATAAGCTGCCGGGCATCCACAACCATCACCAGCCGTATTTGCCGCTGTATGCGCCGGCCTGGGCCGGGCTGGATTTATCTGGCTATGATGTCATCCTGAGCAACAAGAGCGGCTTTTGCCACCTGGTGCGCCACGGCCCGCAGACGGTGCATGTGTGCTACTGCCTGGCCCCCACGCGCTATGTGTGGCAAACCGAAGCCTACCTGGCCCGCGAAGGCCTGGGCAAAGCGGCGGAGCTGGCCCTGCGCCCGCTGATCGCCTGGCTGCGGCACCAGGATTATGCTGCCGCGCAGCGGGTGACGCATTTCATCGCCATCAGCACCGATATTCAGGAGCGCATCCGGCGTTTTTACCACCGCGAGTCGGTGATTATTTTCCCCCCGGTGGAGACGGCCCGCTTTACCCCGGTGGCTCCGTCGCAGGTGGGCGATTATTTCCTCATTGTGTCGCGGCTGATCCCTTACAAGCGCATTGATCTGGCGGTGGAAGCGGCTACCCGGCTGAATGTGCCGCTGAAGATCGGCGGGAAGGGGCGCGACCTGGAACGGCTGCGGGCGCTGGCCGGGCCCACGGTCGAATTTCTGGGCTATGTGCCGGATGACGACCTGCCGGGGTTGATGGCCGGCTGCCGCGCGTTCATTTTCCCCGGCCTGGAAGATTTTGGCATTACGCCGGTGCAGGCCCAGGCGGCCGGGCGGCCGGTGATCGCCTATGGCGCGGGCGGGGCGCTGGATACGGTCATCCCCGGCCGCACCGGCGAATGCTTCCCGGCGCTGACGGTGGACAGCCTGATGCAGGTGATGGCTACGTTTGATGCAGCGCGTTATGATCCGGCGCAGGTGCGGGCCCATGCCCTGCGCTTTGATACGCAGGTCTTCAATCAACGCCTGACGGAGTTTGTGGAGCAGGCCTGGCAGGCGCAGGCGGCCGGCCGGCCCTGAGGAGGAGTGCCAGCGATGGAATGGATCGCACTGGTAAAAATGTTGTGGCGGCGGGCCTGGTTGATTCTGCTGCCGGTGGCGCTGGTGAGCGTGGTGGCGGTGCCGGCGCTGCTCAATCGCGGCCCGGCCGGGCCGGCAGGCTTTGCCACCGGCTTTCAATATACGGCCGCGCAGCGTTTGAACCTGCCACAGCGCGATGGGGATTATCAGGATGTGTGGCTGGCTTCGGAACTGGTGGTGAATGCCTTCACCGACTGGGTACGCAGCAGCAGCTTTCGTGCCGAAATCCGCGCCATTGTGGGCGAAGCGGTAGACCTGGCCCCCCTGGGCATCGCGGCGGATAACCGGCGCAGCGTGGGGCTGGTGCAGCTCAGCCACCCGGATGCAGCGGCGCTGGCGGCGATTGCGGCGGCGGCTATTGAGGTGCTGCAAACGCGCAGCCAGGCGTATTTTCCGCATCTGGGGGACGCACCCGCGCAGGTGACGGTGCTGGATGCGCCGGTGATCGTGCCGGCCGCGCCGCCGCTGGCCAACCGCTTTGCGCCGCTGCTGCAACTGGGGGTGGCGCTGCTGGCCGGCCTGGGCGTGGCCTTGCTGGTGGAATACCTGGATACGCGCCTGCGGGAACGTACCGACGTGGAAGCGCAGGGCCTCGCGGTGCTGGCGGTGATTCCGCGCCATTAGGCCGTAACCTGCGGCCCCGGCCGGGCGGTAGGGCCGGTGATGAGGTACGCTGGAGGCAGGGATGATGAAACGGGCGCTGAGCATGTTGCTGCTGCCAGCCGTGGTCATGGTCATGATGATGGTGCCGGCGCTGGCGCAGTCCACCACGACGGATTATGTGTGGGCGGAGGCGGGCCTGGCGCTGCGCCACCCGGCCGGCTGGACGGCCGTGCCCGCCGGTGACGCAGAACGGCGCACCCTGACGATCACCGCGCCGGCGCAGGGGGACGCGCTGCCGGCGGTGTTGCAGGTGATCGTGCTGCCGGCGGTGCCGGAGTCCGAGCGCGATACCTGGCTGACGGAGGCGCTGCGGGCGCTGGAGGTGCAGCCGGCCCGCCCGTTCTCGCTGGTGGAGGAAGATATTGAACGGCGCGTGGCCCTGGCCCGCAGCCGCGATGGGGCACAGATCGGCCGCGGCTGGATTCAAACCGGGCCGGAAGGCACGCTGCTGCTGGTGGGGCGGGCCGCCGCCACCGATGACATCGGTTTTATCCGGCGCTTTAACGCGCTCAGCCACAGCCTGACCACCATGCTCGATCTGCCGCTGCCGGCCGTGGCCCCGGGGCGGCGGTGGCAGCAGGTGGCCGGCACCGCCGATGGTCTTTTCGCGTGGACGAACCCGGCCGCGCTGCTGTTCCTGCCACCGGAGCGCGTGCTGCTGGTGGACGCGACCGCCGGCCTGGTGACGCTGGACGCGCACACCGGGGCGGTGCTGGCGCTGGTGCCCTTTGCCGCGGCCGCGCAGCCGGTGGCGGCGGCCGCGGGCCCGGATGGCAGCCTTTATATTGCGGATACGCTGTGTGCCTGTGTGCAGCGCTGGTGGGCGGGCGGGTGGAGCATTGCCAGTGCCGGTTATGCGGCCGGTGCGCCGGGCAGCCTGGCCGTGGCCGCCGATGGCACCCTGTACGCCACCGATGCCGGCCCGGATGGTCTGCCGCTGGTGCGGGCGCTGGCCCCGGAGGGCCGCGAAACGCGCCTCCTGTTTCCGTCCCCGCTGACGGCCCTGCCGCTGCTGTTCATGGGGCCGGATGACCGTTTGCACGCGCTGACGCTGGAAGGCGCGGTGCTGCGCCTGGCGGGGGATGCTTTCAGCCCGGCCGGCACGCTGGAGGTCGAAGGGGGCCTGCCCGGCGTGCGGGCGCTGGCCCCGGCCGCCGGGGGCGGTGCCTGGCTGGCCGTGCCGGATGGCGTGCTGGGCGTGGATGCCGCCTGGCAGGTGACGGAGCGCCGGCTGCTGGCCGGGCTGCTGCCAGAACCGCCGTTAAACGCCACCGTCACCGTCACCGCCCTGGCCGCCGCGCCGGATGGCGGCCTGTTCCTGGGCGCGGCCGGCGATTTTGGCGGGGTGGCCCTGGCGCTGCAACCCGGCCTCCCGGCCGGGCGCACCGGCGATGAGCGGCTGCGGCCGGGGCAGGTGGTGGCCGGGGCGCTGGATGCGCGTACCCGCAGCCAGATGTGGACGTTTGGTGCCCGGGCCGGCGACCCGGTGCAGGTCTACGTCAGCAGCGATCTGTTCAGCGGGCTGGATGTGGCGCTGCGCCTCATCGCCCCGGATGGCCGCGAGGTGGCGTTTGTCGATATGCTGGAAGTGACGGCCGACCTGGCCGCCCGCTTCCCGGAGAGCCTGCCGCTGAACCCGGCCGACCCGGCGCTGCTGGTGCCGCGCCTGCCCCAGGAGGGTGTGTATGTGCTGCTGGTGGAACGCAGCAGCGGGGCCGGGACGTATCAACTGGGGCTGAGCCAGCCGCAGCCGCTGCCAGAAACCCCGGCCCCGGTCTATGGCGCACTGTCCGAAGCGCTGCCGGAACAAACCTACACCCTGGCGGCCCGTGCCGGCGACCTGCTGACGATCACAGTTTCGGAAGCCGGCGGGACGCTGCTGCCGGCGCTGCGGCTGTACAATGCCCGCGGTGACGAAATCGCCTATGCGGACAGCCTCAGCAGCCCGGCCCCCGGCATTAACGCGCAGCTTGTGCAGGTGCGCCTGCCGGGCAGCGTGAGCGTGCGGGTGGTGCGCCAGGATGGCAGCGGGCCCTACCGCCTCACCTGGCAGCAGACGCGCTGAGATGAGCCTACAAAGCTGCCCGCGCTTCTGCCATAATGGCAGGCTGGAACCGCGCTCGTATGGGATAGACCAACTGTGACACAAATCTCCGCCGCCGATAACCTGGTGATTGATCTGGCTCCCGCAGCCTGGCAACTGCGCAGCGGCGACCACCCGCCCATGCTGTATGCCGATGCCGCCGGGCTGCGCTACAACGCCCGTTTTGCCAGTTCGCGTCGTTTGCCCTCGGCCGGGCTGCTCACCCCGCCGGAAATTCTTCAGGTGGTGCTGGGCTGGCAGCGGGCCGATGAGACCTGGCACCTGGGGCTGGTGCTCACGCCGGAGCTGGCGGCCAGCCGCGGCAGCCGCTGGTGTGAACTCGTCCACTGGCCCGACCCCGACCAGAAAGTGTTTGAAGACCTGGCGCTGGAGACCGGCCAGCGCCTGGCCGCGGTGCTGCAGGTGCCGTTTCGCTTCATCCCGCCTGCGCCGGTGGCGGTAACGCCCCCCGCGCCGCCGCTGCCGCTGCCGGCGCTGCCCCTGGCGGCCGGCTTCTGGTCGCTGGAGCCGCTGCCGGCGCTGCTGGCCGCGCACAAGATCGCCCTGCCGGCCCAGGAGGGCATGGTCATCTTCACGCGCTCCGCCCGCTGGCAGCGCCAGCGCCTGACCAAAATGCTGTGGTATCTGCTGTGGGTGATGGTGTATGCGGCGGTGTCGGTCGCCACGCTCACCAGTGACCTGGCGCTGCCCAATGCCGGGACGCTGCTGCCCGATCCGCATGTGCTGCCGTACCTGGGGCTGGTCATCGCCGCCGGCTTGATCGGCATGATTCTGTACCAGATGTATTTGCTGCGGACGGAGCCGGATACCATCGTGTTTGACCCGGCCGGGCGCAGCATCAGCGGCTGGCGCGGTGATCGGTGCCGGTGGCAAACGGCCGCGCCCGATGTGCAGGCGCTGTATGTGAGCGAAGTGGTGCGCCGCAAAGCCAGCGATTTAACCACCGAACACGGCGAGATGAACCTGCTGCTGAACAGCAATCGCTTTGCTTTCGTTTTGCAGCAGCAGGAAGCCGAAAACCAGGCGCTGCGGCATACCCCCGCGCAGCCGGTGGAGCGCCGCAAAGATAACGTCAGCGAGCTAACGCGGGCCAGCGTCATGTCCGATTTGCAGGCGATGGCGCTGTACGCGGCAGAAGCGCTGCAAATTCCCTGCCGCTACGATATGCGCGTGCGCTGAGGCGGGGGCCGGCCATGGTCATGGTTATGGTCATGGTTATGACCACAGCCCGGCGGCGATGAGCGCCTCCCGCAAAGCCACCCGCCGCGGTTCATGAAGCCTCTCCATCATCGCGGAGTTGCTGCACACCGGCCCGGGCAGCAGTGCCAGCATACAGGTGTGCGCCGATACCCCGGAAGTCCAGCCGGCTGTGCTTTTCTGTGGCCGGGGGGGCTGTTTCCGCCAGGGTATTCAGCAGCGCTTTGCTAAGCTGCCGGCATTCCTCCGGGGACAGCGTGTGGGCTTCATGCCAAATTTTTTTCTACTGACATTGCATCCTGGTCTTTCTCATCCACTGAACTGTGAACTGCCACGTCAGCCGGAACAGGCTCAGCCTTCCACGGCCAGCGTATGCCGCCGGATATACGTCTGAGTGCGGGTGAGGGTGACGACGTTATAGCCGGGCCGGGCCAGCGGATCGGCGGCGGTGTGCACCATGCCGGGGTAGCTGGCAAACTGGCACCAGGGCGAAGCCGCCGACACATACAGCACGCCGTCGCGCAGGACATCCACCGCCTGGTGAATGTGCCCGTGGAACACCCCCCGCAGCCGGTGCCGCGCTTTCAAAATGATTTCATGCAGCGCCTGCCCGTTGTTCGTCCGCATGTAATCATCCAGCCAGGGCACGCCCACCGCCACCACATTATGATGCGTGGCGATCACCAGCGGGCGATCATCATCGGCACTGCACAGCGCATCCAGCCAGTCCAGTTCTGCGGCGGGGATATGGCCGGCCGGCAGTTCGGCCGGGCCGTTGCTATCCAGCACGATGAGCTGTACCCCGTTGATCTCCAGCTCATAATACAGGTAGGGCGCGGCGGCCGGGCGCTGCATCAGCACGCGCTGGATGGCGGCGGTATCGTCGTGGTTGCCGGCGACGTAATGCACCGGGAAGGGAAGCTGTGCCATCGTCCGGCGGATGTCGTCGTAAATGTCCGGGTGCGGGTCAAAGGCAATATCGCCGGTGTGCAGCACAAAATCCGGCGTGAAGGGCAGCGTTTGCAGCGCGGCGGTGAGCGCGGCCATCCCCTGCGCCGGATGATAGCGGGCATAGGGGTTCGTATAGTCCATATCGGGGTTTAAATGGGTATCGCTGATATGGATGAACGTGAGCAGATGAGCATCAGTCATGGGCATGGCAGGGTTCGCTCCAGGTGGGTGACAGCGTGCAGCAGGGGCCCGGCCCATGCCACAATCATAGACGCTAAACGCCGGCGGCCGCAACCGGTCAGCGCCGCCGGGAGCCGGGCCGGAGAGGGCACCCCGGCCCGGCGGCGCATGGCTCAGGCTCAGTCCCGGGCCTGGTGCCGGGCGCGTGCCACCGCCCGCTGCCAGCCGGCATACAATGCCTCGCGGGTATCGGTGCTCATCTGCGGCTCAAAGGTCTTTTCCACCGTCCACTGGCGCTCAATCTCGTCCGGCGAAGCCCAGTAGCCCACCGCCAGCCCGGCCAGGTACGCCGCGCCCAGGGCGGTGGTTTCGGTGACGGCCGGGCGCTGCACCGGCACCCCCAGAATATCAGCCTGGAACTGCATCAGAAAATCGTTCACCACCGCGCCGCCATCCACGCGCAGCGCCGGCAGCGCCAGCCCCGAATCGGCCTGCATGGCGGCCAGCACATCGCGCGTCTGGTAGGCGATGCTCTCCAGCGTGGCCCGCACGATCTGCGCCCGGCCGCTGCCGCGGGTGAGACCGATGATCGTCCCGCGGGCGTATTGATCCCAGTAGGGCGCACCCAGCCCCACAAAGGCCGGCACCACATACACGCCATCGGTACTGGCGATGCTGCGGGCGATGGCTTCCGTCTCGGCCGCGCTCTGGATGATCTGGAGCGCATCGCGCAGCCACTGCACGGCCGCCCCGGCGATGAAAACGCTGCCTTCCAGGCAGTACTGCGTGGGCTGCTCGCCCAGCTTCCAGCCGATGGTGGTGAGCAGGTTGTTGCGGCTGGCGATGGCCTCCGCGCCGGTGTTCATCAGCATAAAGCAGCCGGTGCCATAGGTGTTTTTCACCAGCCCCGGCGTAAAACAGGCCTGCCCGAAGGTGGCCGCCTGCTGGTCGCCGGCGATGCCCGCAATGGGCACAGCGCGGCCGAAGATGGCGGGGTCGGTTTCGCCATACACCATGCTGCTGCTGACCACCTGGGGCAGGATGGCGGCCGGAATATTGAAGCGCTTCAAAATGGTGGTTGACCACCATTTTTTATGGATGTCGTACAGCATGGTGCGGCTGGCGTTGCTCACATCGGTGATGTGCAGCCGGCCGCCGGTCAGTTTCCATACTAAATAAGTGTCCATGGTGCCAAACGCAAGCTGGCCGGCTTCGGCGCGGGCGCGGGCACCGGGAACATGGTCCAGCAGCCATTTCACTTTGGTGCCGGAGAAATAAGCATCTGTGACCAGCCCGGTTTTCTCCAGAATAATTTTATCAAAGCCTTCGGCCTTCAGTTCATCGCAAAAGCCGGCCGTCCGCCGATCCTGCCACACGATGGCGCGGGCAATCGGCTCGCCCGTCGTGCGATCCCACAGCACGGTGGTTTCGCGCTGGTTGGTGATGCCGATGGCCGCCAGTGAGCGATCTTCGGCGGCCGCGCGGGCGACGGTGCGCTGCGTCTGCCAGATTTGTTCGGCATCATGTTCCACCCATCCCGGCTGCGGGTAATGCTGGTCAAATTCCTGCTGTGCCGTGCGTACCACCTGCCCGGCCTGGTTAAACAAAATCGCACGGGCGGAAGTCGTGCCTTCATCCAGCGTCAAAATAAAATCAGTCATACAGCCATCCTCTGGTATCGCTGAATCATCCTGCTCCTGCCAGCAGAACGCCGCCGCCGGCGGTCAGTTATGTATCTGTGGCAGGAATCGATTATAATGATAAACGATCACCCACTCATGAGCGACCGCGCGATGAGCACCCAGGATGTGAAAGTCGGCAGGGTACAATCCCGGCGCAGCCTGCCCGCGCTGCTGGTACGGCTGCGGAGCTGGCTGCTGCGGCGGCTGTGGTATGTGCATCCGGGGCAAACGCTGCTGGTGGCGCTGCCGCCGGGGCTGTGTATGCGCGTCCTGGGGACGACGGCCCGCCCCCACGCCGGCCGGCTGGAATTTCGCCATCTGTTCACCGGGGGCCGGCGCTACCACCTGTACCACCTGCCGGCCGGCTTTGCCGTGATGACCACCAGCAAGGTGCTGTGGCACTACCGCCGGCGCACGGCGGCCAATGCGGTGCTGCTCGGTAAGTTTGAAGAAGTGGAGCCCCAGCTTACGCGCATTCACCTGCGCGGGCGCATTAAGCTGGCCCATTTGCTGTCCTCGTTCCTGCTGCCTGGTTTCATCACCTCGATGATTGTCCTCATGCCCTGGCACCCGGCCTTCATCGCTGCGGCGGTGCTGGCCCTGTTCGGGCTGTCCTGGGCGGCCCACCGGCTGACGGCCGCGCTGGAAGTGTACGAAATGGTCTATTTTGTGGAAAAAGCCTTCACCGCCCACCTGCCGCCGCCTGTGCCGGGGCTGGCCGAGGGCGGCACCATTGCCGGCGCAGCCCCCGACCCCACCTTCACCGAAGCCTGGGAAAAATTTTATCAGGCCCATCGTTATAATGACTGAACCTGCCTGTCCTCTGGCTGTTGTATAACTCGCTTATACGTCATTAATAGCTACAAAAGATTTACAACCTGCATGAAATTGTTTGTTATAATTGCGATATATGCTCTGTCATAGAGACGATAAGAGTAACATTGTGACAAACCCGGCACCAGATCAACGCGGGGTCAAAAAAGTACAACCCGCACAACTTTACACCACTTACAGCATTGTCGCCCGCGACAGTGCCACCGGCAACCTGGGCGTGGCCGTCCAGACGCATCAACTGGGCGTGGGGCGGGTGGTGCCGTGGGCGCTGCCCGGCGTGGGGGCCATTGCCACGCAATCGCTGGTGAACGTCAGCTTTGGCCCCATGGGCCTGGCCATGCTCCGCAGCGGCGTGGCGGCCGCGCGGGTGCTGTCCGCCCTCATCGCCACTGACGACAATGCCGACCGCCGTCAACTGGCGGTGATTGATGCCCGCGGGCAGGCGATGGCCCACACCGGCCAGGGCTGCATCCGCGAGGCCGGGCATTATGTGGGCGAGGGCTACAGCGTGCAGGCCAATATGATGACCCGGACTACCGTCATCCAGGCGATGCGCCTGGCCTACGAAAAAGCCTCCGGTGACCTGGCGCAGCGGATGCTGCTGGCGCTGCGGGCCGCCCAGGAGGAAGATGGCGATATTCGCGGGATGCAATCGGCGGCGCTGCGGGTGGTCTCCGGCAGTGCCGACGCGCCGGAATGGCAGACGATTTACGACCTGCGCGTGGATGAGCATCCCCGCCCGCTGGAAGAACTGTCGCGCCTGGTGCAAATGCGCCGTGCCCAGTTGATCGACGGCGAAGGGCATTCGCTGCTGAACGCCGGCAATGTGACCGGGGCGCTGGCCAAATGGAAAGAAGCCCGCGATACTGCCCCCGATATGGAAGAACTGGCTTTCTGGCAGGCGGTGACGCTGGCCGACATTCGCCCGGATTCACAATCGGTCAGCCTGGCCTCGCGCATTCTGGAACTGGCGCTGGAGAAAGAAAGCCGGCGCGACCAGTGGCTGGATTTAATTATGCGCCTGGATGAATGCGGCTTGATTAAGCGCCAGGGGGCAGCGCAGGAACTGCTGGCGGCCCTCAAAGGCACCGCCTGACGGGGCGGCCGGCGAAACCGTCGCCACCTGGCTGATCTTTGTCCCGGTCGCTGCGCCGGTGAGCAGGGGGGTGCCGGGGCCGGGCGCGGCGCAAATACCCGCCCGGCGGCCCGGCCCGGTCGCGCGGGGGCCTCAGCGCGGCATAAAATGCACCGTCAGCTTCAGCCGCCCCAGGGCCAGGGCATCGCCATGCCGCAGCCGGTAATTGAACATGGGCTTCAGCCGAAAATCGTTCAAAAAAGTGCCGTTGCTGCTGTTGTAATCCTTGATGTGCACCTCGTTCTGCTGCACCTGGATGATGGCATGGTGCCGGGATACGCCCAGTTTTTGCCCGTCAAAGGCGGCAAAATCAATATCCACCTGGCGATCATCGTTGTTGTCTTTGCGCCCCACAATTAAAAAATTGCGTACCGCCACATCCAGCACGGCGATCATATCCTCACGCACGAAGCGCAGGCGCACCGGCAGCGCCGGTTCGGGCGGCGGCAAAAGCTGGTCTTCGGGCAGCAGCGGCGTTTCGGACTGGCGAAAATGGCGTGTGGCAAAGCGGCGACGTTCTTCAGGCATGGGTACCGGCATCCATTATGACGATTACGCTTACGATGCCGTTACTATAACGCGCCGGCCGGGTGAAAGCCCGTTACAGTTCCGCAACCGGACGATGGTACTGTTTGAACTGAAGGCTTGAGATTGCACAAACGGACTGTAATGTTGTAGCGCCGGTCTTAAGGGTGGCCGCTGTACGCCAGCCGAAAACCGATGTTGCTGCCGCGCAGGCCCGGCAGGTAGCGCGCCCGCTGCGCCGGGTGGGCTTCGGCCGGAGCATCGAACCAGGAGCCGCCGCGGAGAATACGGGCAAAGCTGCCCGTCAGGTCTTCGCGGCCGTCGTCCGCGCGATAGGGGTAGTGGTAGAGCGCGGTTTGCCAGTTGCGGCCGTAGCGGGTGCTGCACCAGTGGCGCACATTGCCATGCAGGTGATAGGCCCCGCACCAGCTTACATCGCCGGGGGTGGTGACGGGCACCGGGTGGCCGGGGCCGCCGGCCGCGCTGATGATGCGCCGGTCATCCTGCGGGGCATGGCCGGGCTGACCATGATCGTGACCATGACCATGACCGCGGGCGGCAGCTTCATATTCGGCTTCGGCGGGCAGCCGCCAGGGGGCCCCGGTGCTGTGGGCCAGCCAGGTGGCATAGGCCAGCGCTTCGTACCAGCTAATGCCCACCACCGGCTGCTGTGCCTGGTTGAAGCGGGCATCGTGCCAGAAGGCGGGGAAGGTGCCCGGCTGCGTCTTCAGCCAGCGCCGGCCCGCGTCCGTCCACCAGCGCGGCTGGCGATAGCCGCCGGCGGCCACGAACTGCGCGTATTCAGCATTGGTGACGGCCGTCTGCGCGAGGCTGTAAGCGGCCAGCATGACCGTATGCGCCGGGCGGGCGGCGGGCAGCGCGTCGCTGCCCAGGGGATAGGTGCCGCCGGGGACGGGGCACAGCGCCGGGAGCAGCACGGGCCTATTCCGGCACGTCTTCCCGGTCGCTGCGGGCCGGGCGCTTGAGGGCCGCTTTTGCGCCATCCGGCTCCCAGGTGAAAGCCACCAGTTCCCAGCCGGCCTGGCCGTATTTGTTCAGCTTTTCGGTGAAGGCATCGGCATCCAGATAGACATCCATCTCTTTGTTATCTTCTGCCACCTTGCTATCTTTCAGGTAAACCACCAGGTATTCCCAGCGAGCGGGCATAGTTCCCCCTGTGAGCGCGTGAACGCGGGTGAATGAGATCACCGATTATAGCGCCTCAGTCAGAGTCCGCCACGCGCAGATGCACAATCCGATTGACGGTATTCCGCAGCGCCGCCAGCGAAGCCGGCCACGTCAGCGGCAGCGCGTGCCAGCGCTCGGCATGGCGATCATAAATCGAAACGTCGGTGAGGTAGCGCAGGCGCGGGTGCCAGGTGGCCAGGTCGGCGGCGTGGCGGAGTCCCCACTGAAAGACGGCCGCGGTGTGCGACACCAGATCATTCTGGTCGGTGCGCTGTGCCTGGGTGCGCCCCATCACCTCCAGCAGCAGTTCCGCGCCGGGGAAATGCTGTGCCACGGCCAGCAGCAGGCGCTGCACCTCGTCCTCGCGGAAGTACATCAGCAGCCCTTCCACGATGATGAGCGTCGGCGGGCGGCGCTCAATCTGCGCCAGCCAGTCATGATCCAGCGCACTGGCCGCCAGGCAGGGATGGCGCTCCGTTTCATCCAGCAGGCGGCGGCGCAGGGCGATGCTCTCCGGCAAATCCAGCTCATACCAGCGGCAGCGGCCGGTATCCACCCGGAAGAAGCGTGTATCCAGCCCGGCCGCGATGTTCACCACCACCGCGTCCGGGTGCTGCGCCAGGTAGGCGCGGGTCAATTCGTCCAGAATTTCGGTGCGAATGGCGATGCCCAGGGCGCTGGCGTGGCCGGCGGCGAAGCGGCTGAAGTCGTAATCAATGCGCTCCAGCATCGTCACCGCCAGCGGGTCGCTACAGATGCCGCCGGGGCGCTGTGTTTCCTGGGCGCGGGCGTAGAGGGGGATGAGCAGCGTTTCGGGCACGCCGGTTAACGCGGCGGCGCTGTGTTTAAGCGTCATGGTGTCACCCTGTGCCGGGCGCAGACCGGGGGCCGCCACCGGGACGGCCCGCGCGGGCCGGTTAATCGTTGGTCAGCGTAATTTCCAGTTCGCCGGTGAAACCGCCATTGGCATGGCTGATGACCAGGGTATAGGTGCCATCGGCGGGCAGGCGCAGGTTGTCTACCAGCGCATCCAGATTGCTGATGCCTTCGCCAAAATCATCATCCCCGGCGATGACCACCCCGGACGGATCGACGATGGCGATCAACGGATCCACGCCGGAATTATCGGTCGCGCGCACGGCCAGCGTGATGGAACTGCCGCCCAGGCCGCTAAAGCTGGCGCGGTACACCTGGCCGTAGGTCATCATCACGGTCACGCTCTCATCGGCCGTCAGGTTGAGCGATTGCGTGCGTTCTTCCAGAATTTCGATGCGGCGCAGGAAATCGCTGCCGGCGCGGCGCACATCCCCGGTCTGGCGATAGGCGATGCCGCGCCCCAGGTAGGAATCGTGCATGTCCGGGTTAATTTCCAGGGCGGCGGTGTAATCTTCAATCGCGCCTTCCAGGTCGCTGAACAGGAACGAAGCCAGCCCGCGATTGTAGTAAGCGTTGGCGGTGTTGCCGGTGGCCGCCCCGGCGCGGTTGATGGCTTCGCTGAAGCTCTGGATGGCCCCGCGATAATCTTCGCGGCCGGTGCGGGACAGCCCTTCGGCAATCAGCCGATCCACCGCCGAGGCATCATCATCGCCCAGTTGTTCGCTGAGGAAGCTGCGATTGCTGAACGCCTGCTCATAGCGCGGGTTCAGTTCAATGGCCCGGCTGTAATCGGCCAGCGCGGCCGCATTATCACCCAGGGCCACATAGGCATTGCCACGGAACAGATACAGGTTCGCCTCATAGGGCAGCAGTTCAATGGCGGTGGTGAAATCGGCAATGGCGCGGTCGTAATTTTCCAGTTGCGAATAGGCTGCGCCGCGCACCAGGTACGATTCGGCATACTCCGGCTGTTCGGCGATGGCTTCATCCATCAGATCAATGGCCGCCTGAAAATCGCCGGACTGGATGGCATCAATGGCGCGGCCAATGAGCACTTCGACATCCGGCAGCGGCGTGGCCGGGATGGCCGGGGGCTGAAGCGGCTGCGCGGGGGCGGCCGTGGCGGCGGGCTGTGCCGGGGCCGGCGTGGGGGTCACTTCGCCGATGGCCCGGGTGATGGGGGCGGCGTTGAACAGGGCCAGCGTGAGCAGCAGCAGCGCCAGCGCCAGCCAGGGAACCAGACGTTTGAACATGACATGATCCTTTAAACAACACTGTGGATGGATGAAAGTCTGACCGGCGGCCGCGGCACGACTCCGGCGGCCGGGTTAGCTCTGGAAGGCGGCCGGGTGTGCATCCTGTGACCAGCGGCTGCCATCGGGCAGGCGGGTCGTTACATCCCATTGTACGCCATAAAGATTAACGCCGGCTACCCGTGCCCCGGTAAGATCGGCCCCGCGCAGGCTGGCGCACCAGAAATTGGTCTCGTGCAGGTGTGCGCCGCGCAGGTCGGCTTCATCCAGGCAGGCGCGGGCCAGGTTGGTCAGCGTCAAATCCGCGCCGGATACATCTGCCGCCTGCAAAAAGACGGCCCGCAAATTGCCATGCGCCAGGTCAGCGCCGGCCAGCAGCGCCTGTTCCAGATGCGCGGCATACAGGTAGATGTAGCGCAGGCGGGCCCCCGGCAGTTGAATGCCTTCCAGGCGGGCGGTGGCCAGCGTGGCGTGGCTCCAGTCTGCGCCGGGGAAGCGGCCACCGCGCAGCAGCCCGGCCTGCAACAGGCGGCGCTCCTGCAAAAAATAGAGCGCATCCAGCGCCGCCGCATTGTCGCCGCGCAGGCGCTCCACATGCTGCTGAGTGGGCAGCAGCGCCCCCATCACTTTACGCAAACGATTCACCGTCGGGCGTTCCTGTCACAGCCGATGAGTAAGCCCGGCCGGTGCCGGGCGGGCAACAGGCTGATTATAAACGGTGTGCCCGCTTGAAAAAAGTTGCCCTTTCCCCCACAATTATCACGTTTACGAACTGGCGGCACGCCCGTGGAACGCTGCCCGCGGCCGCTGTGTCTGTGAAGTGATCGGACGCAGCAGCGCTATGAAGGAGAGACCATGAAAGGCCTGATCTTAAGCGGCGGCAAGGGCACGCGCCTGTATCCGCTGACCTATACCCGCGCCAAACAATTGATCCCGGTGGCCAACAAGCCGGTGCTGGTGCGCGTGATCGAAGCTATCCGCGATGCCGGCGTGGAGGAGATCGGCGTGGTGGTGGGGCAGACTGCGCCGGAAATCCGCGAGGCCCTGGGCGATGGCAGCCGCTGGCAGGTGAAGCTCACCTACATCCCCCAGGACAGCCCCGATGGCCTGGCGCACGCGGTGAAAATTGCCCGGCCTTTCCTGGGCGACGCGCCCTTTGTGATGTTCCTGGGCGATAATGTCATCCAGGGCGGCATCAGCAATCTCATCCGCGATTTTGCCGGCAGCGACTGGAACAGCCAGATCGTGCTGAAGGAAGTGCCCAACCCGGCCGCCTACGGCGTGGCCGTGCTGCGCCCGGATGGCAGCATTGAACGGCTGATCGAAAAGCCGCCGGTGCCCCCCTCCAACCTGGCGCTGGTGGGCATTTACATGTTCGACCACCACATTTTTGATGCCGTCCACGCCATTAAGCCCTCCGCCCGCGGCGAACTGGAAATCACTGATGCCATTCAATGGCTCATCGAGCACGGCTATCGCGTGTACCCGCATGTGCATCAGGGCTGGTGGATCGACACCGGCAAAGCGACCGATATGCTGGATGCCAACAGCCACGTGCTGGAAGAAATTACGCCCACCATCGCGCCGGATGCCAGCATCGACAACAGCCAGGTGGATGCGCGGGTGACGCTGCAAAGCGGCGCAAAAGTGATTAACAGCGTCATTCGTGGCCCCACCATCATCGGCGTAAACACCGTCATCGAAAACAGCTATGTGGGCCCCTTCACCAGCATCTACAGCGGCGTGCGGGTGCAAAACTGCGAAATTGAGCGCTGCATCATCCTGGAGAACAGCGAGATCATTGATATTGATCTGCTGCTGCGCGACAGCATCATCGGGCGCGATGCCAGCCTGCGCCGCGACAGCGCCCGGCCGCGCGGGCTAAAGCTGAACCTGGGCGATCATAGCAAAATCTGGATTTAGACCGCTGACCGGCGGCCCGCCACACAGGAACGATAAGGGACTTCATGGATACCACACCCACCACCACCCACGAAATTAAAGTGATTGCCGTCGATTTAGATGGCACCCTGCTGAACAGCCAGCATACGCTGAGCGCCGGCAACCGCGCCGCGCTGCTGGCCGCCATGGCCGCCGGCGTGCCGGTGATGCTGGCCACCGGCAAAACCCGCGCCTCGGCTGAAAAACTCATCGCGGAACTGGGGCTGACCACGCCCGGCGTGTTTGTGCAGGGGCTGCTCATCTACAACCCGGATGGCACCGTGCGCCACCAGCAAATGCTGGAGCCGGGCATCACCCGGCGCATCATCACCTTTGCCGAAGATCGCGGGTTTGACGTGCTGATGTACAGCGGCAACCGCATCCTGGTACGCCGGCGCGATGTCCGCGCGGACCAGGTGGCCGAGTATGGCGAACCCCTGCCGGAAGTCGTCGGCTCGCTGGTGAACCAGCTCGGCGCGGTGACGGTGAACAAGCTGTGCATCGCCGGCGAGCCGGCCCGGATGCGGGCGCTGCGCTGGCAGCTTGACCAGCAGATGAGCGGCCAGGTGAATTTTACCTTTTCGCACGTTGCCAGCCTGCTGGAAGTGCTGCCCCCCGGCGCGTCCAAGGGGCGGGGCGTAAAACTGGCGCTCCAGGACCTGGGCATTGCGCCGGAGCACCTGCTGGCCATCGGCGATGGCGAGAACGATATTGAAATGGTGAAGCTGGCCGGCGTGGGCGTGGCCGTGGCCAATGCCGCCCCGCTGCTGAAGGCCGCCGCCCCGTATCAGGTGGCCAGCAACGATGCTGACGGCGTGGCCGAAGCCATTGAGCGCTTTGTGCTGGCCCCGCGCCGCCCCGCGCCCCCCGTCCCCGCGGCGGATGCCGCCCCCGCCGCCGACGCACCGGCCGCCGAACAGGAGAAACCGGCATGAAAAATATCCTCGTCACCGGCGGCGCGGGCTTCATCGGCAGCGCCTTTGTCCGGCATCTGGTGGCGGCCTATCCGCAGTACCATCTCGTCACCTTTGATAAGCTGACCTATGCCGGCAACCTGGATAACCTGCTGCCGGTGAAAGATGCCGCCAATCATACCTTTGTGCAGGGCGATATTGCCGACCGCGAAGCTGTCCGCAGCACGTTTGAACAGCACCGCATTGATACTGTGGTGAACTTCGCCGCCGAAAGCCATGTGGATCGCAGCATTTTAGCGCCGGATGCCTTCATCATGACCGATGTGGTGGGTGTGTATATCCTGCTGGATGAAGCCCGCCAGCACGGCATCGGGCGATTTGTGCAGGTATCCACCGATGAGGTGTATGGCGATGTGCCGGAGGGCTTCTCCACCGAGCAGGATGCTTTCCTGCCCAACAGCCCCTATGCCGCCAGCAAGGCCGGCGGCGAACTGATGGTACGTTCCTATCACGTCACCTATGGCATGGATACCGTCATCACGCGCGGCAGCAATACCTACGGGCCCTATCAATATCCCGAAAAGCTGATTCCGTTCTTCACCACCGAAGCGCTGGATGACCGCCCGCTGCCGGTGTATGGCGATGGCCGGCAAACCCGCGACTGGCTGCATGTGGATGACCACGCCCGCGGCATTGACCTGGCGCTGCACCAGGGCCGCCCCGGCGAGGCCTACAACATCGCCGGCGAAGATTTGCGCTATAACATTGATGTCACGCGGATGATTTTACGGCTGCTGAATAAGCCCGACACGCTCATCCGCTACGTCAAAGATCGTGAAGGGCATGACCGCCGCTATGCCATGAGCGCCGAAAAATTGCGCGCCCTGGGCTGGACGCGCCAGCATACCTTTGAGGACGGCCTGCAGGCCACCCTGGACTGGTATCGCCAGCATGAATGGTGGTGGCGCAAGATTAAAACCGGCGAATACCTGGATTACTACAAAAAGCAGTATGCTGACCGGCTGGCCGCGGCCGAAAAGTAAGCCGTCGGCACCAGGGCCGGCGGCCGCGCCTGTCCTGCCTCCCTCGCCGCCGCGCCCCGAATGCATTATCATTGCTGCATAATTTATGGCAGACAATGGATAGACCGGCAGGGGGGCGCATGGCCACAAAACTGATTTTTCCGGGGGTGCATCGGCTGACCCTGGGGGCGGTGAATGTCTTCTTCATCGAGGATGAGGCGGGCCCCGGCCTGGTGCTGGTGGATACCGGCTATGCCGGCAGCGAACAGCCCATTCTGGCGGCCGCGCAGCAGTTGGGCCGGGCCCCGCAGGACATCCGCCACCTTGTGCTGACGCACTGCCACCCGGATCATGCCGGCAGCCTGGCCGCGCTCAAGGAGCGCACCGGGGCCCAGGCGTGGATGCATCCGGCGGATGCGGCGGTGGTGCGCGGCCAGGCGGCCATGGTGCGCTCAACCACGTCGCCAGGGCTGCTGAACCGGGTGCTGTATCGCCTGTTCATTCAGCATGTGCCGCCCTTTGTGCCCGCCGCCAGCATCGAACACGAGATCGCCGATGACGCGGTGCTGCCCCTGGGCGGCGGTTTGCGCGTGCTGCATACGCCGGGGCACAGCGCCGGGCATGTGGCGCTGTGGCTGCCCCGCGCCGGCGGGCTGCTGTTTGCCGGGGATGCGTGCAGCCACGTCGGGCGGCTGAGCCTGAGCATTGTCTACGATGACCACGCGGCCGGGCGGCGCTCACTGGCGAAGCTGGCCGCGCTGAACCCGCCCCCGGCGGCCATCTGCTTCGGGCATGGCGGCGAACTGACCGGCCGCGGCGTGGCCCATTTTCGTCAGCGGTGGCGGGCTGTGGATTAAGCCATTAAGATTTGTAAATTTGACCGCGGCGGCCTCATTTTTCCTCTGTCCTTCGAGGGCTTTATTGTGCTATATTACGATAAAGAGCCGGAGGGATACGATGCCGATACAAATCGCCTGGGATGATGCCGATCATACCATTTTGCTGGAACAGTTCGCGCCGTTATGGACGATTGAGGAATACTTACAGGTGGTGGATGAGGCGGCCGCGCGGCTGGCGCAGACCGGGCATTACGTGCATATCGTGCTGGATATGACGCACAGCCGGGTTGCGCCGGCGAATT
>JALOOI010000187.1 GCA_025454495.1 Anaerolineae bacterium
CCGGCCCCCGCCAGCGCGATCCCGGCCCGGCCGCCGAAATGCCGGGCCTGCCAGCAGCGCCACAGCAGGGCCAGCAGCAGCAGCGCCGCCGCCAGCAGCAGCCAGCCGAACAGATCGCCGCTGCGGGTGGCCCGCGTCAGCCAGCTTGCATGGGGAAAATCCACCGCCGCATGACCGAGCAGCACATTCCGCAGGTACCACAGCCCGCCTATGGGCAGGCAGGCCAGCGCCGTCAGGCAGGCGGTTTCAAAATGCCGGCGGAAGGCCGCCCATGTTCCGCGCCACAGCGCCCCGGCCAGGTCCAGCGCCACCAGCAGCATCACCCCCCAGGCGAAAGCGCCGGCGGTCGGCTTCGTCCACAGGGCCACGCCGAACACCAGCCCGGCCAGCAGCGCATACTGCCGCCGCGGGGCTTCCGGGCCGGCCTGCCAGGCCATCAGGAACAGGGCGGCGGCGGTGGTGAACAGAAACGCCAGCGGGATTTCTAAATCGCCCTGGTGGGCCCAGGCGCTAACATGCGGATACAGCCCCCACAGCGCCGCCAGCACGATGCCGGTGCGCCGGTTGACCAGGCGGGCCCCCAGGACATACGCCGCCAGCAGGCTGCCGATGTGCAGGAATGGCACGGCCATCCGGGCAGCACGGTCATCGATGCCGCCGAGCATGATTTGCCCGTAAGCATATTGCAGCGACAAAAATTGCGGGTAATAACCGATCTCCGGCGGAATGAAGCCGGTGAGCGTGTACAGCCGCCCCTGAAAGCCATACACCCACAGCGTATCGTACATGGTGAAGGGCCAGTAGGCCGTCGTCACCAGGCGGATGAGCACGGCGACGGTCAGCAGGGCGAGCAGCAGCTTTTCATCGACGGCCAGCGGCACGGCGGGCACGGCCGGGGGTGGGGGGGCTTTCGTGCGGCGTATTTTGCGCCACAGCAGGGCCAGCAGCAGCAGCGTTAGCCCGGCGAGGCCGGCCAGCAGCAGCGGAGGCCGCAGCAGCGGCATTTGGAGCGCCCCGCCGGCCGTCCCCAGAGCGAACATCAGCAGCGTGAGCAGGGCCGGCCCGGCGATGAAGGCCAGGCACAGCACCAGCGCCCGCTGTGACCAGTCACGGCGGGGCAGCAGCAGCAGCGCCGCCGGCACGCCCACCACGCCATAGACGAGCAGAAAAGCGGGCAGCGCCCGCAGCGTATTTTGGAGCCAGTAGAGTGAATCGGGCATAGGGAACACAGGCTGAACGATGCGACAGGATGCTTATTGCTGCTACAGACAGCGCCGGCCGGGCCAGCGTTCCCGCGTTAGCGGGGGCGGCGGTGCCAGGCAGCCCGCAGCAGCGCCAGCGTGCCCATCGCGCCGAACAGGGCCACCACCGGGTAAGCCGGTAAATAATAGCGCTGCCATTCCAGGGGAGTCAAGATGAACGTGGCCGGCAGCAGCACCGCGCCGTACACCATCAGCAGCCCGCGCACGGCCGGCGGCACCGACCGCTGCCGCAGCAGCCAGATGGCCCCCACCGCCATCAGCGCCGCGATGATGATGCCGCCCGGCACGCTGCCACCCAGGCTCACCCCGCGCCAGGGTGAAGCCTCATAGGCCGCGATCTGTGGGCCGATGAAATCCTGCCACGCGCTGACCTCATAATACTGCGGCAGCACGATAAACACCTGGCGCAGGAACCCGGCCGCCTGCGCCGCGGCCGTCTCATAGCCGCCGAAGGCGGCCGTTTGCCCGGCCAGCAGGCTTTGCCGCAGCCCCAGCACCTGCACCGCCCGCGTCAGCGGGTCGCCCCACCAGGCCGGATTCAGCACGTAGAAGGTGGCCAGCGCCACCAGACCCGCCGCCAGCAGCCACAGCAGCGGTCGCAGCGGCAGCGGCTGCCGGGCCCACCACGCCCGCCGTATGGCGTGGAGCAGGGCCGCGCCGATGCTGATAAACACCGGGAGGATGCTGAAGACGGCCGTATGTTTGGCCGCCAGCGCCAGCCCGGCCGCCAGCCCCAGCGCCAGGAAGCGGGCCGGCCGCGGCCGGGGCAGCGCCGCCAGCAGCCCCACGGCCGCCAGCAGCAGCAGCAGCGTTCCCAGCAGCAGCGCACTTTCCATCATGGCGCGGCGGCCGTTCAGCAGCAGCGCCGGGTTCAGCGTATAGTACAGCGCCGCCAGGTACGCCACCGGCCGGCCGGCAATGCGCCGGGCGAGGAGGAACAACACGCCGCTGGAAGCCGCGAACAGCAGCGCCGCCACTGTGCGCGTCAGCCGCAGCAGGTCGGGCGCGGGCACATGCCCGTTCTGCGTGTTGTAGGCCAGGTCACAGCACCAGTCCCATTGATCGTTGATGTCGTCGCGGCCAAAGCCCGCCGCCAGCGCCGCCAGCCCGAACAAATAACGGGTGAGCGTGCCATTCAGCAGCCGCAGTTCCTGCTCGGTGGCCGCTTCCGGGGCGATGCTCGCCGGTGCTGCCTGGTAGCGCACCCGCGCCAGGTCGCCGCCGGTGATGAAATAGACATCACGGGCGGTGTAGATGACGGTGGCTTCATCACCATGCAGCGGCACCAGCGCCACGCCGGCCAGCACATACAGCGCCAGCAGCAGCACAAAGAGACCGTCCAGCCAGGGGAAAAAGTGCCGCATCTGCATCACAGGCAGGGCGGCCGGTTCCTGGCCGCGCTAGGCATCATTAACGACCACCAGCAGCGCTCCTTTTTCCACCGTTTGGCCGGCGCTGACCAGGATTTGCTGCACCACGCCCGCCTGGGGCGCTTTCAATTCGTTCTGCATTTTCATGGATTCCAGGATGATGAGCGTTTGCCCTTCCGCCACGGTTTGCCCGGCGCTCACCGCCACCTGCACGATCAACCCCGGCATGGGCGAATGCACTTCGCCCGAAGCCGCCCGCAGCCCGCCCTTGCGATTCAGCAGGAACAGGGCGCGTTCGTCCAGCACCTGCCCTTCAAACAGCCGCCCGCCGAGCAAAATTTCGTACTGGTTCTTATCCTTGTCGTCGATAATCAGTTCCAGCGAGCGATTGTCTTTGATGATCGAATACAGCGAGCCGCTGAGCGACAGAAAATCCACCTCATGCAGCACCCCGTTCAGCAGCAGTTGGCCATCCGGCTGAATTTCGATCTCAAACTGGCGATTGTTGATGATGGTGACGTATCTCATCGGTTGAGCCTTTCCCAGCGGCCCAGCCACTTCCAGTTGCTGGTATCACGCTTGGCGGGCGCGACCACCTGGGCGGCAAGCTGGCGCTGCCGGTGCGCGTACAGCGTCATGGCGATGGCCGCTGTCTCCAGTTCGGCCTCGGTGGGTTCGGTTTCGTAAAGCTGCATACTGAAGCGGTCTTCCACAAAGCGCGTGTCGAACTGGCCGGCGATGAAGCGCGGGCTGTTCATCAGCTTCAGGTGGAAGGGGATATTGTGTTTTACGCCCATGATGACGAATTCGGACAGGGCGCGTTTCATGCGCTGGAGCGCTTCCTGGCGATTTTCGCCCTCGGTGATGAGCTTGGCGATCATGCTGTCATAATAGGGCGTAATCTCCGAGCCGGAATAGACCCCGCTGTCCACGCGCACCCCGGGCCCCTTGGGTGTCACGGTGGTGGTCAGCGTGCCGGTGGAGGGCATAAAATTCTGGTAGGGGTCTTCCGCATTGATGCGGCATTCGATGGCGTGGCTTTTGGGTTCCAGCACGCTGGCGGTGGGCCCCATGCGCCGCCCGCGGGCGATGCGAATTTGCTCCTTCACCAGGTCAATCCCCGTGACCAGTTCGGTGACGGGGTGCTCCACCTGAAGGCGGGTGTTCATCTCCATGAAATAGAAATTTTTGTCCTTGTCCACCAGGCATTCAATGGTGCCGGCGTTGACGTAATTGACGGCCTGGGCGGCAGCGATGGCCATCTCGCCCATGCGCCGGCGCAGGTCAACATCCATGAAGGGGCTGGGCGCTTCTTCCACCAGTTTCTGGTTACGGCGCTGAATGCTGCATTCACGCTCGCCCAGGTGGATGGTATTGCCGTGGGTATCCGCCAGAATCTGAAATTCGATGTGGCGTGCGCCGACCAGCATTTTCTCCATGTACAGCTCGCCATTGCCGAAGGCGCTCTCCGCTTCGCGGTGGGCGTTGGCCAGCGCGGCCGGCAGTTCTTCCAGGTTGTAGACGGCCCGCATCCCTTTACCGCCGCCGCCGGCCGCGGCCTTCACCATGATGGGAAAGCCAATTTGCGCCGCCACCGCCAGCAGCTCCTCATCGCGCAGCCCTGGCTCGGTGCCGGGGATGAGGGGCACGCCGTTCCGTTTGACGGCCTGGCGGGCGGCCTGTTTATCGCCCATGGTGGCGATGGCATCCGGCGAGGGGCCGATGAAGATCAACCCGGCATCGCGCACCATGCCGGCAAATTCGGCATTTTCGGATAAAAAGCCGTAGCCGGGGTGGATGGCATCCGCGCCGGTGCGCCGGGCCACGTCAATAATCGTGGCTTTCTTCAGGTAGCTTTCGCGCGGTGGCGGTGCGCCAATATACACCGCCTCATCGGCATAGCGCACGTGCAGCGATTTACGGTCGGCATCGGAATAGACCGCCACCGTATCCAGCCCCAGATCGCGGCAGGCCCGCAGCACCCGCACGGCAATCTCGCCGCGATTGGCGATGAGGACTTTTTGAATGTTGCGCGTTTCTCTGGCCGGCATGTGCTTCTCCATCGTGTCCATCCTTACAGGGGGATATTGCCATGCTTGCGCGGCGGGTTTTCGTCTCGTTTGTTCTGGAACACCTGGAGCGCGTTGATGAGGCGGGCGCGGGTTTCGCGGGGTTCGATGATGTCATCCACAAAGCCACGGGCGGCGGCGATGTAGGGATGGGCAAATTTAGCGCGATATTCGGCCACCAGTTCATTTTTGCGGGCCACCGGGTCGGCGGCTTCGGCAATTTCGCGCCGGTTGATGATTTCGACTGCGCCTTCGGGCCCCATCACCGCGATTTCGGCCGTGGGCCATGCCAGGTTCAGGTCGGCCCGAATGTGCTTGCTGCTCATCACGCAGTACGCGCCGCCATAGGCCTTGCGGGTGGTGACGGTGAGCTTGGGCACGGTGGCTTCGCAGTAGGCATACAGCAGCTTGGCCCCGGAGCGAATGATGCCATTGTGCTCCTGTTCGGTGCCGGGCATGTAACCGGGCACATCGACGAAGGTGATGAGGGGCACATTGAAAGCATCGCAGGTGCGAATGAAACGGGCGGCTTTTTCGCTGGCGTGGATGTCCAGCACGCCGGCCAGCACCATGGGCTGGTTGGCGATGATGCCCACGCTGTTACCCCCCAGGCGGGCAAAGCCCACGACGATGTTGGGGGCATAATTTTCCTGAATTTCAAAGAACTGGCCGTCATCCACGATGCGGTTAATCACTTCTTTGATGTCGTAGGGTTTGTTGGGGTTATCCGGCACGATCTCATCCAGCGCCACATCGGCCCGCAGCGGGTCATCGCTGGCGGGCTGCACCGGCGCATCTTCCATGTTGTTCTGCGGCAAATAATTGAGCAGTTCGCGCACCAGCATCAGCGCCTGGGTTTCATCTTCGCCCACCAGATGGCACACCCCGCTGCGGGTGGCGTGGACGGTGGCCCCGCCCAGGCTCTCAGCGTTCACATCTTCATTCAGCACCTGTTTTACCACATTGGGCCCGGTGATGAACATGTAGCTGGTGTCTTTAACCATGATGACGAAATCAGTGAGGGCCGGGGAATAAACCGCGCCGCCGGCGCAGGGCCCCATGATGACGCTGATCTGCGGAATCACCCCGCTGGCCATGGTGTTGTGCAGAAAAATTTCGGCATAGCCGGCCAGGCTCTCCACGCCTTCCTGAATGCGGGCCCCGCCGCTGTCGTTGAGGCCGATCATCGGTGCGCCGGTCTTCATGGCCATTTCCATAATTTTGAGGATTTTGGCGGCGTGGACTTCGCTGAGGCTGCCGCCCAGGACGGTGAAATCCTGCGAATAGACGTATACCAGGCGGCCGTTAATTTTGCCCCAGCCCGTGACCACGCTGTCGCCGGGGTAGCGCTGTTTATCAATGCCGAAGTTGGTGGAGCGATGTTCTACGAAAGCATCCACTTCGTGAAAACTGCCGGAATCCAGCAGGATTTCCAGACGCTCATAGGCGGTGTTGCGCCCTCTGGCGCGGTGGGCCTGCACGCGCTCCTCGCCGCCACCGGCATGGCTGGCCGCGCGGCGCTGGCGTAATTTTTCAATCAGGTGATGTGTCATGAACGTTTCCTTCTGCTGTGGGGTGGCCGGCCGCCGGGCGCATCATACGCCAGACGAACAGCAGCAGCCCCGGAATAAAAAGCCCTGCCAGAAAAAGCAGCCTGTCCCGGTCATAATCCGCCCGGGCGAACAGCGCCAGCCGCAGCCAGCTATACAGTGCGAAGCCGGCCAGCAGCCACCAGACCCGGCGTGCTGCCCGGTGCGGCCCGCGGTACAGCCAGCCGCTGCTGCCGGCGAACAGCAGCGCCCACAGCAGGCTCAGCGCTGCCTGCACGCCTGGCGGCAGGCTCAGCCGTTGAGAAACCGCGTCCGGTAATTGTAACACCAACACAGCATTTATGATTTGAAAGACTGACAGAATTGCACAAACCGCCAGCAGGCGGGGGTGACGGGCCGCAGGGGCCGGGACGGGCGGTGGCAGCATGGCAGTTTCTCGCGGTGGCCGGGTGGCCGAATTATAATCATCGGGGGGAGAAAGTGTACACCATGCATGAATTATCCATCGCGGTGAATCTGGTAGAGCTGGCGGTGGCCGCCGCCGACGAAGCCGGGGTGCGCCAGGTGCTGGCGGTGCGGCTGCGCCTGGGGGCGCTCGCCGGCGTGGTGCCGGAGGCGCTGTCCCTGGGCTATGAGGTGGCCGCGCAGGGCACGGTGCTGGCCGGCTCGCGGCTTATCATTGAGCCGGTGCCGGTGGTGATCTACTGCCCGGCCTGCGCGGCACCGGCCACCCTGACGGGCATTCAGCAGTTCGTGTGCCCGCGCTGCGGCACCCCCACGGCCGATATTCGCCAGGGCAAAGAGATCGAACTGGTGGCGCTGGAAGCCGCGGAGGACGACGTATGACCGCGCCACAGCGCCAGCGCCTGCAGGCCGGCGGCCGGGTGCAGGGGGTGGGCTTTCGCCCGTTTGTATACACCCTGGCGCAGCGCTGCGGGCTGGCCGGCTTCGTCCGCAACGATAGCCAGGGGGTCTGCATCGAGGTGGAGGGCAGCCGGGCCGCCCTGGCGGAGTTTGAGCGCGGCCTGCGCGAGGAACTGCCTCCGCTGGCGCGGCTGGAAAGCCTCACCATCAGCGCCATCCCGCCCGTGGGACAAACCACGTTCAGCATTCTGGGCAGCACCCGCGAGGAGGGCAGCAGCGTACTGCTGCCGCCGGATGTCGCCCCGTGTGCGGACTGTCAGCGCGACCTGGCCGACCCGGCCGGGCGTTTTTACCGTTATCCTTTCGTCACCTGCACCGCCTGCGGGCCGCGTTTTACCGTCATCCAGAGCCTGCCCTATGACCGTGCCGGGACGACGCTGGCCGCCTTCGCGCTGTGCCCGGCCTGCGCCGCCGAGTATGCCGACCCCGCCGGCCGCCGTTTTCATGCGGAAACCATCGCCTGCCCGGTGTGCGGGCCGCGGCTGTGGTATCAGGATCGCGCCGGGATGATCCCCGGTGAGGCCGGGCTGCGGGCAGCACAGCAGGCGCTGGCCTGGGGACTGGTGCTGGCCGTGCGCGGGGTGGGCGGCTTTCACCTCGCCTGTGATGCCACGTCTGCCGCGGCGGTGGAGCGGCTGCGCCAGCGCAAACAGCGCCCGCATAAGCCGCTGGCCGTCATGGTGCGCGATGTGGACATGGCGCGGCGGCTGGCCCATGTGACTGACGACGAAGCCGGTTATCTCACCGGCCAGGTGCGCCCCATTGTGCTGCTGCCCAAACACCCCGCCAGCCCGGTGTGTGCCGCGGTCGCGCCGGACACCCCGGAGATTGGCCTCATGCTGCCGTCGTCGCCGCTGCATGACCTGCTGCTGACTGCGGCCGCGACTCCGCTGGTGATGACTTCCGGCAACCTCAGCGGTGAGCCGATCATCATCGACAATGATGAGGCGCTGGCCCGGCTGGCCCCGCTGGCGGATGCGTTCCTGCTGCATGATCGTCCCATTCACCAGCACTGTGATGATTCCGTGCTGCGGGTCGCTGCCGGGCCGCCGGTGCTGCTGCGCCGGGCGCGGGGGCTGGTGCCGCTGCCGCTGCCACTCCCCGCCGCCGGGCCGCCGCTGCTGGCCGTGGGCGCGGAGCTGAAAAACACCTTTTGCCTCACGCGCGGGCGGCAGGCTTTCGTCAGCCAGCACATCGGCGATATGGGCAGCCTGGCCGCGCTGGCAACCTTTGAACGTGCCCGCCAGCACTGGCAGGCGCTCTATGACCTGCTGCCGCAGGCG
>JALOOI010000188.1 GCA_025454495.1 Anaerolineae bacterium
GAAAGCACGCAGCAGCGCCCGCGCCTGGAGCGCATCCTGCGCGAAGACGATCCCTTTCTCATCGCCCCGCGCCCGCCGGGGCCGGATATTCCCGTGTGTGCGGAAGATGGCCACCGCATCGCCGCAGAATTTGTGCAGGAGCGGGCCCGCACCATGGCCTTTGTGCACACCCTGACCGCGGCCGAGTGGCAGCGCCCGGCCCGCCACAGCATCTTCGGGCGCACCACGCTGCTGGAGATGGCGCACTTCACCGCACAGCATGATCGCCTGCATCTCAATCAACTGTGCCAGACCATCGGGCGCTGTCATTAAGATTTTCTAACACAGACCGTTAGCAGCATTAAACTTTTTTGACATCACCGTACAGCCAGGTTCGAGTTTATGAACCTGCGGCGCGGGTTGCTTTCACGCCTTCTGACGCTGTGTTAATATCATCACAGAATCATCAGCAAAGATAGCGAAAGCCGCATGACGACGATACCAGCCACAGAGGTGAGCATCCTCTTTGCCACCGGAGAAGCCGCCTGGGCCGCCAGTGTTCAGGCGACTCTGGAGGCGGCCGGCTATCGCCTCAGTGTGCGGGCCACCTTTGACGAAACCGCCGCCCTGCCCCCGCCGGCCGGGCACGATGTCATCATCGCGGCGGTGAACAGCCGCAGCCTGCTGGCCTTTGAAGCGCTGCACAGCCAGCCGGCCCCGCAGCGGCCGCTGCTCATCCTCATCACGGCCGATGTGGACGCGCTGACGGCACCGCCGCCCATCGCCGCTGACCTGCTGCTGCCGCCCGTGCCCGCTTACGTGGAACGCCAGTTGCAAACCTTTTTGCACCTGCACCAGGCGAATGCCAGCCTGGCCCGGCAAAAACAGGCCGCCGATGACCAGGTGGTGGCCCTGCGCCAGGAACTGGAAGCCGGCCAGCGGGCCCGCAATGAGATCGAAATTCTCAAAAATGCCATCGTCCGCAACATCTCCCACGAGCTAAAAACACCGCTGCTGCACGTCAAATCGGCCGTGTCGCTCATCGCCGGCGATGTAGCCGATAAGCGCATCATCACCTATGCCGAAAATGCCACCGCCCGCCTGGAAGTGCTGGTGAAGAACATCACCATGCTCGGCAGCAGCCTGGATATCAACATCGGCCCGTTGATTCTGCGCGACAGCATCGATTATGCCCGGCGCAACCTGGCGCGGGTGTGGCAAACCCGCACTGAGTCCGACCGGATTCAGATCGCCATTGATGATGGTCTGCCGCCGGTGTATGCCGATAAGCAGGGGCTGGCCACCGTGCTGCAACTGCTGATGGACAATGCGCTCAAATTCAGCGAAAAAGCGATCAGCGTCCGCGCCTATCGCCGGGAGCAGCGGGTGTACATCAGCGTGCGTGATGATGGCATCGGCATCGCGCCGGAGAAACTGAACGATATTTTTGAGATGTTCTATCAGGTCGATCCCTCGTCCACCCGGCGTTATGGCGGGGCGGGCGTGGGGCTAACCCTGGTCAAGCTCATTCTGGAACATCATGGCAGCAGCATCACCTGTGAGAGCACGCCCGGCCGCGGCAGCGTGTTCACCTTCTGGCTGAATGTGGCCGATATGGACGGCAAAAGCGCCGCCGAATAATGAACAGGTTCAGCCATGCCTGTCGGCGCGGTGGTGGCAGCGCCGGGCCGCCCGCGCCAGACCAGCCTTTTTGCAACGTGTCCTTAACCCCGGCCGTGCCGGTGAGTTGCGTTTTTTCCCCGCCCGCCCGCCTTCTATGAGAGTATGCCCACAGGTTCGTTGACTTGTCCCGGTTTTTGTGTAAAATAGATTTAAATTGTTCTGAATGTAACAAACACTATCCTGAAAAATAATGTCCACTGCGTGATAGTCGATCCTGCCTCTGTCGCGCATACGACCACCCTTTAACGGAACGATGCACCGGGAGGTAGTCATGACCGAGCTGGCTGATGCAGCCGCTGTAAAACAGGACGATCAACATCTCATCGATGCGGGTTTGCAGGCGGTGGAACGCGCCATGTTCAACGCCGTGAACAGCGAAGTCGATATTCTGCGCGATGCCAGCCGCCATATTCTGAGCGCCGGGGGCAAGCGCATTCGCCCGCGTTTGCTGATGGCCGCCTACCTGGCCACCGGCGGCACCGATATTGAATATGCCGCCCCCCCGGCCGCCGCCGTGGAGCTGATGCACACCGCCAGCGTCGTCCACGACGACATCAACGATCATGGCGTGCTGCGCCGCGGCCGCCCCTCCGTAAATGCCATCTGGGGGCGCACCTTCGCCCTGCTCACCGGCGATTTTCTGTTCACAGCGGTGTATCAGGTGATGTCGCCGTACAAAGATTTGAATATGCTGCTCTCGCGGGCAGCCACCGCCCTGGTGGAAGGCGAAACGCTCCAGGCGGCGGCGGTGAAAAACAACAATTTCACCCGCGAGGTCTACGCCCGCATCATCGCCCTCAAGACGGCCGCCCTGTTTGAATCGGCCGCGGAGATTGGCGCAAAGCTGGGCCACGCCACCCGCGAGCAGGTGACGGCGCTGTCGCAGTTCGGGCACAATATCGGGCTGGCCTTCCAGATCATGGATGACATCCTGGACATTGTGGGCGATGAAGCCCGCCTGGGCAAGACCGCCGGCATCGACCTGGAGCAGGGGCGCGGCTTTGGGGCCGTCAAAGAAGCTGCGGCCGGCGCGGCCCCGGCGGCTGACCCGATGGAATCGCTCAAGCGCCGCATTATGAGTGGCAATTACCTGCGCGAAGCCGAACAGCAGGCCGAAGCGCTGGTGCAGATGGCCATCAGCCTGCTGGACGTGCTGCCGGACAGCGCCGCCCGCGAAGAACTCATCACCCTGGCCTGGCTCACCATCCGGCGCGATTACTAAAGCCCCCCTTCACCACGTCATTGTCACAGCGCGGCCCGGGCCGCGCTGTTGCGTTCCGCCCGCCTGCGCCATAATGGAGCCAGGATGACCATTCAGCGTCAGGAAAAATGATCGTGTTCAAAATTGTGTCTGTGGAACGGATGCGGGCCATCGAAGCCGCGGCCGATGCCGCCGGGTATACCTATGCCAGCCTGATGGAACACGCCGGCCGGGCCGCCGCCGACCGGGCGCTGCATCTGCTGGCGGAGATCGCCACCCCGAAGGTAACGGTGCTGGTGGGCAGCGGCAACAACGGCGGCGACGGGCTGGTGGCCGGGCTGCTCATCGCCCAGGGCAACCCGGAAGCGCTGGTGCGTTTTTACCTGCTGGGCCCGCGCCCGGATGATGACCCCTTTTTGCCCGTCGCCCGTGAAGCGGAATTGTTCATCGCCAGCGCCACGGATGACGGCGATAAGCGCGTGCTGCGTAATATGATCGCCAGCGCTGACCTGGTGCTGGATGCGCTG
Source organism: Anaerolineae bacterium (assembly GCA_025454495.1). Taxonomy (GTDB): domain Bacteria; phylum Chloroflexota; class Anaerolineae; order Aggregatilineales; family Phototrophicaceae; genus JALHOR01. The sequence goes on from JALOOI010000188.1 coordinate 3,391, forward strand.
TTCGGCATTGGTGTGCGCCTGCCCCTGCGCGACGAAGCCGCCCGCGTGCTGCGGGCCGTCAACCAGGCCATCAATGAACGCCGCCGCGCCCTGCCGGAAGCCATTCGGCTGAACCCGGCGCAAACCGGGCAAATCGCCCGCCCGCCCCGCCTGTATGTGCTGGCCATCGACTGCCCCTCCGGGCTGGATTGTGACACCGGCGCAATCGATAAAAATGCCATCCCCGCCGATGAAACCATCACCTTCATCGCCGCCAAACCCGGCTTAGTCACCTTCCCCGGCGCGGCCGCGGTGGGCGCTTTGCGGCTGGCCAATGCCGGCGTACCGCTGGATTTTAAAGCCCTGCGCGGCGAAACCACCTGGCTGGTCGATAGCGCCAGCGTCCGTGAGCGCCTGCCCGAACGCGGCCCGGATACCCACAAAGGCTCCTTCGGGCGCGTGTTGATCGTGGGTGGCGCGGTGCAGTATACCGGCGCGGTGGGTCTGGCGGCGCTGGCGGCCTATCGCAGCGGGGCCGGGCTGGTGACGGCCGGCGTACCGCGCCCGGTGGCCGCCAGCCTGGCCGCGCACCTGCTGGAGGCCACCTGGCTGGGCCTGCCACATGATGCGGGGGTCATCAGCAAAGAGGCCACCCCCATCGTTATGGCGGAACTGGCGCAGTTCAGCGCCCTGCTCATCGGCTGCGGCATGGGCAGCGAAAAAACCACCGCTGACTTTCTCAGCGCCCTGCTCCAGTCCCAGTCCGACGGGCGGGGGGTGGTTAAACGCGCTCTGGGCTTCGGGAACAGCCCGGCCGCCGACGCAGCCGCAGCAGCGCCGCCGCCGGCCCTGCCGCCGCTGGTGCTGGATGCCGACGCGCTGAACCTGCTGGCCGGGATGCCATCCTGGTGGGAGCAGCTTCCCGCCGGGACCATCCTCACGCCGCACCCCGGCGAGATGGCCCGCCTGGCGAAGCTGGAAACGGCCGCCGTCCAGGCGAACCGGCTGGCGCTGGCGCGGGAAAAAGCCGCCGCCTGGGGGGTGATCCTGGTGCTCAAAGGCGCACACACCCTCATCGCCACGCCGGCCGGCGAAGTGGCCGTGCTGCCCTTCAAAACCGATGCGCTGGCCACGGCCGGCACCGGGGATGTGCTGGCCGGCCTCATCGCCGGGCTGCTGGCGCAGGGGCTAAAGCCGTTTGAGGCGGCTGTGGTGGGGGGATATGTGCAGGGGCTGGCCGGCACGCTGGCCGCGGCCGGGCAAAGCAGCCGCAGCGTCATCGCCGGGGATGTGGTGCAGCACATCGGCGCGGCGCTGAACGCCATTGAAGCGTATGATGAAGACGACAGTACGCTGATTTTTGGCTAAGGCTGCGGGTCTACGTCGGTGGCCGCCCGGCGGCGCTGCGCCAGCGCTTTGCCTTCCGCCAGGCTCTCGGCCACCGGGTCGGCGGGCACCAGTTGCTGGCGCAGGGACTGGCCGGCCCCGGTGAGGCGGGCCCGGTTTTCCGGGCCGCTGCCCGGCAGCCGCCACCACCACAGCAGCGCCCCGATCAGCGCCCCCAGGACGAAGCCGCGGAAGACGGCCGCATCTTCCAGCCGGGGCGGGGTGTTCGCATCACGGCGCATCGGCGGGTTTCTCCGGCGCACGCTTCAAAATGCGCCCCAGGCGCACAATTTCGCGCAAAAAGGTGAACAGCCCGGCGAAGAAGCTCTGCGTTTTGATGATCGGTTCGGTGGTATGTTTGGCCACAAATGCGCCCGTCGTGCGGGCGGTGGTCAGCATTTGCTTTGCGTCTTCGGTGATGGGCTTTACTTCGCTGCGGAGCAGGTTCACAAAACGCGCCACCTGGAAGATGAGCACCCCCACCCCGGCGATCACCAGGATAATCTGTACCGACAGCACAATGGACACCAGATCGCGGAGATAGCTCATCCGGCTGGCCGCTTCGGCGGCATCGGTGGTCAGGGCGATCACCAGCGCCACCACGAAGAGCAGCACAATCAGGCCAATCAGCGTCAGCACGGAGCCGATCATCACGCGCTGGAAAGACCAGCCGCCGCCTGTATCCTCGCCGCCGGCAGGGGCGTTTTCCTGGGCCATGCGCTATCCTTTGTTCGGCCGTGAATAGGCACGCGGGCTGCGCCGGCGGGCCCGCCCGCTGCTGAGGATGTACGCCAGCAGCAGCGCCACCAGCGCCCCGGCCCCCGCCGGCAGCAGGTGCAGCTCACCAATCGTCAGCGTTAGCCCCGGCAGCGAATTGCCGGCCATCTGGCCCATAGCAAAGCCGATCCAGCCGGCCAGCAGATACATGGTCAGGCGGCGGGCATCGCCCCCCACCACCACATGAAAGCCCGCGCCAAACAGCGTGGCCACAATGAATGCGAAGGTAAAGTTAGGTCCTGGCATCGTCGTCCGTTGTCAATCCCTGCACATCCCGCTACAATGCACAGTGTAGCACAGTGAGGCTTTTTAAACGAGTATTTGACCCGGCCATGACAACGATTATTGACCATGCGATCTCCATCCCGGTGCTGCATTCCCGCGTATGGGCGCACGTCAGCAACCCGGATTATTTCCCGCGCTGGCAGACGGATTGCAAACGCATCGCCTATCTGACGACGCAGCACCGCGGCCGGGGTACCCGCCTGCGCTGTATGAGCGCGGCCGGCAAAGAATATGTGATGGAACTGACCGCCTGGTACGAAGGACTGGGTTTTGAATACCGCATCGTCGATGGCAGCACTTACGACGACAATCGCGGCCGGGTGCGGTTACAGGAAATTGCCGAAGGCACCATCATCCAGTGGACGTTTACCTACAGCGTGGGCGGTGTCCTGGGCGGGCTGCGGAATTCGATGGGCCTCAAACGCAGCATCGATAACCACATCACCGACAGCCTGCGTAATTTTTACCGCTACATGAAAGAAGCCGGCGGCGATGAAGCGGTGAAGATCGTCAAATCGCTGATGCAGGACGCGCCCGGCGTGGAGCAGCGGGCCAAATACCAGCCGCGCCATCCCTCGCGCTACAAAGAGCCGGATTCCGGGGCCACCCCCCGCCCGGCCGGCGCTGGCTTCGTGCGCCCCATCATCGAAGAACCGCTGATTACCGAGGAAGACACCCGCCCCAACCGGCGCGTGCGTACCGATGAACGTCCGGCCGTGCCAGAAGCCCCGGCCGCAACGGCGACCACCGCCCGGCCGGAGACCGCGACCGCGACCACGACCCCAACCCCGCCCCGCGAAACCGGCATTCCTTCGCTGGCGGCGCTCCTGGGCGCTTCGGCGCTGACGGAAACCCCGGCGGTAAAAACCGAAGCATCCCCGCCCCCGGCGGCAGCCGACAGCCGTTTTAACCCGTTTGACAGCCGCCTGCCCGACGTGAAAACGCCCCGGCCCGCGCCGCCGGTCACACCGCCCCCTGCGCCACCGATCACGGCAGCACCGCCCGCAGCCGCGGTTGAGGTTGAGGTTGAGGTTAGCACGCCCGCGCCGCCGGTCACACCGCCCCCTGCGCCGCCCATCACGCCGCGCCCCACGCTGCCGGACAAACCGCCCACCGGGCCGGTGCAGCCGGATGCCGGGAAGGTGGATACGGCCCGCGTCAGCGTGTTTGAGGTGTTCGGGCTGCAAAAACCCAGTGAAACGCAGCAGATGCGGGCCGTGCAGCTTGCCCGCGAAATTCGGGATCAACTGGCCGCGCCCACGCTGCTGAATATGCCCCCGGTGACGGCCACCCCGCCGCCCCCCGCGGCCCCGGTCGCGTCATCCCCGGCGGCCGCCCAGGAAGCTGCCGATCGGCAGGCCTTCAGCGCCGGAATGCCGCTGGTGGCGGATATTGACCCGGAAGGCGTGCGCCAGGGGCTGCGCCTGCGCCTGCGGATGAGCCAGCTTGCCCTGCGCCGCCCCGGCAAAAAAGCCTGAGGCAGAATCAAAAAACACCCGGACTGCGGGTGTTTGTAACAGCAGGGTGGTAGACGGGGCTCGAACCCGCAACCACTTGATCCACAATCAAGTACTCTGCCATTGAGCTACTACCACCATATGACCGCAAGGTTAGCAGCAAAAGCGCAAAAAATCCAGCCCCGTTTTGCCACTGCGCCGCGGAATTTACTCCCGGCGGGCGATGATGCCCTGCGCCACGCTGCGCGGGCACGCCTCTTCATACAGCGTCGCGGCCAGGCCAAAGGCGGCAAAATGCGCCCGCAGATCCACAAAATGCTCGCCACGCTGCCCGGTAATGCGATACAGCCCTTCCAGCACGTACCGCGCCGCGCCGCCGCCGGTCAGGCGGCCATTCATCACCACGATCAGCACACCGCCCGGTTGCAGCACGCGCTGCACCTCGCGCAGCGTCTCCGGCGCGACGATAAAATCCGTGGGAAAAGTGCTGACCACGGCCGCAAACGCGCCATCGGCAAACGGGAGCTGCTGCGCCCGGCCGCGGGCCAGGCGCGGCAGCAGGCCGCGGCGGGTCATTTTCCCGCGGGTGATGCGTCCCATCGCCGCCGAAAGATCATAGCCGATGCTGCTGTAGCCGGCCGCGTGCAAATCAAGCTGGAGGTTGCCGGTACCGTGCGCCAGTTCCAGCACCGTGCCGGCCGCGGGGGCCGGCAAATGCGCCAGCGCCGTGCGCTGCCAGCAGCGCCACGCCCCCAGCGAGACGATCACGCTCACCAGGTCATAGGTGAAAGCCATTTCGTTGTACAGCAGCCGAAAACCCAGGCGCACCAGCCGCCACCAGGCCTCAGCCATGCAGCGCATCCAGGAGCATATCCGGCGCATCGGTGATGAGCGCGTTCACGTGCAGGTCGCGCAGCACCCGCGCCCGCTGCGGGTCATTCACCGTCCACGTGTTGACGATCTGGCGCTGCTGCCGGGCCTGCTGCATATAAGCGGCATCAATCATCTCGTGCCAGGGATGCAGGGCTTCGCAGCCCGACATGGGCAGCACCGCCGCCGATGACCCGCCGGGCGGCGTATACGATGGCTCATACAGGTAGCCCAGGGGCACGGCCGGCAAAAGCTGCCGGAAGCGCTGTAACGTCAGCG
>JALOOI010000023.1 GCA_025454495.1 Anaerolineae bacterium
TCCTTCATCAATTATGACCTGCCGACGGAGTTCATCGTCTATGCCCACGCGGCCCCGGCCATCAAATGGGTGCTGGACGACATCGAAGAGCTAAGCCTGCGTACCACCGACGGCATGAACATCAAATTCGCTTACGATAACAGTGTTTCCTGGCCCTATAGCTGGTATTTCCGCAGCTTCCCCAATGCCGTTTTCGTGGGCGAAAACCCCACGCTGCAAAACCTGGAAGGCGCGGCGGCGGTGGTGGTGGGCGATGATAAACGCAGCAAGGTCGAGCCGCTGCTGGAAGATCAATACATCCGCTTTGACCACATGCGGCTGTGGTGGCCCATGCAGGATTACTTCGGGCTGAACCCGTCGCGCGTGCTGAATACGCTGGATTTCTCTGGCAGCAACCCGCAGGCCTCCCAGATCCGCGAAGGCATCTTCGACATCTGGTGGTCGCGGGATTACCGCACCTATGGCACCGCCGTCCAGAAAGATTTTAGCCTGGAGAACTGGCCCGTCGCCGACATCATGCATTTTTACGTGCGTAAAGACATTGCACAGCAGGTCTGGCCGTATGGCACCGGGGACGGCACGGTCTTCACCAGCGAGCCGGAGCCGGTGAACCTGTGCCGGGTGAACTGGTTGCAGGATAAGCAGGCTACCATGATCTTTGAAGCGCCGGCCAGCCAGCCGCTGAATCGTCCCCTGGGGATTGATGTAGACCCGGCCGGCAACCTGTACGTGGCCGAAGAATACGGGCATCGCATCAGCATTTTTGATGCCAGCGGGCAGTTCGTCCGCAGCCTGGGCACCCAGGGCACCGACCCCGGCCTGGTCTTCAACCGCCCCAACAGCGTGAAAGTGAGCGACCAGGGCTTCCTGTATGTGGCGGATACGTGGAATTATCGCATCACCCGCCTGTCGCCCCAGGGTGAGGTGGTGGCCCAGTGGGGTCAGCCCTACACCATGGGCTTTGAAGCCGTGCCGCTGCCGGAAGATGGCTTCTGGGGCCCGCGTGATGTGAGCCTGGATGCCGGCGGGCTGGTGTACGTCTCCGATACGGGCAACAAGCGCGTGCGCGTGTATCGCGTGGATGACGGCACGGCCATCTACCAGCGCGACATCGGACGGGGCGGCAGCGGCCAGGGCGAACTGGATGAGCCGAATGCGGTGGTCATTCACCCGGTGGACGGGCGGATCTTTGTGGCCGATACGTGGAACCGGCGCGTCTCCGTCTTCAGCCGTGATGGAGCCTTCCTCACCAGCTTCCCGGTGCGGGCCTGGTACAACCGCGAAAGCGGCAGCCTGCCCTACCTGGCGCTGGATGCCGCCCGTGAAATGCTGTATGTGGGCGACCCCGATGCCGGCCGCGTGCTGGTCTTTAACACCGCCGGCGAATGCCTGGGGTCTTTCGGCAGCCCCACCGCCGAAGCAGCCACCGACAGCAGCTTCACCGTCGTCAGCGGGCTGGCCCTGGATGATGCCGGCAATGTGTACGTGGCCGATGCCGCGCTCAACCGCGTGCTTAAATTCACCTCGTTTGCCATGCCCGGCATACTGACCGATGCCGGTGCCCCGGCCGGTGACGGCGGCCCCGGCACCGGGCCCGAAGCCACTGCCGAAGTGACGGCCGAAGTGACCGCCCCGGTGGACAGCACCGAATAACCCCCGGCGACGCGGGGAATCTTGCTTGACACCCCGCGTCCGCCGCTGTAAAATGAAGCTATAAGAGTTTTCAGGCAAAAAGTGGGCAAACCCCACTTTTTGTTTTATGGGGTAAAAGTGCGTACAATACCATCATCGAGGATACAGGAGAGGATGGTCATCCCCCGGAGTGGGAGTAAGTGATGTATGGCTAACGAGTTACAGCTCGCTTTTAACGAAATTGCAGAAATGCGTATGCTGCCCGCCGAAGTGGTGCTGGAAGCCCTCCAGACGGCCCTGGTGTCAGCCTATCGGCGTGATTCAAATGCCAGCGCGGCCCAGGCCATCGAAGCCCGCATTGATCCATCCACCGGCCGCGCCCGCATCTTCGTCGAAAAAGAAGTGTGCGATGATGTGCAGTTCGCTTCGACCGAAGTGACGCTGGAGAAAGCCCGCTTCTATAACCCGGAAGCGCAAATCGGCGATATGGTGATGGTGCAGGTGGAAAGCACCACCAAGAAATTCGGGCGCATCGCCGCCCAGACCGCCAAACAGGTGATTCTGCAAAAGATTCGTGAAGCCGAGCGCAACTCCCTCTACGAAGAATATATCGGCCGTGAAGGCGATATCATCACCGGCACGGTGCAAAACATCAATCAGAATTTCGTCACCCTCAGCCTGGGCCGCGCGGAAGCCAAACTGCCGCGCCCGCACCAGATTCCCGGTGAGCGCTACCGCCAGCATGAAAAACTGCGCGTATACGTGGTGGAAGTGAAGCGCACCAATCGCGGGCCGGAGATCACCTGCTCGCGCAGCCACCGCAACATGCTGCGCCGCCTGCTGGAATACGAAGTCCCGGAGATTTACAACGGCCAGGTGGAAATTAAGAGCATCGCCCGCGAAGCCGGCTATCGCTCCAAAGTGGCCGTGGCCGCCCTTCAGGATGGCATCGACCCCGTGGGGGCGTGCGTGGGGATGCGCGGGATTCGCATTCAGAATATCGTCAAAGAACTGCACGACGAAAAAATTGATGTCATCGAATGGAATCCCGACCCGGTGGTGTTCATCACCAAGGCGCTCAGCCCGGCCCGGGTGGCCGGCGTGTACCTGGAAGACGATATCCACACCGGCAAGACGGCGGTGGTGCTGGTGCAGGACGAGCAGCTTTCGCTGGCCATCGGCCGCGAAGGGCAAAACGCCCGGCTGGCGGCCAAGCTCACCGGCTGGCGCATCGACATTAAGAGCGTGAGCGAAACGGTGCAGAGCGCCCTGGAAAACCTGGACATGCCGCCGCTGTCCGGCCTCACCCGCACCCATGCCCAGTTGATCGAAGACGTACAGCGCATCATCGAAAAGAAGCTGGGCAACCGCGCGGTGATGCCGGAAGAATACAACCTGCTGTCCAAATTCGCCGATCTGGTGGAGCGCCGCCTGTTGATCGAGCGCGAGGAGGAACGCCAGGAACATCTCCAGCAGGTGGCGGCCGTCAAAGCGACCCTGCCCCAGGAATTGTTCGAAGCGCCGCTGAAGCTGCTGCGGCTGCCGGATGAACTGCTGGAAGCGCTGGAATCCATGGGCAATATTGGCGCGGTGATGCTGGCCACCCTGGTCGATGAAGAACGCCTGAAGAAATTGCTCACCAAGCTCCCCGGCCAGCCGTTGCAGGATGTTCAAACGGCGCTGGATGAACTGATGGAGACCACCACCGACTTTTCGCAGCTCATTCATGGCACGGCCCCGGCCGCGGTGGAGCACCAGACGGACGATGTGCCGGCAGCCCACAGCCCGGCCGCAACCGCAACCGCGGCCGCCCCGGCCCGCCCGCCGGTGGATGACGATGATGAGGTGGTGCTGGATGCCTTTGGCGGCGTGGTCGCCCCCACCCCGACCGGTGCCGCGACCGCGGAAGCCATCGCCGCCAGCCCGGCCGGCGCAGAAGCCGGCGAAGACTTCGACTTTGAAGAAGATGATGAGCTGACCCCGGCGGGCGATGAACCCGCCCGCAAGAAAGCGGCCGCCAAAGTGCAGAACAAGCGCCGGCAGCTCGTCTTTGATGAAGAAAGCGGCGAAGTGGTGGCCAAGCGCCGCCGCAAAGGCAATCGCAAAGGGCGCGATAGCTGGAACGATTACGAGTTCTAGATCAGGTAGCCTTTATGAGCAGGCGTGTTGTGGTGCGGATGTGCTGCATCTGCCGGGAAAAAGACAACAAGCGTCAGCTAACCCGCCTGGTGCGTACTGCCGGTGGTGTCGTCGTAGACCCCACCGGCAAGCTGAACGGGCGGGGCGCGTATGTGTGTGATAAGCCGGAATGCTGGCAGCGCGCCGCCCGCAGCGATACCCTGAGCAAAGCGCTGCGTACCACCCTGACCGACACAGACCGGGAATACCTTCGCCAGGTGGTCTTATGAGCGCCTGGCTTGCACCAGTACAGACCATGTGAGACAGGTCTGCCGCATATCGATGTGCCGGGGACTGTCTCAAAATGTAAGGAGTTGAGATAGAACCTATGGCGCAGGAAAAACAGATCGTCATCGTCCCCGATTTTTTGACCGTCCGGCAGCTCGCCGACATCATCCATGCCAGCCCGATTGAGGTGATGAAAAAGCTCATCGCCAACGGCATCATGGCCTCCATCAATCAGCAAATTGATTTCGATACCGCCGCCATCGTGGTGGGCGAGATGGGGTTTGAGGCGCAGTCGCAGAGCGCCATCGCCGAGCAGGAAAAAGAACAGAAGCGCGTGGAAGAACTGACGCGCAAATGGGAACAGATTTACGCCGGCGAAAAAGCCGAAAATCTCATCACCCGGCCGCCCATCGTCACCATCCTGGGGCATGTCGATCATGGCAAGACGACGCTGCTGGACACCATCCGTAAAGCCAATGTCGCCGCCGGGGAAGCCGGGGGCATCACGCAGCACATCGGTGCCTACCGTGCCCGGCACGACAATCGCATCATCACCTTTCTGGATACCCCCGGTCACGAAGCCTTCACCCAGATGCGGGCCCGCGGGGCCCAGGGGGCGGATATTGCCGTGCTGGTGGTCGCCGCTGACGACGGGGTGATGCCCACCACCCGCGAAGCGCTCAACCATGCCCGCGCGGCCAATGTGCCCATTGTGGTGGCCATCACCAAGGTCGATAAGCGCAACGCCAACCCGGACATGGTGAAAAAGCAGCTTGCCGATCTCGAACTGGTGCCGGATGACTGGGGCGGCAGCACGCTGATGGTGCCGGTAGCCGCCACCCAGAAGCAGGGTATCGAAGACCTGCTGGAAGCGATTTTGCTGGTGACGGATGAAAATGAATTCGTCGCCAACCCCACCGGCACCCCGCGCGGGGTGGTGCTGGAAGCCCGCATGGACAAACATCGCGGCAGCCTGGCGACGCTGCTGGTGATGAATGGCACGCTCAAACGCGGCGATGTCATCATCGCCGGCACTTCTTACGGGCGCATCAAAGCCATGTACGATGAAACCGGGCAGGCCATTGATGAAGCCACGCCCTCCATGCCCATCTCGGTACTGGGGCTTAACGAACCGCCGCAGCCGGGTGAGCGCTTTGAACGGGCTAAAAATGATAAAGTGGCCCGCGACCTGGCCGTGCAGCGGGTGGAAGAAAAAGCCGTCGCCGACCGCGAGCCGGCCCGCACCTTCACCCTGGAAGATGTGTTCGCCCGCTTCCAGCAGGGCAAGGCCAAAGAACTGAACGTGATCCTGAAGGTGGATGTGCAGGGATCGCTGCAACCGATTGTGGATTCGCTGAAGCAGCTTTCCGATAAAAACCCGGAAGGCATCAAAATCAATGTGCTGCTGGCCGATGTCGGCGGCGTGAGCGAGAGCGATATTATGCTGGCCGATGCGTCAGCAGCCATCGTCATCGGCTTCAGTGTAGAAATTAACACGGCGGCGCGTTCCTTCGCCATGAACCACAATGTCGAAATTCGCACCTACAACATCATCTACAAGCTGCTGGAAGATATGGAACTGGCGCTGAAAGGGATGCTGGAGCCGAAGTACGAGCCGAAGACCATCGGCACGGCCGAAGTGCGGGCGCTGTTCAAGATTGCCAGAGCCGGCACGGTGGCGGGCAGCTACGTGCGCGAGGGCGAAATTCGCCGTAACGCGCGGGTGCGCGTCAAGCGTGGCGGGCAAATCATCGCCGATAACCTGACCGTCAGTTCGCTGCGGCGGGAAAAAGACGACGTGCGTGAAGTGCGTACCGGCTTTGAATGCGGCATCAGCCTGGATAACTTTGAGACCATCAAAGAAGGCGACCTGCTGGAATTTTTCGTCATGGAGCGCGTCAACTAGGGCGGCGCTGCGCCGGCGAAGGGAGTGAGCATGTCTGTCACACGGGAGCGCATGTCCGGGCGCATCCGCCAGATTTTGAGCGAACTGCTCATACGGGAAGTGTCCGACCCGCGCCTGCACGGGCTGACGGTGACGGAAGTCACGCTGGATCGTGAGTTTATGTTTGCCGATGTGTACATCAATGCGCTGGGTGACGAAGCCCGCCGCGACGAAGTGATGGACAGCCTGAAGCGGGCCAGCGGCTTTTTGCGGCGCGAGACAGGCAAGCGCATTCGGCTGCGGAACACGCCGGCGCTGCAATTTCACTGGGATACCACGCTCGACCGGGCCGAACACATCAATCAACTGGCGGAGTCGCTGGATATTCCGCCGGCCGACGCAACCGACGATTTCAGCGAGGATGACACGGGTTCTGGCGATGACGACGACGCAGCCGCAGTGGAACGCCGCGACTAACGCCATCCGCGCCGCGCACACGGTGCTGGTGGTCAGCCACATCAGCCCGGATGGCGACGCGATTGGCTCTTCCCTGGGGCTGGCCAATGCCCTGCGGGAAATGGGGAAAACGGTCACGGTCGCCAATGATGATGGCGTGCCGGATTACCTGCGCTTTCTGCCCGGCGCGGCCAGCATCGTCACCCGCCTGGCCGAGGGCCGGTGGGATGTGATGATCTCCACCGATGCCAGCGACGAAATCCGCACCGGCGCGTGTGGTGCTTACGGGCGGGCCCACAGTCAGCAGGTCATCAATCTGGATCATCACATCACCAATACCTATTTTGGCGATGTGTTCCTGGTGGTGCCCGGTGCCGTTTCTGCCACCGAAATCGTCTTTGACTGGTGGCAGCACGCCGGGCACCCCCTCAGCCAGGCGGTGGCGCTGCCGCTGCTCACCGGGCTGGTGACGGATACCATTGGCTTTCGGGTGACGGCCGTCAGCGCCCGCACGCTGGCCATCGCCCAGGCGCTGATGCAGGCCGGGGCCTCGCTGCCGCTGGTTACCGCCCGCACGCTGGATACCCGTTCTTACCGGACAGTCGAACTGTGGAAGCAGATTTTGCCCTCGGTGCTGATGCAGGGGCAAATTATCCTGGCGACCGTGCGCCTGAGCGATCTTGAACGCGCCGGACTGGATCATGTGACCGATGGTGGGATGGTGAGTTTTTTGAACACAGTGGATGAAGCGCTGATCGCCGTGGTCTTTAAAGAGCAGCCAGAAACGCGGGTGGAGATCAGCTTTCGCTCCCGGCCCGGCTACGATGTCGCTGGCGTGGCCATCGGCCTGGGCGGCGGCGGGCACAAACAGGCCGCCGGCGTGACGCTGCCCGGCACGCTGGCTGAGGTGCAGGCGCGGGTGCTGCCGCTGCTCCAGCAGGTGATCGACAGCAGCACGCTGCAACAGCCCGGCTGAGCATACGATGACCGCGCTCAATGGCTTTCTCAATGTGTGGAAACCTGTGGGCATGACCAGCCATGATGTCGTGGCGAAGCTGCGGGCCCGGCTCAAACAGCGCGGCCAGGACAGCAAAATCGGGCACGCCGGCACGCTGGACCCGCTGGCGGAAGGGGTGCTGGTCATCTGCCTGGGCCCGGCCACCCGCCTCAGCGAATACATCATGGACACCACCAAGCATTACCGGGCCGTCGTCCATGCCGGCCTCACCACCACCACGTATGATGCCGAAGGCGCGGTCTTGCTTACCCGGCCGGCCGAACACCTCACCCGCGACCAGGTGCTGGCCGCCCTGCCCGCCTTCACCGGCGACCTGCGGCAAATTCCGCCCATGTACAGCGCCATCAAGCAGGGGGGGCAAAAATTGTATGATCTGGCCCGCGCCGGGCACACGGTCGAGCGTGCCCCCCGCCCCATCACCATCCATGCGCTCACACTCACCGACTGGTCGCCGCCACAGTTCACGCTGGAGGTGGTATGCAGCGCCGGCACCTACATCCGCAGCCTGGCCTATGACCTGGGCGAAGTTCTGGGCACCGGGGCCCACCTGGCCGCGCTGACGCGCACCGCCAGCGGCAGCTTTCATCTGGCGCAGGCGCTGCCGCTGGCCGACCTGCTGGCGCTGCCTGACCTGGCGCAGCACCTGGTTACGGCCCGGGTGGCGCTGGCACAGCAGCCGGCCGTACAGCTCACGCCGGATCAGGTAGCCGAACTGCGTTACGGGCGCAGCATTCACCTGGAGCAGGCCGACCAGGGGGCGCTGCTGTTCGGCTTCGCCGGCGCGGAGCTGGCCGCCATTTTAACGCCCCGCGCCGGCCGCTGGCAGCCGCACAAAGTTTTCGTCTGAGCCTGTGCAGACAGCCCGCCGGCTGGCACAATCAACCACATCCATCACCACGCACACCAGGAACGCGCAAGAGCCATCATGCACATCGACACTCTGGAAGCCGTACAGCTCACTGCCCCGTCCGTCGTCACCATTGGCGTTTTCGATGGGGTGCATCGCGGGCATCAGGCGCTCATCCGGCGCATTACGGATGCCGCCCACGCGGCCGGGCGGCAGGCGGTGGTGCTCACCTTTTTCCCGCATCCTGATGTCGTCCTGCGCGGGCTGCACGGGCGCTATTATTTGACCACGCCGGCCCAGCGGGCCGACCTGCTGCGGGCGCTGGCGGTGGATGTCGTGGTCACCCACCCGTTTGATGACAGCGTGCGGCAGATGCGCGCCGCGGTCTTTGTGGATCGGCTGCTGCATCACGTCCGCATGGCTGCGCTGCACGTAGGGGCGGATTTTGCCCTGGGCTACCAGCGCGAAGGCGACATCGCCTTTCTGACGGCGCAGGGGGCGACCCGCGGCTTCACCGTCACCCCGTTTGACCTGGTGACGCAGGATGCCGGCGGCCGTATCATCACCAGCACCGGCATCCGCGAGGCGCTGCTGGCGGGCGATATGGCCCACGTCCGCGACTGGCTGGGGCGCAGTTACACCGTCAGCGGCGCAGTGGTGCATGGCGAAAAACGCGGCCGCACCATCGGCTTTCCCACCGCCAACGTCGCGGTGTGGTCGGAGCAGGTGCTGCCGGCCGCCGGCGTGTATGCCTGCCGGGCCAGCATCGGTGACGAAACCTTCATGGCTGTGACCAATATCGGCGTGCGCCCGACTTTCAACGGACAATCGGTGACGGTGGAAGCGCATGTGCTGGATTTTGACCGCGATATTTACGGCCACACCATGACGCTGACCTTTGAAAAACGGCTGCGCCCGGAGCAAAAATTTACGGGGATTGAGGCGCTCATCGCGCAGATTCGCGCCGATACAGAAGCCAGCCGCGCCTATTTATCGTCCTCATCCTGACCCGGCTTCGACAGGCGATACCCCAGGCGGCGCATGAGCGCTTCATCGTCGCGCCAGTTCTTCAACACTTTGACGTGCAGTTCCAGGTGCACCGGCGTTTCCAGCAGGGCGATCAACTCCTGGCGGGCGGCCGTGCCAATCGTTTTAATCATCGCGCCGCCTTTGCCGATGAGAATCCCCTTTTGCGAATCGCGCTCCACATAAATCACCGCTTCGATGGTGGTGCGGTCTTCCGCCTCCTGGTAATGGTCAATCTCCACCGCCACCGAATAGGGAATCTCTTTATCGGTATTGAGGATAATTTGCTCACGGACGACTTCGGCAGCGATGAAACGCATATTCATATCGCTCACCTGCTCTTCCGGGTAATAACGCGGGCCCACCGGCAGCAGGCTGAGCACTTTTTCGATCACTTCCGGCACTTTCGTCCCCGCCAGGGCGCTGACGTAGAAGAAGGCGGCATGAGCGGTCAGCGCCAGGTGAGCGCGAAAATCGTATACACCCTTCAAAAGATCGACCTTGTTGAGGGCCAGCACCACCGGCGTTTGCGGCGCATACTGCTGAATGATCCCGGCGATGTAGTGATCGGCCCCGGTGGGCGCTTCGGTGGCATCAATGATCCACAGCAGCACATCGGCATCGGTCAGGGCGCGGGTGGCGGCATCGTACATATATTCGCCCAGTTTATTGTGCGGCTTATGCACCCCCGGCGTATCCACAAAGATGATCTGGCCGGCGGGCAGGGTGTAAATGCCCATCTGCTGGCGGCGGGTGGTCTGCGGGCGCGGCGTGGTGATGGCAATTTTCTGCCCCAGGATGGCATTCATCAGGGTGGATTTGCCCACATTGGGGCGGCCGATGACAGCCACCACGCCGGAACGATGGCCCGGCGGCAAATCATCGTCAAAAATAGAATCAAGATGGTTCATGGATGTTCCCTCTGCCATGCGGCCAGAGCTGGATAACGCCGGGCATACTGCGCCAGCCAGGGGGGTAAGGGGCTGTCGTCCGGCGCGATGAGCGCGGCCACCTGCGCCAGCGGCCGGGTGGCCGCTGCATCCGCATAGGCCAGCACCACCACCGGCTGCATCAGGTCGAGCTTTTTCACGGGGATCATCTCATCCACGCCATCATTGCGATAGCCGATGACATCCGCCCGCGGGTACAGGTTGCTGCGCTTAAATAAAAAATCCCAGGCGGCCACCGCGTCGGTCATCACCTCGCCATAATCCAGCGCGATGAGGGCCGGCACAATGCTGAACTGCGGCTTGCCCAGGAATTCGATGCCGTAGCGCAGGGTGAAGGTGCCGTGGTGGGCAATCTCAACTTCTGGTGGCGCGGCGCTGGCCAGCAGGGCCGCCTCCCCCGCCATCACGATCACGCCGTGGAAAATTTCGCCGTAGGGCTGGCGCGGAAAAGCCGCCATCGCTCAGTGCTGCGCCGGGGCGGCATCATCCGCCGCGGGTTCGTGGTGCGCGTGCCCGTGATATTTCGGCACATTAATATCATCAAAGTGCTTTTGTGGCTGCACCACCCCGAACCAGGCCGCAATAGCCCCCACCAGAAAGGCGAACCCGGTCAAAATGAGCAGGCCGATGGTGCTGCTGTTGAGCGTGGCATCCAGCACCCCCAGGGCCAGCCCGACCACGATGAGCGTAATCCCCAGGCCGCCGGCCATCGCCAGTCCACTCTGTAAGGGCGGCATCCCGTCTGTATTGGAGTGTTGAATATCTTCGGTATCTGCCACTGTTCTCACCTTTGCAGCATGGTAAACTGAATTCATCAGCGTATCATTGTGCCTCTCCACCGCCAGCACGTCAAGTCAGATCAAAGGTCAGGTCAGCGGATGCTCACACGGGTTTTTATCATTCGTCACGGAGAAACAGATTATAACGCGGCCGGGCGCTGGCAGGGCATTCTACAAACCAGCCTCAACGAAACGGGTCGCCGCCAGGCGCAGGCGCTGGCGCAGCATTTGCGGACGCAGCCGCTGGATGCCATCTACAGCAGCGACCTCATTCGCGCTTACGACACCGCGCAGTATCTGGCGCAGGGCCGCCCGCTGAGCGTCATCAGCGATCAGCGCCTGCGCGAGATTAACGCCGGGGTTTTCCAGGGGTTAAACCGCGAAGAAATTCAGCGCACCTACCCGCTGGAATATTCGCAGTGGCAAAAGGACAATCATTTCATCGTGCCGCAGGGCGAATCGCGGGCGCAGATGCAGGCGCGGATGGTGGCCGCCTGGCAGGAGATCGTCACGCGCACGCCGGGGCACAGCGCGGCCATGGTGTCGCACGGGGGTTCCATTCGCTACCTGCTGCTGCACCTGTTCCCGGATGAATTATCGGCCGGGCGCGGCATCGAAAACACCTCCATCACCACGCTGGAGCGCGATGGGCCCGGCTGGCGGCTGGCAGAATTTGCCGCGCTGCCGCACCTGCACCGCTGACAGTGACGTTCATCACCCCCGGAATATCCCCTCTGCCTCTGGGCATCACCGCCGCATTCAGGTTATGATAAGATCGTAAATGGAGACGGTTTCACAGGTCAAAGCGGTCTGTAACAGGCGGCAGATTTTGCCACCTGACGTAACGCGCCGGCCTGTGCCGCCGCAGGTAACGATCAACCTTGTTCAGGAGTTAAGCAGCCAATGGCACGTAAAAAAGTCACGATTGTTGGGGCAGGCAATGTCGGGGCGACCTGCGCCCACTGGATCGCCAGCCGTGAACTGGCAGATGTGGTACTGGTGGATGTGGTCGAAGGCGCGGCTAAAGGCAAAGCGCTGGATCTGCTGGAATCTGGCCCGGTGATGGATTTTGACATCAGCATTAGCGGTGGCAGCAGCTACGAAGACAGCGCCAATTCCGATATTGTGGTCATCACCGCCGGCGTACCGCGCAAAAAGAAGCCCGATGGCACGTTCCCCAGCCGTGATGAACTGGTGAAGACCAACCAGGAGATTGTGGCAGAATGTACCCGCCAGTGCGTGAAGCACTCGCCCAATGCCATCCTCATCATCGTGTCTAACCCGCTGGATGCCATGTGCCATGTGGCCCTGCAAGAAAGCGGCTTCCCGGCGCACCGCGTCATCGGGCAGGCAGGGGCGCTGGATACAGCGCGTTACAAGACCTTCCTGGCGCTGGAACTGGGCGTGAGCGTGCGCGATGTGCATGGCATGGTGCTGGGCGGCCACGGCGACACGATGGTACCGCTGCCGCGCCACACCTCCATCGCCGGCATCCCCGTGCGTGAATTGATCCCGGAAGACCGCCTCCAGGCGATCATCCAGCGCACCCGCGACGGCGGCGGCGAGATCGTCAAAATCCTGGGCTACAGCGGCTACTATGCCCCGGCGGCCGGGACGATTGAAATGGTGGAAGCCATCCTCAAAGATCAGAAGCGCGTGATTCCGTCTGCGGTGTACCTGAACGGCGAATACGGCTATGAAAAGCTGTTCATCGGCGTGCCGGCCGTCCTGGGCAGCACGGGCGTGGAAAAAGTGATCGTGATGGAACTGAACGACGAAGAAAAAGCCATGCTGGATCACAGCGCCGGCGCAGTGCGTGATGTGGTGAACGTCCTGGGCTATTAAGCCGGGGACTGGCGCGGGGCGTGCGATACGCCCCCGCCCGCCTCAGGGCATCGGCAGCGGCGCGGTGGGCACCGCGCTCACCGGCAGTTTGCGCCCCTGCTGATCGAAAATGGCATAGCGGGACAGCCCGCGCTTTTGCAGCATGAACTGCCACGCGGTTTGCAGCACCCCCAGGCCATAACGCACCGACGGCAAGAAGGAGATGGACGAAGCCTCCTCAAAATATTTCGTCGGGCAGGAAATTTCGCCGATGCGATAGCCAAAATAGATAGCCTGCGCCAGCACCTGATTATCAAAGACGAAATTATCGCTGTTCTCCTCCAGCGGCAGCGCCAGCAGCACCTGGCGGGAGAAAGCCCGGTAGCCGGTGTGGTATTCCGAAAAATGCGCCCCGATCATCCAGTTCTGGGCAAAGGTGAGGAAGCGATTGGAGATATACTTGTAAACCGGCATCCCCCCTTTTAACGCGCCGCCGAGCAGCACCCGCGAGCCAAGCGCAATATCATATTCACCGAAGGCCACCATGGCCGCGATGGCCACCAGCAGGCGCGGCGTATACTGATAATCCGGGTGCAGCATGACCACCACATCCGCGCCTTTTTCCAGCGCGTGTTTATAACAGGTCTTCTGGTTGCCGCCGTAGCCCCGGTTTCTGGGATGCACAATGGTATCAATCCCCAGGTCACGGGCGACTTTCACCGTGTCGTCACGGCTGCCATCATCCACCAGAATCACAATGTCGATCAATTCCAGCGGAATTTCGCGGTAGGTGATCTCCAGCGTTTTTTCGGCATTGTAGGCTGGCATCACCACCGCGATCTTTTTTCCGTTCAACATGAAGGATATTCCCCTGTCATTCGGGCGGGCCACTCTTTAAGATACCCGGTGATTGTAACCGCAGGCGTGCAGAATGTAGAGTCTGTGTCCCATGATGGGCCGTTTACGCGCTGTTCTGGAGCGAATTGAATGGGAGGGCATCGCCGCGCTGCTGCTGGCGCTGCCGTTGATCGTGCCATTTTTACAGCCGGGGCTGCCGGCCACGGCCGATGCGGAAATTCATCTGCATCGGCTGGTGAGCGCGGCGGTGAACGTGGAAGCCGGCTACCTGTACCCGCGCTGGACACCGTATTTGCATCACGGGTTTGGCTATCCCATCCACAATTTTTACGCGCCAGGGCTGCACCTGCTGGGATCGGCGCTGCTGCTGCTGACCCCGTTGACCGCGCTGGACGTGTGGAAATTGCTGCAAATGGGCTTTACGCTGCTGTACCCGGCCGGGGCGTACCTGTTCGCGCGGACGTTTGCCGGGCGGCGCGGGGCGCTGGTGGCCGCGGTGGCCTGCACGTATGCGCCCTTCCGCTTTGATGAACTGTGGTTACAGAGCAATCTCTCGCAGTTTGCGGCCATGGCGCTGCTGCCGTGGCTGTTCCGGGCGCTGGCGGCCGGGGCCCTGCGGTCAGCACGGCGCGATGCGGCGGCCATCGGCGGCTGGTTTGCGGCCATCACGCTGCTGCATCATCCCACCGGCTTTTTGATCGCGCCGTTTGCGGGCGTGTATGCCCTGGGGCTGGTGGCGGGCATGGCCGGCACCCGCTGGCAGCGACTGGTGCGCGGCCTGGTGCTCATCGGCGGGCTGGCGCTCGGCGTGGCCCTGGCAGCGGCCTTCTGGCTGCCGGCGCTGGCAGAATTTCGCCATGTGCAAATCACCAGCATCCAGACCGGCAGCTTTAACGCGGCGGCCAACCTGGTGGCCTGGGCCGACTTAACGCGCCCCATCCTGCCGCTGGAGCAAACACTCCAGAATATTCCGCG
This sequence comes from Anaerolineae bacterium, assembly GCA_025454495.1. Taxonomy (GTDB): domain Bacteria; phylum Chloroflexota; class Anaerolineae; order Aggregatilineales; family Phototrophicaceae; genus JALHOR01. Next base: position 14,657 of record JALOOI010000023.1, read on the forward strand.
CTTCTTCACCCCCGGCCAGCCGCAAATCGTGCTGGCGCTGGCCGGGCTGCTGCTCATCCCGCTGGCGTGGTGGCGGCCGCAGCGACTCAGCCGGTTCGCCGGGCTGCAACTGATCGCGGGCGGCGGCTTTATGGCGCTGTGCCTGTTCCTGATGACCCCGGCTTCGGCGTGGGTGTGGAACAATGTGCCGATTGCGCGGCTGGTGGTGTATCCCTGGCGGCTGCTGGGCGTGGCAGCGCTGGCGGCTATCCCCGGCGCGGCGCTGCTGGCGGAGGCGCTGCCGGCGCGCTGGCGCAGCCTGGCCGCGGCCGGGCTGATGAGCGGGCTGGCGCTGGCGGCGCTGCCTCTGCTGTATACCCCGCTGCGCTTTTATGCCCCGGAAGAAGCCACCCCCGCCGGCGCATTCCAGTATGAGAAGCGCACCGGCAATATGGGCCTCACCAGCGGCAATGAATATCTGCCGGTGTGGGCACAGCAGCGCCCCCAGGGGGGCACCCCGCGCGATCATACAACCTTTGAATGGCGGGTTGATCTGCTGGCGGAGGCGCTGCCGCCCGGCGCGACTGCGGCACGGGTGCTGGCCGGGTGTGACCGCCGCGCCACCTGCTACGACATCAGCACGCCCGCGCCTTTCCTGCTGACCTTCAACCAGATGTATTATCCGGGGTGGTCCGTGCGGCTGAATAAGCAGCCGGCAGCCGTGCGGCCGGAGGGCATTCACGGCCTCATCGCGCTGGATGTGCCGGCCGGAACGCACACCCTGAGCATTCTCTATGCCGGGACGACGATCCAGCACGGCGCGGAACTCATCAGCCTGGGGGCGCTGGCGGTGCTGACAGGGTTATTCGTGCGCGGCCGCCGCCGGGTGCCGGTGGCCATCACCGCGGCACCGGCGCGGCGGCTGGCCCTCGTCACCGGCGCGGTGATCGTGGGCTTTACGCTGCTGCACCAGGCCTATTTGCTGCCGGCGACCGATTTTTTGCGCCCGCCCGGCGACCCGCAGCGCACCCCGGCACAGCAGGCGGTGGATGTGCGTTTTGGCGCGGGGCTGGCGCTGGTGGGTTATGACCTGTCCACCGCCACCGTGCGCCCCGGCGATACCCTCCAGCTTCGGCTGTACTGGCGGCTGCTGGCCGCCACGGACATCAGCCCGCGGGCTTCGGTGCAGATTACCGATGTGTTCGGCACGCAGGTGCTGGCCCGCGCTGATTCGATCAGCATCGCCGGGCAAAATTTTGCCGCCTGGCCACCGGGCAAATATGCCACCGACACCTACACACTGACCATCGCGCCGGACGCGCCACCCTATGTGGCACAAATTCGCGTGGCGGTGTATGTGCAGTCGCCGGAGATCACCTATTATCCGGCTGCCGATGGCCGTGATTACGCCCTCCTGGGCGAACTGCGGATCGCCGGCGACCGGCGCATCTTCGCCGAAGAAGCGCTGCAACCCGCCGCCATCACCTATGCGGATGCTATTCGGCTGGAGGGCTATACCTGGCAGCGGGAAGCCGATGGCCGGCAGTGCCTGGGGCTGCGCTGGCAGGCGCTGCGGGATGGGCTGCCGGAGTATGCCGTGCTGCTGCATCTGCTGGCTGCCGATGGCACTTTCATCACCGCGCTGGATGCGCCGCCGCTGGACAATCGCTATCCCACATCGCGCTGGACGGCCGGGCAAACGCTGGATGATCGCCATTGTTTTACCGTGCCGCCGGCCGCCGCCCGGCTGGCCGTTGGCTTTTATGACCGGGCCAACCCGGTGGCCGTGCCGGCCAGCAGCAGCACCGGCCCCCTGCCGGATCAGGTGCTGCGGCTGACGCTGCCCTGACGCTTCAGGGCGTGGCTTCGGCAGTGCTGACGGGCGCAGCTTCGCCGGTGGCAGCCGGCGCGGCGGGTGTGACCACGCCGGTGGCTTCGGCGGTACCTTCGCCGGTGGCTTCTGGCGAGGCTTCCGGCGTGGCCGTTTCCTCCGGCGGCAGTTCAAACGGTGTCAGCGTTTTTTCCAGTTCATCCAGTTCCGGCGCAATGATGGTGCCATCGGCATTCACGCTGAAGGCAAACAGGCGGTACGACGTGGGCGGGTCGCCTTCGCCGGTCTGTGGCAGCGGCAGGCGCTCGCCGGTGGTGGGGTCATACCAGCCCACCAGCAGCATATACTCGCCGGCCGGCAGACCCTCCGGGTACACCAGCGGATGCTCGGTGATGACGCGCTCCTCCCAGCGCCAGTAGCGCGTGGGGAAAGCTGTCATGGCATTATCGAACTGGCCGACCGGCGGTTGATCCGGCGCGGTGGTCACATGGGCGAAGGCCACGTAATTCGTATCAATGAGGCCGTGTACCTGCCAGCGCAGCCGCAGTTGCGAGGTCGCCCGGTCAAAAGCGAAGCCGATCAGCCGCAGGCGCTCGCCAAAATCCGCCTGGCGCTGCATCTCGTCAGAGAGGCGCAGCATCCCCACCAGATCATCCTGATAGCCGGGCGCAACCACCGCCCCCACATCCTGGATCACCGCCTCCAGCGCAGCCTGATCTCGATCAACCGCCACAATCCACTGTGTGGTACGGAAGTTCCACCAGCCCACCTGAAGCCGAAAGACAAAGCGCCCCTGGATGAGGCTGGACAGCGGCACCACATAGGTATCTTCATAGATGCTGCCCGGCTGCCAGGTGCTGGTACGCAGCGTGCCCGCGCCGGGGTAGGTATCCAGCTTGCCGATGGCGTTGCCGTCGCGGTCGATGAGCGCCAGCGAGATGCTTAAATCCTCGTCAGACTGGCGCAGGACACGCCAGTACAGCGTCACGCGCACCGGCTCACCCGGCAAATAGCGCCGGTCAAACACCTGGAGGCCAATCAATTCCACATCGCCAAAGCGGGCATACATTTCCCGCGCTTCGGCCGGCAGCGTTTCCACTGTGCGCGGCGGCCAGTACTGCGGCGCGATGACGGTGAAGGGCATCAGCAGCGCGGCCGCCCCCAGCAGCCGCACGGGCCACGCCAGCCCCTGGCTGAGCACCGCCGGCGACACAGCCTGCCCGGCCTGCACAAACGAGCGATCCGGCGGGCTGAGCAGGAACAGCATCCACCACACCACCTCCACCAGCCCGGCCGCCAGCAGTGGGCTGATGGCCGCCAGGAAGGGGAATAATAAGCGCCCCTGGGTGGCGTAGGTTTGGGCCGTCCAGTGGAAGAAGGCCAGCATCCCCGGCAGCACCACCCCCAGCAGGAACAGCGCCAGCAGCAGTTCATGGCGGGCAAAGCGAAAATCGCTAATGCTGATGAGCTGCGCGATGAGGAAAATCACGCCGAACATGCTGGTGAAGACGGTGAAATCAATCAGCGCATAAAACAGGTCGGTACTCTGGATGTTGGCCGCGCCGAACACGCCCCAGTAAAAGCGGCGGAAGCCTTCAAATTCGCCCAGGGCGGTGCCGATGGTGAACGGGGCATCGCGCACGCCGGCCACGCGGGCCATCATACCGGTGCCGAATAATTCGTTGTACAGCAGCAGATTGCGGGCATACCACCAGCCGGCGATGAGCGCCCAGGCCAGCAGCATCGCCCCGCCCAGGATCAGCAGCCCGCGCCACTGGCCGCGGCGGAACGCCAGCCAGATGGCCCCCACCGCCAGCGGCGGGATCAGCACCAGGGCGCTGAGTTTGGTCAGCGTGGCCAGCGCCAGCAGCAGCGCGATCAACAGGCTGCGGCGCGTCTGGAAGCCATCACGCAGCGTCAGCAGCGCGTAATAAATGACCAGGCTGTTGAGCATGGTCACGAGATTATCATTGTTCACCGAAGCAGCGATGAACAGGAACATGGGGTTAAACGCGGTGATGGCGGCCGCCACCAGGCCCACCACCGGGCGCTGTGGCGACAGCAGCCGCCCGCAGTGATACACGGCGACAATCGTCACCGCCCCCATGACCAGGCTCAAAACGCGCAGCAGATAGACCGCCGCCGGCACCGGGGCCAGCGGCGGCACCGGGGTATCGCGCAGCACCAGGTTTTTATTGCCCGCATTGCCAGGAATGCCGGCCTGCACATGCGGGTTCGGCTGGCGATAGGTGTCGATCTGCGACAGGTCAAACGGGGCGATGACGGCCGCCGCCAGGGTGTAATACAGCGGCGGCTGGCTGCCCTCCTGGCGATGCGGCGTGAGCAGGCCCGGCTGCTGCACCGGCAGATCCCCATTTTCGACAATGTATTCGATCATCCCCACATGCCAGATTTCGTCCGAGGCTTCAAAGATGGGCGTAGCCACCCCATACGCCAGCCCGGCCACCGCATACACCAGCACAATCCATTGCAGGGGGGACAGCGGCGGCCGCGGCAGGTCAATGCCGGCCAGCCACACGGTTAACCGCTGGAAATAAATGAGGCACACATGCGCCAGCCGCAGCAGGCGCTGCCACACCGGGAGGAGGCGTTGAAAAAGCTGCGTCAGAAATAGCTCGACTTTCGCCCGCATAACACCTGCTTCATCGTCAATGGCTGAGAAGGAGGCCGCGCCAGGCGCAGACTCCTTCTGTAGTATATACCGGGTTGGGCAGGCTGCGAATAGCGGCGCAGGTCAATCGCCCGCTGCTTCCATCTGTTCCAGCATCGTGCGGGCATTTTCCACATACGACAGCGATTGATGGCGAAAGTAGGTGTTATACAGTTCGGCGTAGTGGCCACCCTGCTGCATCAGGTGGTCGTGGCTGCCTTCTTCCATGATGCCGCCATCTTTGAGGACGATGATCCGGTCGGCGCTGCGTACCGTGCTCAGCCGGTGCGCGATGAGGATCGAGGTCGAATGCGCCAGGATTTTTTCAATGGCTTCCTGGATTTGCATCTCGGTGAACGGATCAACGCTGGCCGTGGCTTCATCCAGGATGAAGATGGCCGGCTGCTGGATGAGGACGCGCAGCAGGCTGACAAGCTGGCGCTGGCCCATGCTCAGGCGTGCGCCGCGTTCACCGGCATCGCTGTTCAGGCCGTCCGGCAGCCCTTCCAGCCATTCGCCACCGCCGATGCTGTAAGCGATGCGGTGAATTTCTTCATCGGTGGCGGCCGGGCGGGCATAGCGAATATTGTCCAGCACGGTACCGCTGAACAAAAACGGCTGCTGCGGCACAATCCCCAGGCGGCTGCGATAGTCCGTCAGGTCAAAGGTGCGAATATCGCGCCCATCAATGAGGATTTCGCCCTCCTGAAATTCATAAAAACGGGCTACCAGTTTGGCGATGGTGCTCTTGCCCGCGCCGGTATGGCCCACAAAGGCGATGTCTTCTTTCGGTTCAATCACCAGGTTAAAATTGCGCAGCACCGGCTCCAGATCATCGGCATAGCGAAAGGTGACATTGCGAAATTCAATGCGCCCCTGAATGGCCCCCGGCGACTGCTGATCTGTCTGGATGACGGTATTTTCGGCATCAATGAGCGAAAAAACGCGCTCGGCGGCGCTCAGCCCCTGCTGAATCTGGCTCCAGAACGAGGCCAGGTTAATGACCGGGAACAGGAAGCGATCCACCCCCTGGATGAACAAAAACCACGCCCCGGCGCTGATAACCCCCACAAAGACATACCCCGCGCCGGCATACAGCACCAGCGCAATGGCCGCCCCCACCAGAAAGTTCATGATGGGAAAAACCATCGCCAGCACAAAGCCGCGCCGGATGTTGGTCTGGTAGGATAGTTTGTTGACGGCCGCGAATTCCTCATAAATCATCTGTTCGCGCCGGAAATTTTTGGCCACGCTGATGCCGGTCACGCTCTCCTGAATGTTGTCGTTCACCACCGCCATCGCCCGCGAGCCTTTGCGCGTCACCTGGCGGGCCAGGCTGCGTAAGGCCAGCGTACACACGATGAACACCGGCAGCGTGAGCAGCAGCAGGATGGTCAGCGGCAGCGACTGCTGGAACAGCACCCCCACCAGCACAATCAGCGCGATCATCTGCGATAGCACATCGCTGGAAAAAAGGAGCACATCGCCAAATTCCTGCGTATCGGTGGTGATGCGGCTGACGATTTTGCCGGTCTTGTTGCGGTCATAAAATGCCAGGTCGCGCCCGATGGCCGCTTCAAAAGCATCTTCGCGCATTTGCGCCACCACCCGGCTAATCACCTGGGACAGCAGCCGGCGGCGATTCCAGTTGGAAAAATATTCCAGCGTGGCCGAAACCACCAGCGCCACCAGGATGAGCACCACCGCGCTGGCGTGATGCTCCAGATAATCCACCCCGGCGCTGATGAGAATCGGTTGCAGCGATGAGGTGATCGACAGCAGCGTAAAACTGGCGACAATGCCCATAACCTGGCGGCGATAGCGCCACATATAGCGGGCGATGCGCCCGGCCAGGTAGGTATCGCTGTACTGCCGGTCATATTTTTCTGCGTTGAGACCGCCAAAAATGCCCATGCGTGCTGACCTTTTGCTTCAGGATTGTGCCGACGAAACCGCCTGAACCGCCGGCCGCTCTTTCGTGGCAAAAGGCGAGTCGTAGCGGGCGAAGATGCGGCGATACACGGGGGATGCTTCCAGCAGGTCTTCGTGTTTGCCCTGGGCCACCACCCGTCCCTGCTTCAGCACGATGATATGATCCGCCCAGCGAATTTGTGACAGGCGATGGGTGATGAGCAGCGTCGTGCGCCCGCGGGAGGCGGCCCAGATGGCCTTTTGAATTTTGTCTTCGGTGGCGCTGTCAATGGCGCTGGTGCTGTCATCCAGGATCAGCACCGGCGGATCCATCTGAAAGGCACGGGCGATGGCGAGGCGCTGGCGCTGCCCGCCGCTGAGCGTGACCCCGCGCTGCCCGACCACCGTTTCATACCCTTCCGGGAACCCGCTGATAAATTCGTGCGCCTGGGCCTTTTTGGCCGCCGCTTCAATATCCTCGCGGCTGGCTGCGGCATCGCCAAAGGCAATATTGGCCGCAATCGACCGGCTGAACAGGAAAATATCCTGCTCAATCACGCTGATCTGTGAGCGCAGCGCCGCCAGCGACCAGTCGCGCACGTCCACGCCATCCACCAGAATCCGCCCGCCGGTGGCATCATAGGTGCGGTTCATCAGTTTGGTGATGGTGGTTTTACCGGCCCCCGTCTGCCCCACGATGGCGACGGTTTGCCCCGGCTGCACCGTGAACGAAATATCATGCAGCACCGGCTTGCCGGGCACATAGCCAAAATTAACCTGCTCGAAAGTGATCGCGCCCTTCAGGGTGCCGGCATAGCCGCGGGGGTTCTGGTCCAGGTCGGTGCGGGCGTTGATGATGGCCAGGATGCGCCCGGCGCTGGCCACGCCCGAAGCCACCCGCGACAGCGAAAACAGCGAGGTAAAGGTGGGAAAGCCAAACAGCGCGATTTGCCCCATAAACGCCACCACCTCGCCGCTGGTGATGTCCCCGGCATAGAACAGCAGCCCGGCGTGCAAAAAGCCCAGGGCCGTGGCCAGCCCCAGCAGGAAGAATGAAATATAACGGGCTTCGATGTTGCCCTGGCGAATGGCATGATCGCGCACGGTATCCGCCAGGCGCGTAAAATAGGCCGCTTCCTGCTGCTCCTGCGCTGCGCCGCGCACCACCTGAATACCTTCCAGCGCTTCTGCCAGGCGCGAGTTCATGTGGCCAAAGCTGGCCCGCACCGCCTCCGCGATGGGATGCACCGCCAGCACCAGCCGATACTGCACCACCACATGGCACAGCACAAACATCAGCGGCACCAGGATGAGCTGCGGGTGGATCAGCGGCGCGGCCACCAGCGGCACGATCAAAAACATGCCGGAACCGATGATGAGATTCATACCCGGATTCATCATCAGGTTCATTTCGCGCACGTCATTCGTCACCCGCGCCATAATATCGCCCACCGGCTGCATATCATGGAAGGTCATGCTTTTGCCCAGCAGGCTGGCGTACAGTTCATCGCGCACATCACGCTCAATACGCTGCGCGAATGTCTCCGAAGAAAAATTACGCACCAGTTGCAGCACCGCCCGCAGCCCCTGCGACACCACCACTGCCAGCGCCATCAGCGCGATGTAATTCAGCGGGTTATCGCCGGGGTTTTCCAGCGCCCGCAGCGGGCGCTCCCACGTCACCAGGCTGAGGAAAGTATCGCGCGGGTTGTGCGGGCGCAGCAGTTCGGTATAGGCCAGCCCCACGAAATAGGGCACCGCCGCGGCCAGCGCGGCATTGCTGAACGCGCCGAAGATGAGCAGCACCGCATAAAACCAGTGGCGGCGCACATGCGACAGAATATAGCGCAGCGGTGTACTCGTATCGCTGTTATAAGGCGAGCGCACGACAAATTCTGATGACATAGAGCATGACCTGCCGCTGGAGGATGTTTACACTGATGATAACGCGCTGTGCCAGACCATCTAGAACCAGTTTAGTCCTTTTTGCGGGAAAAAGGAATTCTCGATTATTGTGTTTCGCGTGAGTGTTTCATCAGCATCAGCCGGCCGGGCCGGCGGCCGGCAGCACGGTCAGGGTGCCGGGCAGCACGCCAGCGGTGCCTTCCAGCGTCTCCGCCCCGGTGACGGGCAGGCGCTGCGGTGTGCCTTCCGGGGAAAACTGGTACAGTACCACCCACAGGCGATAGGTGCCGGGGGTCAGCGCCGGCGGCAGGCGCAGCGCGTGATGATCCCACACGGGCAGACCGGGCTGCCAGGTGCGCGTGCCGGCAAAGCCATTTCCCGGCACCGTATCCCGGCCCTGCACCGGCGGCGCATTACCCGCCTGCGGCGCAAGGAACCACGCCACCACATACTCAGCCGGCAGCGGGGCCGCCGTTTGCCAGGTGAAGGAAACCGGCAGCACATCGCCCGGTCGATAGGTGGAGCCGGCCGGCAGCGTGTAGCCGGTGAGGGTGATGTCATCGCCAAAACGCAGGTCGGTGAGCACTTCGGGGTTGATAAAACTGTAGGCATCCGGCGTGCGCAGAAGGCGATATTCCAGCAGGCGCACCGCCGGATCATCCGTCTCCACCACGCGCAGCAGGTAATAATGCTGGCCGAGATAACGTTCAACCGGGCGCACGGCCCAGGTGATGAAGGGGCCTTTGTCCGTCAGCACCCACAGGCGGTCATGGTAGGCCGCCAGATAATCAATGAGCGCCGGGACGATATACACGCCGTTATGGCCCATCAGCAAATCGGCCGGGTTCGCCGAGACCACGGCCGGCGGCGTATCCGGGCCGGGGCGCTCACCGGGCACATAGGGCAGCGTGATCACGCGCAGCGGCAAACGATTGTGATTCAGCACAAAATTGCTGTAGACGTTATCCGTCAGCAGCAGCACCTCGCCCGGCTGCGCTTCGGCGGCCAGCACCTGCATCACCTGGTGTAACTGTGGTTTTTGCGCGTACAGCGTATCGGCCGTATACAGCGCCCGCAGCCCGCCCCACGTCAGCCCGGCCAGCAGCAGCGGCGCAGCCCACAGCGCCCGCCGATGCCCGCGGCGCAGCACCCCGGCCCGCAAAATATGCCCCATCAACAGCAGCAGGCCGGCGGCCAGCAGCAGGTACAGCAGCAGCCAGCCGGGAATCCCCGCCCGCAGCCAGGCAATATCAATCCCCAGGTTGCCCCACGCCCGCCACACGCTGAAGGGCCGCAAATATTCCAGGCGATTAAGCCCGTCTGCCCATTCAAAGGGCACGCCGGCGGGCAGCAAATCCATATAATTACGCCAGGGGATGGAGATGGCGCTGAAATTGACCCACAGGCTGTATGCGAACAACCCGCCGAAAAGCCCGCGCCACAGCCAGCGGCCGCGCCCCGGCTGCCACAGGGCCGCCAGCGCCGGCAGCGTGAGCAGCATGGCCAACGGCACCACCGGCACCAGAAAGCGCGGCGGCCAGGACACCCCGCCAAACCAGTGTACGCCGGTCAGCAGGGCGTGCCCGCCCGCAAAACCACCGATCACCAGCACCACCAGCCACACCAGGCGCGTCTGCCCGTCACGCAGCAGCCGCAGCGCCCCCGGCAGGGCCAGCAGCAGCACCGGCGAAGTCGCCCACAGGCTGCCGCCGGCGCTGAACAGGTAGGTGTGCAGGGCCGGACGAAAAAAATCCACCTTCAGCCCGGTACGGCTGAGCAGCGGTTCCAGCAGGTGCAGCAGCACGTTGAAGAAGGCTTCGCTGTAAACGCTGGCCACCAGCCCGGCCAGCAGCAGCGCCAGAGCCAGCCAGTTCAGCCGGCGCAGCCACCGGGCCGCCCCGGCCGGCAGCCACCGCGAGGCATCCGGCAGGGCCAGCATGAGTAACCCCGGCACGGCCATGAGCGAGGATTCTTTAAAAAGATAGGCCATGAACAGCGCCGCGGCCGCCGGCAGCGCCCACCACCGGCCGCGCCATAACCCGGCCTGCCGCCAGCGCAGCAGCGCCAGCAGGCTCAGCAGCAGCACCGGCAGCACCTGCGCTTCGCGGAACAGCGTGCGGGCATAGGGCAGCACCAGCGTCGCCGTGCCATATACCAGGGTCGCCAGGACGGCCACCCGGTCAGCATAGCCAACGGTTTTCACCAGCCAGAAGAACACCCAGGCAGACAGCGCCACCAGCACCGCGCCGGAGAGCCACACCGCCTGCACATAGCCCACCCCCGGCAGCGCATCCACCAGGCGGTAGAACAGCGCCACCAGTGCAATCGAGGCTTCGGTGCCGGCTTCATGATCGGACAGGGGATAGCGCCACTCCGGGTACAGCAGCACCGGGGGGGTAAACCACAGCGATTCATCGCGGCGCAGGTCGCCAAAACGCGCCAGGCTGCTGGCGGAATCGAACAATTTGAGCGCATCGCCGCTTTCAATGCGGGCGCTGTGCAGCGCCACATAGAGCGTGGCCAGCAGCAGCGTACACAGCAGCGCCAGCGCGGCCGCCGGCGAGCGTGGCCCGGCCGAGATCAACACGCTGGTTCTGGCTTACCGGTTGCCCAGGGCACTCACCAGCGCCGAGAGCCGTTTGATGAGCTTTTGGGCCGGGGTCAGGTTCTCCAGCCCTTCGAGGCCGATCTGATAATAGGCCGCGCCATTGAAGAATTTGCCGCCGCGCACCTGCAGGCTGCCAATGGCCAGCATCGTCTCTGAATACAGCTTTTTCTCGCCCAGTTCCAGGAAAATATCCGCCGCCTGGCGATACACATGGAAAGCCTGTTCGCGGTCGCTGAGCGCCAGGTAGACCCCGCCCATATTGCCCAGCACCTGCGCCAGACGCAGCTTATCCCCCGCCTCCTGGAAGGCCCGCTGCGCCTCCTGCATCAGTTCCAGCGCCTGCTGATTTTCACCCAGGGCCCGATGCACCAGCCCGATATTGACCTTCATCTCTGCGACCATATCATGCTGGCTGGCTTCGGCATAGGCTTCCTTCGCCTGCTGAAACAGCCGGGCCGCCGCCTCATAATCGTGCTGATCGTAGAGCTTAACACCCTGTTCCTGAAGTTCGTTAGCTTTTAAGACCATCATTGACGGGTACGCCGGGGAGCGTCCCTTCTCCTTTCATGTCGTGTTCTGCCGGTGCGGTCACAGGTTCGGTCAGGCATCCTACATCGAAATTTGCAGCAGCCCCTCGGCCACTTTGCGCAGCTTTTCCGCCGGCATGTTGCCGAACAGCATGGCAATTTCGATGAAGCCAAGATTTAAAGGATTGGCCGCAAAGCGGCGCACTTCTTCGCTCAGTTCGTTAAACTGCTTCCAGTCCTCCCGGATTTGCAGCAGCGTGCCGATGTAGCTGGTGCTCTCCAGAAAGTAACCCAGATTGCGCTGCACAAGGCCCGAAATCACGGTTAATTCATGCATGGGGATGGGCAATTCGCCCATTTCGTACTGCTGGAGCAGCGTCACCTCCAGGTGGCTGGCCGCTGCCACATCTTCCAGCGACAGGTTGCGCTCCTCGCGGGCCTGGCGCAGCAGCGCCCCCACCATGCGATTCCGCAGGGAGAGATACTCGGACTGGGCATCATCGCGGTGGCTGTCGTGGGTGAGCGTATTTTGGCCCCAGAAATGGCTGATGGGCACATCCAGATAATAGGCCAGCAGTTCAAGCTGCGGCAAACTGGGCGCATCATCGCCATATTCCCACGCGGCAATCACCGACGGCTCCACCCGCAGCAGCCGGGCACAATCTTCCTGGGTGCGGGCGGCTTTCATGCGGGCATCGTGGATCAAAACGCCGAGCATCTTCGCCCGCAGGCGGTACGACTCGGCAAAGTCGAAGGGCTTATCGGCTTTATCCTCTTTGCCTTTTTTGCCCAGCCTGGCGGCTGCCAGTGCCGATACATTGCCCCACCCTTCGCTCATGGACTGCCTCCACCTGTAGCGTGATCCAGCATGGTTGAATTATAGTCTTAGCCACAGAGCCTGGCAACCACCTGCCCCACGGATTAGAAAATGTTGGCTTTCTGTGCCTGCATTCGCGCAGCCAGACAGATGGGTTATAATAACAGAGGTGAGTTATGATTGATTAAGAGCCTGTGGACAATAGTCGTTGTTAACCATGTCTGAGCCGATGAATATCACCGATGCGCCAGGTGAACTGGAACTGCTGCGCCTGACCAACCAGGTGCATCAGCGCCTGGGATCCCTGCTGGAACGCGAGCGTGTGCTGGAGCAGTTCGTGCTGCTGGTGGCCGGGGCCATAACCTGTCAGCGGGTGATCGTCCTGATGGCCGATCGGGATGGTATTATCCTGGAATATGGAGCCTGTTACCCCGCCCTGGCCGATGTCAACCGGCAAATGGCGCTGGAAATGCTCTACATCAACATCTTCAACACCGCCGGCGATGCGCTGTTGCAACAGATCAAGCAGCACCAGCCGGTCGTGGTGGCGACGGAGACTATGGCCGGCTCGCGGCTGGAAGAACTCTCTGTGCTGCTGGACCAGGGTACGCTTCAATTCTTCCCGCTGATCCTGAACGGCGAGATGCCCGGTGTGCTGGTGCTGCACCATGCCCCGGAAGCGGCACCGCTGCCACCACAGCACCCCACCCTGCACGCCCTCATCGAAAGTGCGGTGGTGCACATTGCCAATGCCCGCCAGCACAGCCAGATTGTGCAGGAGCTGGCCACCACCGTTTATGAAATGAACATCCTCCAGCAGATTGATGCTGAACTGAATGATACGATTGACCTGAATTATGTCTTCCGCATGATTATGGACTGGGGGCTGCGCTTCACCAGCGCCACCGCCGCCGCCCTGGGCCTGTACGACCAGGAGAACGATACGCTGCGGGTGATGACGGTTTACGGCTATCAGGAAAATGTCTTCACCATCGGCCGCGATCTGGACAAAGACCAGGGGGGTATCACCCTGCGCGTCGCCCGTTCCGGCGATGCCGAAGTAATCCCCGATGTGGCCATGGATAAGGATTATTATTCGGCCTACCCATCTTCCGCGAAGAACGGGTGATCGGTGTGCTGACGCTGGAGAGCAGCCGGCTGAACGGCTTCACAGAAAATCATCTCAATTTTGCCCGCAGCCTCACCGGGCGGGCCGGGGTGGCGGTCGATAATGCCCGGCTGTTTACCGAAACCAGCCGCGAGCGCGAAAAACTGGCCCTCATCCTGCGCAATATCACCGATACGGTGATCGTGGTGGATGTGGACGGGCGCATCATCATTCTCAACCATTCGGCAGCGCTGGCCCTGCGCCTGTCCCCGGAGCAGGAGTATACCGGGCACCGCTTTGGCGAGATCGTGCAGGACGTGGAACTGCTGCGGCTGTACCAGCAGGCCCGCAGCCAGCGTGAGGACATCGTGAAGGGCGAGGTGCGCCTGCCCAATGACCGCGTGTATCATGCCATGCTCAACCGGCACCGGCAGATCGGCTGGATCATCGTGCTCCAGGACATCACCCACTTTAAGGAGATGGATCAGCTTAAGAGCGAACTGGTCGCCACCGTCTCGCACGATCTTAAACAGCCGCTGTCGGTCATGCGCGGCTATCTGGATTTGCTCCAGATGGTCAACACCTTCGACGAGCGCTCGACCCGCTATATGGAGAGCCTGGACCACGCCTTTTTGACCATGCGCCAGTTGATTGATGACCTGCTGAACATGGCGCAGATTGAGTCCGGGCTGGCGCTGCATGTGCAGCCGGTAGACCTGCACCGGCTGCTGGTGACGTGTGTCGATCAGTTGCAGCAGCCGGCCCAGAGCAAAGCGCTGAGCGTGCAGATGAACGTCACGCCGGAGATTCCGCCGGTAAGCGGGGACGAAGCGCGGTTGATGCAAATTTTTAGCAATCTGGTGGGGAATGCCATCAAATACACGCAGCCAGAAGGCTGGGTACGCATTTTCGCCAAATACGACGAAGCCCACCTCACCATTTACATTCAGGATAATGGCCTGGGGATTGGCCCGGAAGACCAGGAACACATCTTTGAGCGCTTCTACCGGGTGCGCCGGCCGGAAACCGAGAGCATTGACGGCACCGGGCTGGGGCTGGCCATCGTGAAATCGCTGGTGGAAGCGCACCGCGGCACGATTCAGCTTCAGAGCGCTATCGGCAAAGGCTCCATCTTCAGCGTCACGCTGCCGCTGCACACCGCTCGCTTCAACGCCGACCGGCCCGACTGACCACCCGGCCACCGCCCCCAACAGCCCGGTGTGCCGGGCTGCCAGGGTGAGGGCGGCGCTACTTCGCCAGATCCTCCAGCGAGAGCGACTCCGGTTCGTAACGTTCATCGCCAATGCGATACGGCACATCAATCACCGGGCGGCCGCGGCCGCGGGCGATCTGGTCATGGTGCAGCGCATCGCGGATGGCCGTCGTCGTCTGGTTGTGCAGCCACTGTTCCCACCACTTCGAAACCACGAACTGCGGCAGCACCACCATGGTGGGGATGCTCTCCGGCGATTGCTCATCCAGCCGGTGCAGGTAATCAATCAGCGGTTTGCCCACTTCGCGGTAGGGTGAGGGCACCACATCCAGCGGGATATGCTGCAAATTCCAGCGCTGCCACTGCTGATTGAGCTTCAGGACGGCCGCTTCTTCCACCCCGATGGAGCAGACGCGCACATTTTCTGACAGGCGCATGGCATATTCCAGCGCCTGAAGCGAGCAGCGGTTGAGGCTGTTCATCAGCACCACCACCGGCAGCGAACTGCGATCCGGGTGATAATCGCGGATGGGGCCGGGCTTGAGGCCATCCAGCGTCAGCGAGGCGGCCACCTGCTCATAGTGGCGGTGAATTTGCACAAAGAGGGCCATCAGCGCGGGAATGGCCACCATCACCAGCCACGCCCCCTCGGCAAATTTCGTCACCATCAGCACCAGCGTCACCACGCCGGTACAGGTCGCGCCCACCGCATTCAGGGCAATACGCAG
>JALOOI010000189.1 GCA_025454495.1 Anaerolineae bacterium
TCTGGTGCGGTTGTGGCTGTTCGGTTCGGTGCTGCGCGACGATTTCACGGCGGACAGCGATATTGATGTTCTGGTGGAGTTTGACCCGCAGCATGTGCCAGGGTGGAATATTGTCTCCATTCAATCCGAACTGGGTGATCTCCTGGGGCGAAAGGTAGCTTTTTCCATGCCAGAGGCCCTCAGCGAGCACATGCGGGCGCACATTATGAGTACGGCCAGGATCATTTATGAACGAGCTGAATGAGCGTGATGCCCCCGCTGCCGGCGCTTAATCCCACGCCACAATGAGCGTGGTGCTGTTCCCGCCCTGGTCGCGGCGCAGCAGGCTGGCTTCATACTCCACTGTGATGGGCGTGCCGGCCGGCAAAAAACGCAGCGCAAAACCATACACCAGCCCGTAGATCAGGTCATCCGGGTACGGTGTGCGCGTCTTCACCCGCAGGCGGCGCGTGCCGCTGCGTACCACCTCCAGGCTGCCGGCATCGCCATTGCGGTACTGCGTCCGGTACACCTGGCTGAGCGCGGTGAGGAAGAAGGTTTCCAGCGACAGCCGCGCTGTGGTGCCGGGCAGCCACACCATCTGCGCCATCGCTGTGCCCATCGCCACATAATCCAGGCTGGCCGACTGCCGTTTGGCCATCTCGTTCAGCACGTCCAGCCACGTTTGCAGCGGGTACCACTGCATCGGGTCAACACTGGTCAGGTGGTGCCGTTCCAGCGCCGGGCGCATGGTGGCCACGTTCATATGGCTGACGAAAGCCAGCGCCTGCTGGCCATTAATTTCGATTTGGGGGTCACACTGGCAGGCACGCACGGGCACCTCATTTCTCGTAATATTGTGTTATAAAGTATCATACCATATCTAAACCCGGACGGCGTGTAAAGAACATCTAAAAGCCGCTGTGGGCGCAGCGCGGGGCCCGTGTTGGGGGCTTATCTGCATTAAACGGCCCCCCGCACGGCTGCGTCAATCACCCATTCGTCCGCGCCGGAGATGGCCTGTGGCATTCTGGCTCAAAATTCGTTAATATTCGCGCCACCTGTTCTTAACGGCCTGCCAGGGAGTGTGTGATGGTTGAGGGTATCCCCGGAATGACGATGCTGTTCGTCTCCAGCACCTGCAAGGGTGAGCCGATGCTGCGCGTCGTCAAAGAGCTGGGCTTTTATGTGTTGCTGCTGACGGAAGATAAATTACGGCACGATCCTTTTCCCTGGGATGTCATCGACGAAGCCTTTTTTACGCCCAATCTGGCCCACTACAAAGATGTCATTCACACCGTCGCTTACCTGTGCCGCGGGCGCAGCATTGATCTCATCATTCCGCTGGATGAATTTGAAGTGGAGCTGGTGGGGATGCTGCGCGAGCATTTGCGGCTGCCGGGCATGGGCGTTTCGGCGGTGCGCCACTTCCGCGATAAGCTGACCATGCGCGACCTGGCCCACGCCGCCGGGATCCGCGTGCCGGATTATGCGGGCATTAAGAATTATGACCGCCTGCGCGAGTATCTGGCCACCGTGCCGCCCCCTTATGTGCTGAAGCCGCGCATGGAAGCCAGCGCCATGGGCATCCAGAAAATTCACGATAGCGAGCAGTTGTGGCGGGCGCTGGATCACCTGGGCGACCTGCAATCCTATTACCTGCTGGAGCGCTTCATCCCCGGCGCGGTGTACCATGCCGATTCCATCGTGGTGGATGGCCGGGTGATCTTCGTCAGTGTGCAGCAATACGGGGCCCCGCCGCTGCAAATTTACCAGGGCGGCGGCATCTTCATGAGCCGCGTGCTGCCCCCCGGCGATCAAGCCGCGCAGGCCATCCAGACCATGAACCAGCAGATCGTGCACACCCTGGGCATGGTGAACGGGGTGACGCATACCGAATTCATCACAGCGCAGGACGGCGGCGACCTGTATTTTCTGGAATCGGCGGCGCGGGTGGGCGGCGCGAACATCAGCGATCTGATCGAACACGCCACCGGCATCAACCTGTGGCGCGAATGGGGCCGGCTGGAGGTGGCCCGCCTGCGCGGCGAACCCTATACCCTGCCGGAGGTACACGCCGGCAGCGCCGGCCTGCTGATGACGCTGGCCCGCCAGGAGCATCCCGATCTGTCCGCCTATGCTGATCCCGAAGTGCGCCACATCCCGCTGAAGGAATACCATGCCGGGCTGATCGTGGCGGCGGCCGACCCCGCCCGCGTGGACGCGCTGCTGAACGACTATGCCCGCCGCTTTGCCGAAGATTTTGCCACCCGGCTGGACCCCATGGGCACACAGCGCACCGGGATCACCGGGTAACGCCGGCCTATGCATCCTTTTCGCCCGGCTTACCCGGTCTACCCCCCGGCACACCCGGCCCTGCTGACCACCCCGGAACGGGTGAATGCCGCCCCGGATTACACCGGGCGCGGCGTGGTCATGGCCTTCATCGATTCTGGCTTTTACGAACACCCGGACATCGCCGGGCGCGTGCTGGCTCACGTCGATTGTACGACGGACGATTTCAGCGAACACCCGCAGGCCGTCCCGGCCATCGAAAGTTATGTATGGCACGGGCAAATGAGTTCGGTCATCGCCGCCGGGGATGGCCGCCTCTCCGGTGGCAAATACCGCGGCATCGCCAGCAGCAGCCACCTGGTGCTGATTAAGGTGAGCAGCCCGGATAACGCCATCAAAGAGGCGGATATTTTGCGCGGCTTTCAGTGGCTGCTGGCGCACCACCGCCGCTACGCCATTCGCGTGGTCAATGTCTCCGTCGGCGGCGATTATCCGGCCCTCAAAGCGGAGCATCCGCTGCACCAGGCGGTGCAGGCGCTGGCCGCGCAGGGGGTGACGTGCGTCATCGCTGCCGGCAACCGCGGCGAAGCCCACCTGCTGCCCCCGGCCAGCGCCGCCGAAGCCATCATCGTGGGCGGCTACAACGATATGAACACGCTGGATCGCCACCGCTGGCAGCCCTACCACAGCAATTACGGCGTGGCGCATGACCTCAGCCATAAGCCGGATGTGGTCGCCCCGGCCATCTGGGTGGCCGCGCCCATTTTGCCCGTCTCGGCGGTGGCCAGGGAAGCCCGCTGGCTGGGGACGCTGCTCAACGGGCACCCGGCCGCCGCGCTGGAAACGCTGTTGCAGGAAGGCCAGGCCGACCTGCACCTTACGCCGGAGATGGTGCAGCATCGCGGGGAAAACCTGTACCATAAGCTGGAACACCGGCTGCACGAGCTAAAATTGATCGACCCGCATTACCAGCACGTGGAAGGCACCTCGGTCGCTGCGCCCATTGTGAGCGCGGTGGTGGCGCAACTGCTGGAAATTGACCCGGCGCTGACCCCGGCCCAGATCGCGGTGGTGCTGCGGCGGGCCGGGCGGCATATCGCCGGCATTCCGCCCCATAAACAGGGCGCGGGGGCGCTGGACGCGCTGCGGGCGGTGCAGTTTGTGCTGCGCCTGCGCGATAGCAAAATCTATTATCTCAGCCAGAGCAACGGAAAACACAACCATGCATCGTGAATATCATAAGTGGTACAGCCCCTCGCTTCAGCGCGAGATGGAGCTGCTGATTTTTGGCCATGCCGGGGCGCGGGTGCTCATCTTCCCCACCTCCAAAGGGCGTTTTTACGAATGGCAGGATCGCGGGATGATGAACACGCTGCGCGAACAACTGGAGCGCGGCTGGCTGCAATGTTACTGCGTGGACAGCGTGGATGCCGAAAGCTGGTACAACTGGGGGGCCCACCCCGGCTACCGCGCGTGGCGGCACCACCAGTATTTTAACTACCTCACCGACGAAGTGCTGCCCCTCTCGCGCAGTAAAAACGGCAACCCCTTCATGATGACCCTGGGCGCGAGCTTCGGCGCGTACCATGCCATGGCCTTCGGGCTGAAATACCCGCATCTGGTGGGGCGCATCCTGGCCTTCAGCGGCTTCTTTGATATTCGCGGCTTCACCGAAGGCTACAGCGACGATTACGTTTACTACAACAACCCGGTGCAGTTCATCCCCGGCGAGCACGACGGCGGGCGGCTGGCGGCCCTGCGGCGGCTGGACATCATCATGGCCGCCGGGCGCGATGACCGGCTGATCGGCCAGTCGCGGACGGTTTCCGGCGTGCTGTGGGGCAAGGGCATCGGCAATGCGCTGCGCGAGTGGGATGGCTGGTCGCACGATTGGCCCTACTGGCAGCACATGCTCCAGCGCTACATCGGCGGCCACGACTGAGGCCCCTGCCCCGGTACGGTTAAGCGCCGGGGCAGCGCACGGGGCGCGGCGGCTGCGCCCCAATATCCAGCACCATCCCAAAATAAGGCGATGGATCCACCGTATTCACCAGCAGCGCCTCGTTTAAAAAGCCCCCCTGGCCATCATCCAGCACCAGGCTCAGGTGCACATGCATCAGGATGGGCGCACCGGCCCCGGCAAATTCGCCCTGGTAGCCGAGCAGCGTGCCCTGCGTCACCGGCTGCTCAGCGGTGCCGGGCGGGAACTGCGGCGCGATGAAATCCACGCTGCCATCGCGGCTGGCCAGGTGGGTGTAGTATGACCACAGCGTGCGCCCCGGTTGCAGCGGGTCATCATGGCGAATGATGACGGTGCTGCGCCATTCCGGGCGGCGCGTCAGCCAGCCGGCATACACCGCGTACACCGGCACCGTGCCGGGTTCGCCCGCGCCAAAAATATCAATCCCGGTATGGCGACGGGTGAGCGTGTAGGGGGCGGCCGGGTCTCCCCACAGCAGGCCGATGAGGCCGCTGGAGGGCAGGATGAAGGGGGCACCGGGGCAGGCCACGCCGCCGACCGTGTTCAGCGCCGGGCGGGAGGCGGGGTCATCGCGCCAGCGGGCGATGTAATCGTTGCTGGTGGAGCCGCCGAAGCCGCTGCGCCACCCGTACAGCAGCAGCCCGCCGGCGAAGGCCGCCAGCACGATCACCAGCAGGGCACAGCCGGCCGCGCGGCGCAGGCGCTCAGCGCGGGGCATACTGCTGCCGGATGGTGGGGATGAGGTAATCACGGAAGGCGGTTTCGGCATCGTAGCGGGGCTGCCAGCCCCAGTCGCGCCGGGCCGCGCTGTCGTCCAGGCGGGCGGGCCAGCTATCCACGATAGTCTGGCGGCCGGGCTGCGGCGCAAAGGTGATCTGCGCGGCCGGAAAATCCTGCTGCACCCGCGCCGCGATTTCGCCGGCCGTCAGGCTGAAGCCGGTGACGTTGTACACGCAGCGCGTGAGCGCCGTCCGCGGGGCGGCCGCCAGCGCCAGCAGCGCCTGAATGCCATCCGGCATGGCCAGAAACGGCATGATGGTATCCGGCCGGACGAAACAGGCATACGGCTGCCCCTGCGCCGCGGCGTGCAGCATCTCCGGGGCATAATCGCTGGTGCCGCCGGCGGGCATGGTGGTCGCGCTGATGAGGCCGGGGAAGCGCACACAGCGAAAATCGATGCCGGTGCTGTGCGGGCGGGCGGCAAGCTGGCGGTAATGGTGCATGTAGTAGCGCCCCAGATGCTCATCGTAGAGCTTGTTGCAGCCGTACATGGTGATGGGGTGCAGATAGTCATCCTCCGGCACCGGCGCGGCGCGGTGTTTGGTCGCCAGGTCGGGCATTCCATAGGCCGCCACCGAGCCGGGGAACAGGAAGCGCACCGCTTCATCGCGCCAGGCGGCCTGTTCGATGGCCACATGCAGCAGGTTGATGGTGCCCTGCACATTCACCCGGTGCGCCGCCTCCGGCCGAAATTCCGAATGGGTGGAGAGCAGCGCCGCCAGGTGGTAAATGGTGTCAATTTCGTATTCGCTCATCAAATTATCGAGCAGATCGGTATCCAGAATATCGCCGGTGATGCTGGTATCCACCAGCGGGAGGATGGCCTCATCCATGCCGCGCAAATCCAGCACGACGATGGGCAGCGCCCCCGGCATGGCGTGCAGGGCGCGGATGAGGCCATGCCCCACTTCGCCATTGGCCCCGGTGATGAGGGTAATTTTTTTGCGTACCATCGCGCCTCCGTTGTGCTGCGCTGAATACCCCGCGGCCCGCCTGACGCGGGCGGGTTGATGATAGCCGAAGCGGTGGCGAATGCGAAGGGTGGCGGGGGGTGGGGAGCGCGGGGGGCAAATTCACTCCGGGCGGGGCACGATGCAGCGTGCCCCTGCGCCGATGTATCGCGGCTGATGAAGGGCGCGGCTCACCACTGCCACAGGTAGCCGCCGGCTATCGCCAGCACCGTGACCAGCCCGTAGCCCACTTCCTGAAACCCGATGATTTTGGCCGGGCGCGGAGTTCTATAGCGCGACAGCCCGAAGGCGGCCCGTGCCCCTAACACCGCCAGCGCGATGATCGCCAGCCACGGAACCTGCCCCACGGCCCACAGCGCCAGCACCATGACCAGCGCTGCCCCGTGCGCCGCCAGTACCGGGGCAGCAGAGACGGGTTTCCCCTGTTCCAGCTTCAAACGCGCCCGCACATACAGGATGGAAGTCAGCGCCCGCAGCGCCAGCAGCAGCCACAGGATCAACCCGGCCGCCAGTGAGTGGCCGGCCAGCACCGCCAGCGCCGGAGCGATCATCGCCAGCGCGGCCGCCCCGCACATTTCCGGGGCCAGCCGGCGGCTCTGGTTGCGTGCGTCATAGTAAAGCTGCACCCCGGCCAGCGGCACCGCCAGCAGCAGGGGTAGCAGAAAAGCCGCCGGAGCCGTGAGCAGCAGCAGCAGCAGCGGCACCAGCGCCAGCAGCCCGTAGCCCACCGCGAAGCGCTCCGCCCAGACCGTGCGGGGCGGGCGCTGCCCTTTCAGGCGATCTTTGACGGCAATTTTCAAGGGTTGATGGCTGAGAAACACCCCCACCGCGGCCAGCGCCAGCAGCACACCCGGCCCCGAAGGCGCAACCAGCAGCCCTAACAGCACTGGCTCCAGCAGAAAGCCCCAGCCGCCATGTTCTGAGGGCAGCGCCACGGATTTCAGGTTCACACGGGGGCGGGTGTTCCGGGAGGATGATGGCTGCACAGCAAAACCTTGTTCTGAACAGGGGCACAGCGGGCGGCCGGCCACCGCGATTATTTTCAGCGCCAGTATAAAAGCACAATCCGGCCGCTGTCCACCCACATCATCCGGCCACCCCATCTCCCCAACGCACGATGACCGCCCCGCCACCGGCTGCCCCTTCTCACCTGCCTATCTGCCTGTTAATGAGTATAACGGACAAAGATGGACCCGCCGCCGGGCGAACCATTAAGACAATCCAGGCTGGTGGAGTTGCCCGAATCGGGTCATAATTTTGATGCACGGTATATTCTGTAATTTTTCAGTGGCGCGGCGACACCGCCGGCTGCTGCCGGGCCCGGCGACTCAATCCTGCCGGTGCGGGCCTGGCACGGGGGACATATCCATGAGTCCGCTTTCTCCTCTTTATGAAAAGCTGTCCGGGCTTATTACCGGCCAGGGTGATGTGGCCCTGGCCGTCCGCACGCTGGATCAGCGCATCGAATTTCGGCTAAATGCGGAAATGGTCTTTCATGCGGCCAGCACCATGAAAATCGCGGTGATGCTGGCGCTGTTCTACCAGGTGGAGCGCCGGGCGCTGCGGCTGGAACAGAAAATCCCGGTGGTCAACCGGTTCACCAGCATCATTGATGACAGCCCCTTTACGCTGCCGCTGGAAGCAGACGAAGAAGCGCAATGGTTGCAGGCGGGCGCGGCTTCGCTGTACGATCTGTGTCACGCCATGATTAGCTACAGCAGCAATCTGGCCACCAATCTGCTGATGCAGCAGGTGGGCATTCAGACCATTCAGTCCATCTTGAGCAGCAGCGGCCTCAAAAATATGGCCATTGTGCGGCTGCTGGAAGATATACGGGCGTTTGAACAGGGCATCGTCAACACGACGACGGCCGAGGCGCTGCTGCACCAGCTTGAAGCGATCCGCGATGCGTCGCTCTTTACGCCGGCGAGCAGCACGCTGATGCTGGACATGTTAAAAGCGCAGCGTTTTAACGATGGCATCCCGGCCGGGCTGCCGCCGGGGACGGTGGTGGCGCACAAAACCGGCGAAATCACCCGGCATCATCACGACGCGGGGGTGGTGTACGGGCCGCGCCCGTTCACGCTGGTGATCCTCACGCGCGGCGTGGCGGAGCGCAGCACCAGCGCCCGCCTGATTGCCGAAATGGCCGGGGCAGTCTACGCGGCCATCATGCGTGATGCGGCAGCAGCGCCGCATACAACGCCAGATAACGATTAACCATCATTTGCTCATCAAAATGCTGTTCGGCGGCCCGGCGGGCATTGTGCCCCAGGGTGCGCCGCAGCGCGGCATCGTCGATCAGGCGCAGCAGCGCGGCCGCCAGGGCGGCGGCATCCCCCGGCGGGGTCAGCAGGCCGTTGGCCTGGCT
>JALOOI010000190.1 GCA_025454495.1 Anaerolineae bacterium
CCGAATCCAGCCATCGCGCCCCTGATAGCTAATTTTGATCCAGTTCAGCCAGCCGTTGCCCTCATCCGGCTTAAACCCGGTGACGGGGAAGGCATCTTTGTAATTAATGCGCCCCAGGGGCGGATTGTAATTCACGCCGGGGCCGCTGCGGACGTTGCTGCCGGTTTTGGCCATACAGACGGCCAGCGGCGGGCCGGACGGGGCCACCGGCGCGGCCGCCGCGGGCTGGACGGGCTGCACCACCTGCACGGGCTGCACGGGCTGCACGGGCTGCACCGGCTGGACTACCTGCACCGGCTGGACTACCTGCACCGGCTGGACAGGTTGCACCGGCTGCACTGTCACCGGGCGTACCGGCTGGACTACCTGCACCGGCTGGACGGGCTGCACGGGCTGTACCGGCTGCACCGGCACGGGCTGGCGCACCAGGAAAAACGGCACGGTGGGCGTGGTGACGATGCCATAGCCAAAGCGCACCGCATCCCCGGTGATGGCCAGCAGATCATCCCGCACCCAGCCCTGATTCACCCCGTCGGGCAGCACAATCCTGAACCACTGGTAAATTTTGCCGTTCATATTGGCATTGCCGGCATCCGGCTGCACATCAATCACCCGCAGCCCGCCGGTATTTTTGGCAAGCTGGATGACCACGCCAAACGTCGTCCCGGCCCCGGCCCGCACATTCACCGTCGGCGCGGTGGCAATCCCGGTAATGGTACCGATGAGAGGCTGTCCCGCCATGCTGCTGACCTTTCTGCTGACTGCTGGATAGTGACATTACCGAAAAAACGCCGTCAAGCCCCTGCCTTCAGGTATGGGGAGCGTCACGAACATTAATATAACCTGAATCGTGGATTTATGGCAACCTGATTCTAACGGGCAGCCGGCCGCCTGCGGCCCGCCGCCTGCCCGCCGCTTCACCCGCGCCACGCCGCAGTTTAAGCACAATGGCCAGCATTCACGATCAGAATTCATCAAATGTTTACAGGTCAATAAGGTTCACCTGTGATATAATTCACACAATGATGTAACTCTGCCCACCACACCGACGTATACATCAGCGATAGAGAGGAAGACCATGGACACCCTGAAAGAGATCGAACAGGCACTGTTCTACCTGAACAATCGCCACCGTTTAAAGACCCAGGACATCCCGCATTACCTGAAGGCGCAGGCCGCGGCCCGCCACCTGGGGCTGGAGCAGCGCGGCGGCATCTGGTATGCGCCCGTGCCGGGCGGCATCACCCGGGCCAGCTAACCACCTGCACTGACAGCGATCATAACGGGGCCACCGGGCCCCGTTGTGCATTCCCCGCCTGGCACATCCGGCCGCCTGCCTGTATCATCACCACACAGGCTATCCACGGGGGAAGATGCGTATGCTGCCAGAGGCTTTTTACCTGTCCATTCATGATGCAGCGCTGCAAGAAAATCGCCAGAACAGCATCACCGCCGACCAGATCGCCCTGATTCGCGCTGACCTGCGCCGCCGCCTGCTGGTGCCGCTGCTGCTGCTGGCGTTCAACGCCACCGTGGCCCTGTGGCTGTACCTGCTGCGCGAACCCATCTTCAGCGGGCTGCTGGCAGACCGGCCCATCACCCTGGCCCCCGACCGCGTCCTGCTGAACCTGGCGCTGGCGGCCGTGATTTGCGTGGGCGGGGCGCTGGTGCTGTATCGCCTGCTCAGCATCACCACGCGGGCCCGGCTGGAAAGCCCGCAGATTGAACAGAGCGACGGCCACATTGACTGGGGCGGCCGCCGGTACATCGTCCGCAGCGGCGGCCGCCGCCTGATTCCCGTGTACGACATTGCCGGCCGGTCGCCCGGCAGCTACCGGCTGTATCTGCTGGCCGGCACGCGCTATGTGCTGTCGCTGGAACCCACCGGCAGCGATACGCTGGATGAAGCGGGGGTGCTGCGGGCGCTGGCCGGTGGCAATGGCTTCTTTGTGCAGGAACTGCCGTTGAATCGCTATGGCTGGATGGGCCCCTACCAGCGGCTGCGGCATTTGCTCGTGTGGTGGCTGCCCACGCTGCTGCTGACGGTCTTCGTCGGCGGCGGGGTGGTGCTGGCCATACGCATCAACCTGCCCAATATCACCTTCAATGAGCTGCGCGGCATGGCGCTGAATGGCATCGAACAGGCCCTCGCCCGGTCAGATTATGAGGTGCTGCTGGTGAGCGCCTTCTTCGCGCTGGTGGGGGTGGTGGTGCTGGTGTATCTGCTGGTGATTTTGCTGGAAGCGGTCATCGGCCGGGTGCGGCGTTATGAGGGGGCGGTCAGCCGGCTGCGGATTCGCACCCGTTCACGGCGCAGCAACCGCGTTCATTATTACTACAGCGTGGCGGATAAGCGCGTGCGCGTGAGTGGCACCGGCTACCATGCGCTCATTGATGGCTACCAGTATCGCGTTTATGTTACGCCCTTCAGCGGGCGGCTGGTGGCCATCGAGCCGGTGGAGGGGCAGGGTACGCCCCTCCAGCCGTAATCGGGGCCGCTTATTGAATGGTGACTTCCGGGATCAGCAGCACCTGGCCCACGTAAATCCGGTTCATATCCGCCAGGTTATTCACCCGCGCCAGCACCTGCAAATTTACGCCGTGGGCGCGGGCGATGCGGGCCAGCGTATCGCCGCGCTGCACCGTGTAGCGAATGCTGGTGGTGATCTGTTCCTGCACGCACAGGCTTTGCCCGGCGAAAATGCGATTCGGGTTACGCAGGCCGTTCAGGCTTTGCAGCACGCTGACGCTGGTTTCGTAGCGGCGGGCAATGCGGGACAGCGTTTCGCCGGCGACGACGGTATGGGTGCGGGCGCAGCTTCCGGCGGCCAGGGCAGCCGGGGCCGGCAGCAGGGCGGGCACAACCAGCAGGGCGGCGGCGAGGATGATCTTCAGGCGTTGCATGGGGTTCTCTCCAGTTTGGGACGTTGTTTACTAACACCTGTTCAACGTTTTAAAAAACTGAAACGTTCCCTCATGTCGCCCGGCCGCGGCGACTTTTATACTCTTTTTACGGCCGCGCCCTCACAGCTTTTCCGGCTGGCCGCTGTGCACGGAGCGGTACGCCGCCGCGACGATCTCCACCGCCCGCAGGCCGTCTTCCCCGGTCACGGCCGGGGGGCGCTGGGCGCGGATGGCGGCCACAAATTCGTCGATCATGGCCTGATTCGCATCTGACCCCCAGTAGGCCCATGCCGGTCGCTGCTGCTGCTGGCGATACACCGTCAGCACCTGTTTAAAGGCATCCACCGTCACCAGCCCTTTTTCGGTGATGAGGTCCAGCTTCAGCCCGCCCCAGGTGGGGTAATAGGGCGGCTTGCTCCACGAACAATCAATGCTGGCGATGGCCCCGCTGGCGAAGGTGAGCAGCACCAGGCCGCCCGTCTCCACCGTCACCTCTGCGCCGTACAGGATGCGGTTGGCGGTGGCGTAAACTTCGGTCACTTCGCTGTGCAAATACCAGCGCAGCACATCCGCCAGATGCACAATATGGTCGGTGAGGGCCCCGCCGCCGGCCAGCTCAGGATCGACAAACCAGGCCCGCAGGTGGGCCGGGCATTCGCCCTGGTTGGTGCTGTTGCAGGCGTACACCTGGCCCAGGTGGCCCGCGTCCAGCAGCTTTTTAATTTCCAGCAGCGGCGTGCTAAAGCGCATGGGGAAGGCGGTCATCAGCGTTACGCCGGCCTGCTGGCAGGCCGCGACCATGGCCCGCGCATCCTCCACGCGGGTGGCCAGCGGTTTTTCGCACAGCACATGCACCCCGGCCGCGGCGGCCTGCTCCACCAGCGGGCGATGCCGCGCATTCTCCGAACACACCAGCACCGCATCCGGCCGCGCGGCCAGCAGGTGGGCATACGAAGCAAAATGCGGGGTACCCGACTGCCGGGCAAAATGTTCGGCGCGGGCCGGGTCTTCATCCGCCAGCCCCATCAGTTCCACGCCGGGGACGGCCCGCACATTGTCGATGTAGGCTTCCGCGTGCAAATGGGCCAGGCTCAGGATACCGATCTTCATGCCGTCACCTCCTGCGGGCGCACGGCCCGCCCCGTCCGGGCCGATTCAATGGCGGCCAGGGCGATCTGCACCGCGGCCGCGCCATCGTGGGCCGTCACCCGCGGGGCCGCGCGGCCGGTGAGCACGTCGTAAAAATGGCGAATTTCGGTGGTGTAGGGGTCTTCCGCCAGCGGGCTGGCCGGCACGGCGGTTTCCACGTCGGTCGCTTCGGTGGCGTGCAAATACACACCAATGGGCGCAGAACTGGCCGCCGGATGTTCGATCAGCCCGGCGCTGCCGGCGATCTCCAGCGCGGTACGGAACAGCGGCACCGGGTAGGCCCAGCCGCCCTCCACATGGGTGATCGCGCCGGAGGTATGGCGCAGGATGGCCAGGGCATAATCGCCGGCGGCCTGCGGGAAGCGCGGGGCGATGTGCCGGGCGTACACGCTCTCCACCTCGCCGCACAGCCAGCGGGCATAATCAAAATCGTGCACCATCAAATCCAGCATCATGCCGCCGGATTGCGCCGGGTTGTGGAACCACGACTGCGGATTCTGGCGGGCCGGCTTAAAGCCGCAGCGCGTCAGCCGGGTAACGGCCACCGTGCCGATGTCGCCCCGCGCCACCATGTGCCGGGCCGCGGCATATTCCGGGAAGAAGCGCACCACCTGCGCCACCAGCAGCCACACCCCGGCCTGCTCACAGGCGGCGATCATGGCCGCTGTGTCCGTCATGGTCAGCGCCAGCGGCTTTTCGCAGATGATGTGTTTGCCGGCCGCGGCCGCAGCCAGCACCTGCGCCGCGTGCAGGTAGGTGGGCGTGCAAATGTCCACCACATCCACATGGGGCAGCATCGCCGCCAGCGTGGGGTACACCACCGCGCCAGCCTGCGCCGCCAGCGCCTGCGCGGCCCCATCCTCCAGCGCCACCACCCCCGCCAGCGTGGCCGGGGTGGCCGCCCAGGCGGCCGCATGGGTGCGCCCCATCAGGCCCGCCCCCACCAGTCCTATTTTCATTTCACGGCTCCTGAAGTTAACCCGCGAATCAACTGGCGCGAAAAAATAATGTACAGCACGATGATGGGCACCATCGAAATCGTCATCGAGGCCAGCATGGCATTGTAATCATTGGCGAACTGGCCCACAAACACCTGCGTCCCCAGGGTGACGGTCTTCACCGGCTCGGACGACGCCAGGATCAGCGGGAACCACAGATCATTCCACACCGGGATGAGGTTGAAGACGGCAATGGTGCCCAGGGCCGGGCGGATGAGGGGCAGGATGAGCGCGTAAATGCGGTATTCGCTCGCGCCGTCCACCCGCGCGGCATCTTTCAAATCGCGCGGCACTTCGCGCATGAAGGACGACAGCACAAAAATCGCCAGCGGCAGCCCGTTGGCCGTATACACCAGGATCAGCGCGGCCAGCGTATTAATCAGCCCCAGGTTCACCATCAGCTCAATCAGGCTCACCGACCCCAGGCGAATGGGGATCATGATGCCGATGGACAGATACAGGCCCAGCAGCGTATTGCCGCGAAATTCGTATTCCGAGAGGGCAAAGGCCGCCATGGAGCCAAACCACAGGATGAGCAGCAGCGCCGCCAGCACCACGATCACGCTGTTACGGAAGTAGAGGGGGAAATTGCTGTTGCCCAGGACGGTTTCAAAGCCGGCCATGCTGAAGGTGGGGTCGCCGGGCAGGGCGATGGCATAGGGATTTTCAAAGATGGCCCGCCGATTTTTGAAGGCGTTAATCACCAGCAGCAGCACCGGGCCCACTGCCAGCAGCGTATAGCTCAGCAGCAGCGCATGGGCCAGCCCAAGCTGCACATAGCGCGACACATGCCAGCGTTCCCACCAGGGGCTGCGGGCCGCGGGCGAAACAGATGCCAGAGTCGCCATGGTTAATACTCCACCCGCAGCAGGCGGCGCTGAAAGCCGAACAGGTACAGCATCACCCCGCCCAGAATAATCACAAACAGCACCCCGGCGATGGTCGCGCCCATGGTGGGGTTGCCGGATTGCAACTGAAAGCCGAAGAAGGTACGGTGAAAAAAGGTGGCCATCAGGTCGGTGGTGAAGTTGGGGCCGGCCAGCCCGCCTTTGACGGTGTAGATGAGGTCGAAGGCGTTAAAGTTGCCCACAAAGGTCAGCACCCCCACAATGCCGATGGTCGGCAGCAGCAGCGGTAATTTAATGCGCCAGAAGATGCCCCAGGCAGTCGCGCCGTCCACCCGCGCCGCTTCGATCAGTTCATCCGGCAGGCTCACCAGCGCGGCCAGAAACAGCATCAACGGAATGCCCACGTACTGCCACACCGAAATGAGCGACATCACCGTGAGCGCCCCGCTTTCTTCGCCGGCCCAGCGCCAGGGGGCAAACCAGCCCTGAATGCCGATTTCGGTGGCGATGTTGCGCACCACCCCCCACTGGGGATGCAGCAGGATGCTGTTCCAGATGAAGCCCACCAGCACAAACGATAAAATGGTGGGCAAAAAAATGAGCGTGCGATAGACCGAGCGCCCGTAGACGAACTGCGAGGCCAGCACGGTGGCCAGCAGCAGCCCGATGGGGTTTTGCACAAACATGTGAATGAAGAAAAATTCAAAATTATTGACGATGGCCCCCTGCACGCGCGGGGCATACAGCGGGTCGGTGAGCAGCGTCTGATAATTGGCCAGCCCCACGAACTGCACCGCGCCGCGCACCTCCGGCACCGGGGCATACAGGCTCAGGCGCAGCGTGTCCAGCAGCGGGTAAATCATGAACAGCGTGTAGACGAGGCACGCGGGGGCGAGAAAAACAAGGATGTGCCAGGGAAAGGCTCTGCGGGCAGGGGTCATAAGTTAGACCATACTCACCGGCTCTGTGGATAGATGACCGCGGGGCGGCCGGGTGCCGCCCCCTGGTGTATACCCCACCCCGGCCGGGCCGGCGGAGCCGCCGAAAGGCCGCCCCGCCCCGCCCGGACGCGATGGTTCAGGAACCCTGCTGCGGCGCGTACCAGGCTTCCAGCCCCTGCTGGATGATGTCGGCCGCTTCCTGCGCGGTGATCTCGCCGTTCAGCATCCGCGCGTTGGCTCCCCACAGTTCAGTTTCGTTGTTGGGTTCCCCGCGGGACAAAATCTGGTACGACGAGCGAATGGTGGACTGGCATTCGCCGCGCCAGCTCAGGAATTCCTGGGCCAGCGGGTCTTCCAGGGTGATGCTGTGGCTGCTGAGGGTGAAGAAGCCCGGCAGCGCGTTGGAATAGAGTTCGGCAAATTCCGGCGTGGTCATCCATGCCAGGAAGGTGAGCGCGGCTTCGCGTTTGTCATCGCTGATGGCGGCGTTCATGCCCAGGGCGATGTCGGTGTGGTCGCTGATGTAGCAGTCGCTGGCACCTTCGGGTAACGGGGGCTTGAACGCGCCCAGTTCAAAGTCGGCATTGGCGCGGAACCCGCTGATTTCCCAGGAGCCGGAGGGGTAGATCGCGCCCAGGCCCAGGGTGAAGGCGCTCTGGGCATCCGGGTATTTCAGCGACTGGTAGCCGTCGATGAGGTAGGGCTGCCACTGCGACAGGGCTTCAAAGGCGGCCAGGAAGCCATCGGTATTGTACTGAGCGCTGCCATCAATGAGGCCCAGGCGGCCGGCTTCGCCACCCCAGTAATTGGGGCCGATGTTCTGGAAGCCCACCGTGGCGGATTCCCACTGGTCAGCGGTGCCCATCACCAGCGGCGCATAACGGCCGTCAGCGCGGATGGCCTCCAGCAGGGCGTAAAATTCGGCTTCGGTGGCCGGTTCTTCCAGCCCCAGTTCGGCGAAGACATCGGCATTGTAGATGAAGCCGTGAATGACCGAGGCCATGGGCACGCAGAAGACATCGGAGCCGTCATCGGTAATCCAGGCGCTGCGGGCGACATCGCTGAAGTTTTCCATGCCGGGCAGGTCATTCAGCGAGGCCAGGTAGCCATCGTTGAACAGATCCAGCGAAGCATCGAAGGGGCGACAGGTGATGAGGTCGCCGGCGGTACCGGCTTCCAGCTTGCTGTTCAGCAGCCCGTTGTAATCGGCCGGGGGCGAAGGCTGGAATTCCACCTGAATATCGGGATACTGCGCGTTGAAGGCCGGGATGATGACATCGCGCCAGATGGTGAGGTCATCATTACGCCAGCTTTCAATAATCAGGGGTTCACCCTGAGCACGCACCGGCTGCACGGCGTTGCGGCTGAAGACCGCCACCACTGCCAGCGCCGCGATGAGGAAGAGAACGGGTAATTTTTTCATGGCTGCATCCTGTAAATAAAGCGGGTGGTTGAAGATGTATCGGCTGCGCCGGAGAAGCGCACACAGCTATCACTAT
>JALOOI010000191.1 GCA_025454495.1 Anaerolineae bacterium
ACCCATTACCGCGGCTTCATTCATCGCGGCTTTCGCATTGCCTGGGTGTTCGATGCCTCGCCGGAGAAAGTGGGGCAAAAGATCGGCGAATTGACCGTGCAATCCATTGCCGACCTGGAGCAGGTGATCCATGCCAACCAGGTACAAATGGCGATGCTGGCCGTGCCGGCGGAATTTGCTCAGGGTGTGGCTGACCGGCTGGTGGCGGCCGGCATCCGGGCGATTTTGAATTATGCGCCCATTAATCTCAATGTGCCGGATGGCGTGAAGGTCGAATACATTGACCCGGTGATCCATATGCAGCACATGACCTACTACCTGCACACCGGCAACGGCGGCAAATAAAGTTGCCGGGCGGAGATCAACGGGTGTACATGGCAGCGATGCGCCGCAGCAGGGCCTGATCGTTCAGCGCCCGCCCGGCCCCGGCCGCCACCACGATCAGCGGGTTATCGGCGCGGTACACCGGCACGCCGGTTTGTTTGGTCAGGAACTGGTCAATGCCGCGCAGCAGCGCCCCGCCGCCGGTGAGCACAATGCCGCGATCAATAATATCGGAGGCCAGTTCCGGCGGCGTGTTGGACAGCACGTTACGCACCACACTGGCGATCTGGTTCAGCGGTTCGGCCAGCGCTTCCACCACTTCGCCGGTGGTCATGGTCACGGTACGCGGCAGCCCGCTGACGTTATCGCGCCCCTGCACATCCATGGACATGGGCTGCGGCAGGTTCACGGCGGCCCCCACCTGAATTTTGACCGATTCGGCCGTGGGCTGCCCGATGGTGAGGTTGTATTTGCGGCGGATGTAGCTCATGATGGCTTCATCCATACGAATGCCGCCAATGCGCCCGCTTTCGGCCCGGATGATGTTGTTCATGGTCAGCACGGCCGCTTCGCTGATACCACCGCCAATGTTCACCACCATATCGCCGGCCGGGGTGCCCACCGGCAGGCCGGCACCAATGGCGGCGGCCAGCGGTTCCGGGATCATATACACTTCACGGGCCCCCGCGGCCAGCACCGCCGCTTCCACCGCCCGCTTCTCCACGCTGGTTACGCCCCACGGCACCGATACCATCACCGTCGGGCGGAACAGGCTCAGCCGCCCGGCCACTTTGTTGAAGAAATAACCGAGCATGTATTCGGTCACTTCATAATCGGCAATGACTCCGTTTTGCAGCGGGCGCACAATTTGAATATCCTCATCGTCCACACGCCCCATCATTTCGCGGGCCGGCTGCCCCACTTCCACGATGCGTTCTTCCTCGCCCACTTCCAGCGCCACCAGCGATGGCTCCTGAAGGACGATCTGCCCGCCTTCGTAGATCAGCACATTGACCGTGCCCAGGTCCACCCCCAGGCGTTTGGAGAACAACCCCATAATGTCCTGTTCCTGCTCTATGCTTCACACTGCATCCACGGCCACCGCCAGACCGGGGAACCGGCCGCGTCACTCTCTATTATAGCGCCGGTCAAAAACAACGCCCGGTCATGCCGGGCGCTGTGCTGGGTGCTGCTGCGCGGGAGGCTTATTCGTCGTCATCCAGAATACGCACTTTGCCCGCCCCGCTGTTGTTATTCACTTTGCGGCTCAGGCGCAGCGCCAGCTCGGCTTTACGCAGTTCCACAGCCACATCGCGGTTCAGCTCATTGGGCACGCCATCGGCCAGCATTCGGGCCGCGCGGGCACGGGCAGCTTCCACCTTCTCCAGATCAATTTTGAAGGAAGACTCGGCCGTATCGGCCAGCACCACCACTTTATCCGGGCGCACATCGACCACGCCGCCGTAAATGGCGAAGCGTTCTTCGGCGTTGCCCTTGCGTACCACCATCTCGCCAAAACCGAGCGTGGTCAGTAGCGGCGCATGGTTGGGCAGCACGCCCATTTCGCCTTCGGCGGCCGGCAGCACCACAATATCGGCTTCTTTTTCCTCAAAAACTTTGCGTTCCTGCGTCACCAGTTCAACATGAATGGGCATGGCATCCTCTCCCTGTGGGGGGCGGGGCCTCTCCGGCTGAAGAGGCCCGCCGCGCTCACATTAACCGGCTTTACGGCGAGTTTCGTAGCGTTGCAGCACGTCGTCAATGGGGCCGGTCATGTAGAAATCGGCTTCCGGGATATGATCGACTTCGCCATCCAGGATCATACGGAAGCCGCGCACGGTTTCGCGGATGGACACGTATTTACCTTCGCGCCCGGTGAACTGGGCCGCCACGCGCATGGGCTGGCTGAGGAAGTTTTCGATCTTGCGGGCCCGCGCCACCAGCAGCTTATCATCGTCGGACAATTCTTCCACGCCCAGGATGGCGATGATGTCCTGAAGTTCCTTGTAGCGCTGGAGCACTTTCTGCACTTCGCGGGCGGTGCGATAGTGATCTTCGCCCACCACGGCCGGGTTCAGAATGTTGCTGGTGCTGGACAGCGGATCCACGGCCGGGAAGATGCCTTTGGCGGCGATGGAGCGTTCCAGCGCGATGGTGCTGTCCAGGTGGGTGAACACGGCCACCGGCGCGGGGTCAGAATAATCGTCCGCCGGCACATACACCGCCTGCATGGACGTGATCGACCCGTTGCGGGTGGAGGTGATGCGTTCCTGGAGCATCCCCATTTCTTCCGCCAGGTTGGGCTGGTAGCCCACAGCGGAGGGCATCCGGCCCAGCAGCGCCGATACTTCGGCACCCGCCAGCGAGTAGCGGAAGATGTTGTCAATGAAGATCAGCACATCCTTACCCTGGTCGCGGAAATGCTCGGCCATCGTCAGCCCGGTGAGGGCCACGCGCAGGCGCACGCCGGGCGGTTCGTTCATCTGGCCGAACACCATGGCCAGCTTATCCAGCACGCCCGCTTCTTTCATTTCGTGATACAGGTCGGTGCCTTCGCGGGTGCGTTCCCCCACGCCGGCAAACACCGACAGGCCATCGTGTTCGATGGCGATGGAGTTAATCAGTTCCTGGATCGTCACCGTTTTGCCCACGCCCGCGCCGCCAAAGATGCCGGTTTTGCCGCCTTTGGTCATCGGGGCGATGAGGTCAATCACTTTCAGGCCGGTTTCAAAGACCTGGATGCGGGTCGCCTGTTCTTCAAACGACGGCGCAGAGGCATGGATGGGCCGGCGCGGGGTTTCGGCGGGGACTTCGGCACCCATATCAATGGGCTTGCCCAGCACGTTAAAAATGCGCCCCAGGGAAGCCTGCCCCACCGGCACCGCGATGGGCGCACCGGTGGCGAAAACGGCCATCCCGCGGGACAGGCCATCGGTTGCGTCCATGGCCACGCAGCGCACTTCGCTGTCGCCCAGCAGCAGTTCCACTTCCAAAATCAAATCTTCGATGGTTTCGCCCTTGATATTCGTGCGCGGCACCCGCAGCGCATGAAAAATATCCGGCAGTTGCCCGGCCGGGAATTCTACGTCCACCACGTTACCCAGCACCTGGGTAACGGTCCCTTTCACTTCGCTCATGCCTGTCTCCTCAGAGGGTTAGGGTTAGTTATGCATCCGGTTCGCGGCCACCGACCAGGGTATTCTTATAATCTTCCAGCGCGGCCCATGCGCCCTCGGCCGCCAGCCGGGATTGTTTGGCCCAGGTACCCAGGCCGGGCGCAAGCTTCATGCCGGCGGCGTTGATGGCCGCCCGCAGTTCATCTTCGGTCGCCTCCGCCAGTTTGACGTAGGTATCAATGCCGGCGGCTTTCAGCGCGGCTTCCATCTTAGGGCCGATGCCTTCCACCACCTTCAGGTTATCGCCGGCCGGGGCTTCGCGGCCACCTTTACGGGCCGGCGGCGCGGGGGCTTCCGCCTGGGCGGGCAGGATTTGCGTGGCCGCGGCGCTGCGTACCGGCGCAGGGGCCGCCACCGCGGCCAGCATCGGGGACGCGACTGCCACAGCCTGGTCAGCCGCCCGCACAATGGCCGCGGCCATATTATCAATGGATTGTTGCAGCGCATTCGCGCCGCCCACAATGTCCAGAATTTCGCTGGTGATGGAAGCCTGGCGGGCTTTGTTGTATTCCAGCGTCAGGTCGCCGATCAACTGCGAGGCGTTGTCCGTGGCGTTCTTCATGGCGGACATACGGGCTGCATGTTCGCTGGCCTGGGCTTCCAGCAGCGCCTGGTACAATTGCAGTTCGGTGAAGCGGGGCACAATTTCATCCAGCACCGCCGCCGCGCTCGGCTCATAATCGTAATTGGTGGCGCTGCTGGAAATTTGCGGCACATCCTTGATGAACTCGCCGGCCACCCGCCGCGCTTCGGCATGGGTGGTCAGCGGCAGCCAGGGCAGCACCGTCGGGCGCTGCGCCAGCATGTTCACAAAGTCCGTATAGGCGATCAGCACTTCGTCCACATCGCCTTTCAGGAACGCATCAATGGCCAGGCGGGCGATGGGGGCCACATCACTGATGCGCGGTTCGGCCGGCATATCGCTAAATTCAGCGATCACCGGCTCGCCGGCCCGCACCAGCGAATCGCGCCCTTTGCGCCCCACCGTCACATACTGCACGGGCCGGCCGATGCGCTCGGTGAAACGCTCCGTCACGCGGATGATGTTGGCGTTGTACGACCCGGCCAGACCACGGTCGGACGTAATCAGCACCACCAGCACCTTCTGAATGGTTTCGCGTTCCATCAGCAGCGGGTGCGCCACCGCGCCGGCCGAGGCGTTCTGGATGTTCAGCAGAATTTCCCAGGCTTTCTGGGCGTAGGCCCGGCTGGCCAGCACCCGCGCCTGGGCTTTGCGCACTCTGGAGGCAGATACTGCTTCCAGCGCCCGTGTGATCTGCGAGATGTTTTTCACGCTTTTGATGCGATTGCGTACTTCTCTTAAGGGTGGCATTCAGCCCCTCCTTCCCCGGTCAACCGGATTAGCTCCAGGTCGCGTTAAAGGATTTAATCGCATTCCGAATCTGCGCCTTCAGATCATCGGACAGCGACCCGCCGATGCCGGCCCGCAGGGCCTTTTTAATATCAGCGAACTGGGTGGCAAACGCCCGCAGGAAATCGCGCTTCCATTCGCCCACCCGTTCCACCGGGATCACGTCCAGCAGGCCTTCCGTGCCGGCGAAGATCATGGCCACCTGGTCTTCCACTGCCAGCGTCTGATACTGCGCCTGTTTGAACAATTCGTTCAGGCGCATCCCGCGATCAAGCTGTTCCTGGGTGGATTTATCCAGGTTGGAGCCGAACTGGGCGAAAGCGGCCAGGGAGCGGAACTGGGCCATTTGCAGGCGCAGACCGCCGGCGACCGTCCGCATGGCTTTGGTCTGGGCGGCGCTGCCCACGCGGCTCACGCTGATACCGGTGTTCAACGCCGGGCGCTGACCGGCATAAAACAGGTCGCCTTCCAGGTAAATCTGGCCATCGGTGATGGAAATGACGTTGGTAGGCACAAAGGCCGATACGTCGCCGAGCAGGGTTTCGATGACGGGGAGGGCCGTCAGGCTGCCGCCGCCACGATCATCGCTCAACTGGGCGGCACGTTCCAGCAACCGGCTGTGCAGGTAGAACACATCGCCGGGGAAGGCTTCGCGGCCGGGCGGGCGGCGCAGCAGCAGCGACACCTGGCGGTAAGCCGCGGCATGTTTGGACAGGTCATCGTAGATCACCAGCGCGTCCATGCCATTTTCCATGAACCATTCGCCGATGGCACAGCCGGAATAGGGCGCAATATACTGGAGCGCCGCCGCATCCGAAGCCGAAGCGGCCACGATCACGGTATATTCCATCGCGCCGTTGTCTTCCAGCGTCTGGCGAATACGCGCCAGTTCACCGCGCCGCTTGCCCACCGCCACGTAAATGCAGTACAGGTTTTCGCCGCGCTGGTTCACCACGGTATCCAGCGCCACGGCCGTTTTACCCGTCTGCCGGTCGCCGATAATCAGCTCACGCTGGCCGCGGCCGATCGGGATCATTGCGTCAATCGCCAGGATGCCCGTCTGCACCGGGCGACCCACGCCTTTACGCTCCATCACGCCGGGGGCGATGCGCTCAATGTTATAGTATTCCTCAAACTGGATGGGCCCTTTGCCATCAATGGGGTTCCCCAGGGCATCCACCACGCGCCCCAGCAGCCCCTTGCCCACCGGCACCGAGGCGATACGTCCCAGGGGCGATACCCGGTCGCCTTCCTGAATATCATCATAAGCACCCATGATGATGATACCGACGTTGCCTTTTTCCAGGTTGAAGGCGATGCCGATGGTCCCGTTTTCAAAGCGCACCAGTTCGTTGTAGCGCACATTGTTCAGGCCGGTGACGCGGGCAATCCCATCGCCCACTTCTTCTACATACCCCACCTCGACTGCTTCCAGGCTGGGTGTGTAGTTTTCGATTTGTTTAAGAATGGACTCGAAGATATTTTCCGCCACTTCAGGCTCCTCTGGTTATAACGGGTCTGAATACTCTGGCAGTCCCCTGCCGGATGGTGTTGCTTCTCAAGCGCAGCAGGCGCTTTTATAGCCATATTCGCAAAGCAGGAGCATTGTAGCTTATCCACCCTTGAATGTCTACTTTTTCACAAACCTGTGCTGTGCCAGAATAGCAGGTTGCTCACCGGACTCTCAACATTTTTGCTACACTTGAGCCACTGCGCCCGTTTAGCAATGAACCCTTTACCGATTTTAGCCGCCCGGAGAACCGCGCCGCCATGCAGCAGGCGCTGGCGGCGGTGCAAAGTGAGATGGGCCGCACGTATCCCGGTGTTATCGGCGGGGAACGCTTCACCCTGACGGATACGTTTGCCAGCCGCAACCCGGCCCGCCCCGGCGAGGTGCTGGCGCATTTCCCGAATGCGACCGTGGCCCACACCGACCGCGCCATCGAAGCGGCAGCAGCGGCCTTTGCCACCTGGCAGCACACCCCCGCCCAGGAACGCAGCCGCTACCTGCTGAAAGCCGCCGCCGATATGCGCCGCCGTCGCTTTGAATTTAACGCCACCATGGTGCTGGAAGCCGGCAAAAGCTGGTGGGAAGCCGAAATTGATACCGCCGAAGCGATTGATTTTATGGAGTATTACGCCCGCCAGATTTTGCGCCTGGCGGACAGCAGCCATATGCTGACGGCCTACCCGCCGGAACAGCTTCAGCTTCAGTATATTCCGTTAGGGGTGGGGGCCATCATCCCGCCGTGGAACTTCCCCAACGCCATCCTGGCCGGCATGACCGCGGCGGCCATCGTGGCCGGCAATACCGTCGTCCTGAAGCCGGCGGAACAAACGCCCCTCATCGGCTGGAAAGTGGCCGAATTATTCTGGAACGCCGGGCTGCCGGATGGCGTGCTCAACTTCCTCACCCATGCCGATGGCGCGGTGGTGGGCGGGCGCATGGTGGAGCATCCACAGACGCGCTTCATCGCCTTCACCGGGTCGCAGGCGGTGGGCGTAAAAATTTACGAAACCGCGGCCCGCGTGCAGCCGGGGCAAAAATGGCTGAAGCGGGCCATCCTGGAGATGGGCGGCAAGAATGCCGTCATCGTGGATGAAACGGCCGACCTGGATGCCGCCGCCGAAGGCATCGTGGCCGGCGCGTTTGGTTTTCAGGGGCAAAAATGCTCGGCTGGCTCGCGGGCCATCCTGGTGGATGCCATCTATGACGCGGTGGCGCAGCGCGTGGTGGCCGGGGCGCAGCAGCTCAGCCTGGGCCCGACCGATACCAGCGCCGACATCAGCCTGGGGCCGGTGATTGACCAGGAGGCGTATGAACGCATCCGCAGCTACATTGACCTGGGGGCCCGGGAAGGCACGCTGCTCACCGGCGGCCAGGTGATCGAAAGCAACGACAACGGCTATTTCATCCCGCCCACTGTCTTCGGCGACATCGCCGCCGATGCCCGCCTGGCCCAGGAAGAAATCTTCGGGCCCGTGCTGGCGCTCATCCGGGCCAAAGATTTTGATGACGCGCTGCGCATCGCCAACAACACCGCTTACGGCCTGACCGGCGCGGTCTTCAGCAGCCGGCGGGAACGCCTGGAACAGGCCCGGCGCGAATTTCATGTGGGCAATTTATATCTCAACCGCAAATGCACCGGGGCGCTGGTGAATGTGCATCCCTTCGGCGGCTTTAACATGAGTGGCACCGATACCAAAGCAGGCGGGCCGGATTACCTGCTGCAATTTACCCAGGGGAAAAGCGTGGCGGAAAAGCTGTAGATGCCCGGCACGGGGGGCCCGGTCAGCCGGCCCCCTCCGTGATGCCGCCCGAAGGCTATTTTTCGTCCACGTCGCGGTTGCCCAGGCTCACCGCCCGCTGATACGCTGCCCAGATGCCCTCGGCCACGGCCGTCCGCAGGTTCATTTTCTCCAGTTCATACAACCCGGCCGCCGTCGTGCCGCCGGGGCTGGTGACCTGGTTGCGCAAAATGGCCGGGTGCTCGCCCGATTCCGCGGCAAAATTGATGGAGCCGCGCAGGGTTTGCAGCACCAGCCGGCTGGCATCCCGATGGCTGAAGCCCATCCGCACGCCGGCATCAATCATGGCTTCCATGAACAAAAACACGAAGCCGGGGCCGCTGCCATTCAGCGCGGTGGCCATATCCAGCAGGCGCTCATCATCCACATAAAGCTGTTCGCCCAGGGCCCCCAGCAGCGCCGCCGCCTGCTGATGCTGCCGTTCCATCACCTCATGGGTGGCACACCACACCGTCATCCCCTGCCCGATCTGCGCCGGGGTATTGGGCATGGAACGCACCACGCGCGAATTGAGCAGCGCGCTGACCATGGTTTGCATTTTGATGCTGGCCACGATGCTCAGCACCAGCCCCACATGATCCACCCGCCCGCGCATGGGGGCCATCACCCTGTCCATCACCTGCGGCTTCACCGACAGCACCAGAATATCGGCTTCGCGGCAGGCTTCCATATTGTCCTGGGTGTAGCGAATGCCATATTTGTTGACCAGCTTTTCGCCCTGCTCCATATACGGGTCGGCCACCACAATATTCTCGCGCGGGATGAGGTCTTTGGAGAGCAGCCCGCCGATCATGGCCGTCCCCATCACCCCGCCGCCGATAAAGCCAATCGTTGTATCTTTAAACACGCCCATCGTCATCCCCTCTCATCCCAGGCTGTACGGTCTGGTGGTTTCCCACTGCGCCACGGCCGCCTGCAAACGCTCGCGTTGCAGCGTCACCCCGATGCCCGCGCCGGCCGGCACGGCCAGCCGGCTGCCCGGTTGCAGCACAAACGGCGGTTCGGTCAAATCCGGGTCAAAATAGCGATCCGTCGCCGAAATATCGCAGGGCAGCGTTACCCCCGGCAGCGAAGCCAGCGCCACGTTGGCCGCCCGGCCGATGCCCGTTTCCAGCATCCCGCCAATCCACAGCGGCAGATCATGCGCCACGCACACGCGGTAAATCTCCAGGC
Organism: Anaerolineae bacterium; assembly: GCA_025454495.1. GTDB lineage: Bacteria > Chloroflexota > Anaerolineae > Aggregatilineales > Phototrophicaceae > JALHOR01. The sequence continues at coordinate 9,355 of JALOOI010000191.1, forward strand.
ATTCAGTGAAGCCGCCCACCCGCGCCGGTTTCAGGTTCAGCACACGCAGCGCCCCCAGTTGCAGCGCCAGGCGCAGATCATCCGCCGACTTAATGCTTTCATCCAGGCAAATGCGGCTGGTAAGCTGCGGCTGCAACTGGCTGTGCTGGTAAATATCTTCATCGCCCAGGGGCTGCTCAATCATCAGCAAATCGAAAGCGTCAAGCTGCTGCAAATGGGCCACATCCGCCAGGGTATAGGCGCTGTTGGCATCCAGCATCAGCATCACATCGGGCAGCGCCTGGCGAATGCCGCGGGCCAGTTCCACATCCCAGCCGGGCTTAATCTTCAGCTTGATGCGCTCATAGCCCTGGGCCAGCCGTTTGTGGATGATCTCCAGGGTGGCGGCCAGCGTGGGCTGAATGCCGATGCTCACACCCACCCAGGCATAGCCCTTAGAAGCATGGCCCGCCGGCAAATACGCCGCCAGCAGGTCGGCCAGGCGCAGCGCATTCACGCGGGCGAAGGCATCCCACACCGCGGCTTCCAGCCCGTGTTTGGCGTGTTTGTTGCCCCGCACCGATTTTAAATGGGCCGGCACCTCCGTCGGGCTGGTGATGGTCTGGCCCAGCAGCAGAGGCAGCAAAAATTCTTGCAACACATGGTAGCCGGTGCCCATCGTTTCGCTGCCGTAGCCAGGGTTAATCTCCACCGAAGCCTCGCCCCACCCGCTGCTGCCCTCACGGGTGACGACTTCGATGATGACCGCGGCTTTAAACGGTTCCTGCCCGAAGCTGGTACGCAGCGGCTCCAGGTAGGGCATGGCGATGGGATACAGGTGAATCGCTGTAATCGTAATCGGTTTCAAGATAGGCTCCTCATCAATGCCCGCTGAAGACAAAAGACCCGTCATCGCGGGTGAATACATAAGCTGTACGGCGGCCTTCACGCACAAAATCGGTGGCGATATACCCGGCCGCCAGCACCGGCTGCATCACCGCCCGCACATGATCGCGCCAGGCCCGCAGCAGGGCCGGCTGCGCCTGCTCCAGGTGCAGCGCCTCGGCCGGGATTTCCACCAGCACCGTCGCCCCATCCGGGGGCAGCACGGCCGCAGCCGGCTGCGGCCATTCGCCGGTGGCGGTATCGACAGGGTTGAGCAGCCGCGCCCCGGCGGCCAGGTGGTCGCTCAGGCTCAATTTCGGTGCCTGCCCGGCAATATGTGCCACCGTATGCGGATGATTGACCCACCAGTTCACCACGATCCGGTCTTCGGTCAGCCGGGCATGTTCGGCCGCCACGCCAAAATAATTGAGCACATAGCGCTGGCCCACGCCGCCCAGTTTGCACAGATTGAGATAGGCATTGCGGGCCAGCAGCGGGTCAAACGTCCATGTCACCAGCTCAATGCCGCAGCGGCGGGCAAAATCGCGCTGGGCCAGCTTCAGCAGCGTGCCGATGTTGTGGCTGCGATATTCCGGCAGCACCACCATCCGCTTGGACATCACCAGCAGCCGCTGCGCGACCGGGCTGGCATCGGTGTCATCGGCCAAATCTGCGCCAATGAAGCCGATCAGCAGGCCCACCATGCGGTCGCCATCGAAAGCGGCCGGCAGGTGCCCGCCATGGCCACGCAGCGACAGCAGCATGTGCGCCGGCACCAGCGCCGCCATATCCTCGCCCCAGTAAATCTTCTGGAGTTCGACGGCCGCTTCCATATCGCGGGCCGTTTGCAGCGTGCGAATCGTCAGCGATGCCGTCAGCGGGGCATCGGTCGGCAGTGAAGTCATGCGGCGCAGGCTCCTGGCAGGCTCGCCGGGCGCTAAATGCGGCCCGGCCGGCGACGAAAAGTATACCGCAGCAGCCGGAAAAAATGTCGCTGCTGTGGCAGATAGGTTAACAGGGTATCTTCAAAGCGGCGCGGCTGAAAACCAAAATGATCGTACATATTGCTCAGGCTGGCTGTGCGATGCGTGGCCAGAATATCCAGCCACTGCGGGGTCATCAGGGTGCGCGGCAGCAGCCGGCTGTACACGAACGTCACCCAGCGCAGCAGGTACGGCGGCACGGCAATGATGGGGCGATACATGCCGGTGACGCGCATCACGGTACGCAGCAGGTCATCCAGCGTGGTATATTCCTGCCCGCCCATCTCAATCGTCCGGTCAACTGCATCCAGCGACTCCAGGCAGCGCATGATGGCTTTGACCAGATCATCAATATACAGCGGGTGCAGCACCACTTCGCCCTGGCCGGGCATGAGGAAGAAAAACGGGTTCACCCGCAGCATCATGGCGATGTGATTGATGAAGGCATCGTCCGGGCCAAAGACCACGCCGGGGCGCAGGATGGTATAGGCCAGCCCGCTGTTGCGTACCAGTTCTTCCGCCTGCCCTTTGATGCGATGCAGCATATACGCGGATGACGGCGCGGCCCCCTGCTGGCTGAGGTAGATGAGCCGGCCGGCGCGGGCCGAGCGGGCCACAGCGATCAAATTGCGCGTGCCAGATAAATCCACCCGTTCCAGGTCACGCTGGCGGCCCCACCACTGGGCGCTGGCCAGATGCACAATCGTATGGGCCCCCGTCGCCGCCTGAAAGAGGGCTTCTTCATCCAGCACATGGCCCACGACGATCTCCGGTGCCGCCGGATCCTCACGTTTCCAGGGCAGCCGGCGCGTCTGATACTCTGGCAGCAGCACCCGCACCGGCAGTTGTTCAGTCATCAACTGCCGTATCAAAGACCTGCCGATGAAACCTGCTGCGCCGGTGACGAGAATCATACGCTGGGTGATTAACCGGGTTTTTGCTTCTGATTCAGAGGGGTGCTGATTATAATCTCCCGGAGCCTGTGCCGGGCATTATAACACGGCCCCCGCAGGATAACACCCGCAGGTCGGGCAACGTCTGACCGATCATCGGGTTTTAATACATGGGTACGTACAGAGGAGGGGAAACATGGGTAAAACCCGTGTCGTCATTACCGGGATGGGCATTTTCTGCGCGACAGGCAACACCGTACAGGAGGCGTGGGGCAATGCGGCGGCCGGCCGCAGTGGTATTGCCACCATCACGCGCTTTGATCTGTCGCTGGTGGCCAACCACATCGCCGGGGAAGTAAAAGGCTTTGATGCCGATGCCCTGCTGGGCAAAAAAGAAGCCCGCCGCTCAGACCGTTTCGCTCATCTGGCGGTGGCGGCTTCGCGCCAGGCGCTGGCCGACAGCGGCTACGTCGTCACCGATGACAATCGCTACGACATCGGCTGCATCATCGGCAGCGGCATTGGCGGCATCGAAGCGCTGGCGGAAACCATCCTGGACCTGGAGCATAAAGGGCATCGCGGCGTTAGCCCGCTGGCCATCCCCAAACTGCTGATTGATGCCGCTTCTGGCAAAGTGTCGCTGGAACTGGGGCTGCGCGGGCCCAATTTCAACATTACCACCGCCTGCGCCACCGGCAACAACTGCATCGGCGAAGCCGCCGAAATCATCCGCCGCGGGCAGGCCCGGGTGATGCTGGCCGGCTCCACCGAGGCGGCCATTGTGCCCTTCACCATGGCCGGCTTCAACAACATGAAAGCCCTGTCGCACCGCAACGGCGAGCCACAAAAAGCCTCGCGCCCGTTCGATAAAGACCGGGATGGCTTCGTGCCGGCCGAAGGCGCGGCCACCCTGGTGCTGGAAAGCCTGGAACACGCGCAGGCCCGCGGCGCAAAAATTTATGCCGAAGTGATCGGCTACGGGCACACGTCGGACGCGCACCACCCCACCGCGCCCATCGAAACCGGCGAAGGCGCGGCGCGGGCCATGCAGCTCGCCCTGCACGATGCCGGGCTGGCCCCGGAGGACATCCACTACATCAATGCCCACGGCACCGGCACCCCGCTGAACGATGCCGCCGAAACCCGCGCTATCAAAGTCGCCTTCGGCGAACAGGCCTACAATATCCCCATCAGCTCCACCAAATCGGTGACCGGGCACGCCCTGGGCGCGGCCGGGGCCATTGAGGCCGTCTTCTGTGTGATGGCGCTCCGGGACAATTTCGTCCCGCCCACCATCAATCTGGATACCCCGGACCCGGAGTGTGACCTGAATTACACCCCGCATCAGGGCCTTTCACGCCCCCTCCAGCATGTGATGAGCAATGCGTTTGGGTTTGGCGGGCATAACGCTGTGCTCATCCTGGGTAGATACAATCACAATGGCCACTCGTAACGCAGGCTCCAATGGCAGCGGCACAGGCCGCGCCTATGCCCACATCGTCGGCTGGGGCATGGCTGTCCCGGAAGCGGTGCTCACCAACGACGATATTTCTGCTTTCGTCGAAACCGATGATACCTGGATTCGGGAACGCACCGGCATTCGGGAACGCCGCATCGCCGGGGAGAAAGAATCGGCGGCCACCCTGGGTTACAACGCCGCCCGGCACGCGCTGGAAGTGGCCGATATTCTGCCCGTTGACCTGGATTTAATCGTGGTGGCCACCTCCACGCCGGAACATGTTTTCCCCGGCACCGCCAGCCTCATCCAGGACTGGCTGGGGGCCAGCCGTGCCGGCGCGTTTGACCTGAGCGCAGCCTGCTCCGGCTTCGTATACGCCATCGACATGGCCGCGCAGTCCATTCGCTCCGGCAGCATGAAAACTGCGCTGGTGATCGGCACGGAAACCATGAGCCGGGTGATGGACTGGCAGGATCGCAGCACCTGCATCCTGTTCGGCGATGGCGCGGGGGCGGTGGTGCTGCGGGCCAGCGAACAGCCCGGCGGCGTGCTGGCCAGCGTGCTGCGCTCCGATGGCGCAGGCTGCGACCTGCTGGCCATCCCCACCACCAGCGCCCGCGAACCCGGCGAGCATAAGCTGAACAAGATGTATATGGCCGGCAGCGAAGTCTTTAAATTTGCCACCCGCGTGGTCGATGAAGGCATTCGCCAGTGCCTGGACAAAGCCGGGCTGGAACTGGACGACATCAGCCTCATTGTGCCCCACCAGGCGAATCAGCGGATTCTGGCTTCGGTGGCCAAAAAGCTGCGGCTGGACATCAACCGTTTCATGAGCAATGTGGAGCGTTACGGCAACACCTCGGCCGCCTCCATCCCCATCGCGCTGTGCGAAGCGCTGGAGCAAAAGCGCATCAAGCCCAACGATCATATTGTGCTGGTGGGCTTTGGCGGCGGGCTAACCTGGGCGGCCACCGTCATCCAGTGGGTGGCTCCTTCGGATGCGGAGCCGGCCCGCTTTAACCGCCAGCGCCGCCAGTTTCTGTATACCTTTGCCCGCTGGCGCAGGCGCATCACGCAGCTTCAGCGCAGCCTGAACAACCTGCTCTATCGCCTGAACCCGCGCCGCCGCCGGCGCAAAACCCGTTCCGGCCGGGAGAATGATGATCTCAGTTAGCAGCGGCAGCCCATCACGGCGATCAGATGACTTTCTTCACCTGTGGCAGGCCGCTAAAA
>JALOOI010000192.1 GCA_025454495.1 Anaerolineae bacterium
GATAACAGCGTGCAGGAGATCGGCTACCGGGTGAGCGATGTCGCCGGCGGCTGGCGCTGGATGTATGCCCGCGATACCCCCTTTTACCGCAATGACCGCGGCGAAGTGAAAATGATCGTCGGTGTCGCCCGCGATATTACCTTCAGCGTGCAGGCGCTGGCCGAACTGCGCGAAGCCAAAGAAGCCGCCGAGCAGGCGCTGACGGCCAAAAGCCGCTTCATCGCCCGCATGAGCCACGAACTGCGCACCCCGCTGAACGCCATCCTGGGCTTTGCCGAACTGCTGTCCCACAGCCTGCCGCCCGCCACCCCCGCCCATGAACAGGTGAGCCACATCCAGAACGGCGGCCAGCGGCTGCTGGCCATCATCAATGATATTCTCACCTTCACCCGCGATGACATGGCCGCCGTCCTGCCCGATCACCTGGAGACGGACGACGACACCCGCGAAGACCCGTCGCTGGTGCGCCGCCTGCGCCACCTGCCGCCGGCCGCCCGCCTGCGCCTGTACGATACCGCCCGCTCGCTGAATGCTGCTGCCAGCATCCGCCTCATTGAGCAACTGGCCGGGCAGGATGCCGTCCTCAAAACCGCGCTGCTGCGCCTGGTGGACGATTTCTATTTTGACCGCCTGCTGCACCTGCTGGAACGCGCCGCCAAAACCGATACGGTGGAACGGGTATCCGTCAGCGGCAGCGCCGCCCCGGCCAGCCATGACCGTGACCACGACCGCGACCGTGACCATGACCGTGACCATGACTTGCCGGCGACTGCGCCGCTGCCCGGCCTGGAGTTTGCCCGCAACCGCGACCGCAACCCCGACGGCGACCGTGATCATGACCGCGACCGTGACGGCGACCGTGATCGTACCCTCACCGGTACGGCCGAAAGCCTGGCCGCCCGTCGGGCCACCCTGCGCCCCGCCGCCGAACCGCCCACCCCGGCCGAGACCCCCAGGCCCAACCCTGGGCCCGGCCCCGCCGCGCCTGCACCGGCCGACACGGATACAGAGTAGCGAAGATAAACCATGATGAAAAAAGCCCGCATTCTCATCGTTGACGATACCCCGGTGAACCTCAAACTGCTGTCCAGCGTGCTGGCCCGCAAAGAGTATGAGGTGCGTGCCGCCCGCAACGGCGCGATGGCCCTGCAGGCGGTGGACACCAGCCCGCCCGATCTCATCCTGCTGGATATTGCCATGCCGGATATGGATGGCTACCTGGTGTGCAGCCACCTGAAGGCCGACCCGCGCACGGCCGATATTCCCATCATCTTCATCAGCGCCCTCAATGATACCGAAGACATCATCAAAGCCTTTGAAGTGGGCGGGGTGGATTACATCACCAAGCCGTTTAAGATTAAAGAAGTGCTGGCGCGGGTGGAAAACCAGTTGACCATGCTGTTCCAGCGCCGCGAAATCGCCACCATCCATGAGCGTGACCGGCAGCACTTCGCCCGGCTGACCGAAATGCGTAACCAGTTCATCGGCACCGCCACCCACGATCTCAAAAACCCGCTGTCGCTCATCACCGGGCACGTCTATTTGCTCTCCAGACTGCCGGCCCTCGCCGCCGACCCGGTGGCGCAGGGCTATCTGCAAATGGTCACGCGCGGCGCGATGAAGATTAAACTGCTCATCACCGACATGCTCGACCTGATCCAGATTGAATCGCAGGGGGCGTTGCAGGTGCAGCCCGTATCCCTGGACGAATTCCTGCGCGACTGCCTGAGCGATTTCGTCCTCCAGGCGGAGAAAAAAGGCATCACCCTGCGGCTGGAGGATATGCCGGCCATCACGGTGGCGCTGCACCCGGAGGCGATGGGCCGCAGCGTGGACAATTTGCTCTCCAACGCCATCAAGTACACCGCCGCCGGCGGCACCGTGTCTGTGCGGGCCGGGCAGCATCAGGACCTGGTGTGGATGGAGGTGGAAGATACCGGCCTGGGCATCCCCGCGCACGAACTGCCGGAACTGTTCACCACCTTCCACCGGGTGCAAACGCCGCAGCACCTGATGGAGGAGGGCACCGGCCTGGGGCTGTCCATCGTGAAGGCCATTGTGGAGCAGCACGGCGGCCGGGTGGAGGTAGACAGCATAGAAGGGCAGGGGAGCTGCTTCCGCATCCTCATTCCGGCGCTGGCCGAAGCCCCGGTCGAAACGGACAGCATCATGTAGGGCCTGCCGGCCGCCGCGCAAAGATCACCTGTTCGGTGGCCTCGCGGCCCGGTCGCCCGGCCAGCGTCCCCGTGGCCCGGCGGGCCCGGCCGGGTGGGGCAGGGGCCGGGCCGCCGGCCGCCGGTTCACGAGGCCTCATCACCCGGCAAAGCCATTAAGGGTAAATTGGGCTACCATTGTGCCGGCCACGTGCATGAGTAAAGTGGTAACTTTCGATAAAATCGGGTATAGTAAATTAACAAACTGCCACCACCATCCTGTGACGAAAACACCAGGCCATAATCTGCCATGATGAATTTTAGCAGTATCCAGAAACTTGATAATTTGCTGCTGGTCTCCGTCCCGCGTGATCTGGTCGATGATGAAGTGATCCAGCTCCGGCGCGACGTGCTGAATGCCATTCGCCAGTATAAATCGCAAATCATCCTGCTGGATTTTTCGCGGGTGGATATTTGCGACAGCTTCTTCGGGCGCTTCATTTATGGTACCTCGCAGATGACGCGGCTGATGGGCGCGAAAGTCATCATCTCCGGGTTGCAGGATGCCGTCATCGAAACCATGGTCGAACTGGGGATGACGCTGCCGGATGTGGATGCCGTGCTGGATCTGGATGATGCCCTGGCGCTGAGCCGTTCGCTGCGGTCGGCTGCGGTACCACCGCTGGCCGCGGGGCAGGATGACGATGAATAGCCCGTCCTCGGCCCGCAGCACGCTTTTTTTTCGTATTGAGAACGTCCATGATGTCTCCGATGCCCGCCGCAAGGGGCTGCTGCTGGCGCTGGATGTGGGCTTTGCCACGGCCGATGCCACCAAAATCGCCGTCGTCATCTCCGAACTGGGGCGTAACATTGTGTCCTACGCCCGTTCCGGCACCATCACCGTCCTCACCGGGCGCGACGACGGCACCCGCCGCTACATCAAAATCATTGCCGATGACCGCGGCCCCGGCATTAAAGACCTGCGCCGCGTGCTGGATGGCGGCTACACCACCTCCAACGGCCTGGGCCTGGGGGTGTCCGGCTCGCAAAAATTGATGGATGAATTTGCCGTCCGCACCGGCGAAAATGAAGGCACCACCATTACCGCCGTCAAATGGCTGCGCTGAGGCCCCCCCCTGTGAGCCAGCCCCCGGAGCGTTACCCGCTGCACCTGTGGATCGTGGAGGAAAATCATCCGCTGGTGGCGGCGTGGCAGGCGCGAATGCTGGCGCGGCGGCTGCATTTTTCGCTGGCTGACCAGACGGCGCTGGCGACGGCGGTGCTGGAAGTGGCGCGTAACATCGTGCGCTATGCCGGCCGCGGCGAAGTCATCATCCGCCCGTATGACGATGGCGTGGAGGTGGTCGCCCGTGATGCCGGCCCCGGCATTGCCAGCGTGGAACTGGCGCTGACCGATGGCTATTCCACCGGCCACAGCCTGGGGCTGGGCCTGCCGGGGGCCAAACGGCTGATGTCCACCTTTGAGATTGAAACCGCCCCCGGTGCCGGCACCCTCATCACCATGCGTAAATTTCCCCGTGCTCGTTAACTGGCGCACCGGCATGGTGCACACGCCGCAGCCGGGCGAGCCGCTGTCCGGCGATGCCTGCCTGCTGCTGCCGGCGGTGGATGGCCTGCTGGTGGCGGTGGTGGATGGCCTGGGCCACGGTGAACGCGCCCACGAAGCCGCGCACAAAGCCATCGCCACCCTGCACCGCCACCCGCACGACGATGTTGAGCGCCTGCTGCGGCTGTGCCATACGGCGCTGGTGGGCACCCGCGGCGCGGTGATGAGCCTGGCCCGGCTGGAGCCGGCCCTCCAGCGGCTGACGTGGGCCGGCGTGGGCAACGTCAGCGGGGTGCTGCTTTCATCCCGGCCCGAAGCCCGCCCCCGGCGGCACCTGGTGACGTATGGCGGCATCGTGGGCTACCAGTTCCCGCCGCTGAAGGTGTTTACCGAACCCTTTTTACCCGGCGATCTGCTGGTGTTCGCCACCGATGGCCTGCGGAGCAGCTTCAGCGAGGGGTTGCAGGCCGGCCCCGGACCCGACCCCGACCCGCAAACGCTGGCGGCAGAGCTGCACCGCACCCACGCCCGCGGCCACGATGACGCGCTGGTGCTGGTGGTGCAGTATCCCCCGGCCGGGTGAGGTGGCTGACCGGATGAATACCCCGCCGCCGGGTTCGGTGCGGCTGCCCCCCTGCTCTGCCCACCCCCACTTTTTGACCACACCACCCCTCCCCTTTTACGTCGTATAATGTACGATATACGACACCAGACAATATCCCCCCCATCCTGCCCCAGCCACCCCGGCCGCGGGCGCCAAAGCCGCCCGGATGCCATCTGGCTGCGCCTGCCCTGCCCCCCGCCGGTTCGCCTTTTGCCATCTGCTTGACAAAGGCTGGTTGTCGGTATATCTTTATAGAGGTCTATAGAAGTATATATGCTCTTTGGCTGCTAAATTTATGACAAATGACACTTTACCTGATATTGATCGCCACAACCCCACCCCCATCTACCGCCAGATTCAGGACTGGATGCGCTCACGCATTCAATCCGGGGCGTGGCCGGAATACTACCAGCTTCCCGCCGAAATTGACCTGGCCGCGGAACTGAAGATCAACCGGGGCACGCTGCGGAATGCCATCCAGCAGTTGATCGAAGAAGGCCTGCTGATGCGGATTCACGGCAAAGGCACCTTCGTCGCCGCCAACGGGGTGCAGCAGTCGCTGGCCGCCAGCCTGACGACGTTCTCCGAAAGTCTGGATGCCCGCAAAATCCCCTTTGAAACGCACGTCCGCGCCGCCCGCCAGACCACGGCGGATATGGTGGTCGCGCCCCTGCTGGCCGTGGAACTGGACGCGCCCATCTTCTACCTGGAGCGCGTGCGGACGGTGAAAGGCCAGGCCATCGTCTTCCTGAAAAATTACATCCCCTACCCGCTGGTGAACGGCATCGAACAGGTGGATTTTACCCGCCACCGGCTGTTTAAAGTGCTGGAACAGCAGTTCGGCATCGAAATCGCCTGGGGCCGCCGCTACTTCGAGGCCCGCGTGGCCGATGCCGAAGTGGCCGCCGCGCTCGGCGTGACCGTGGGCGATCCCATCATGTACGCCAAACAGATCACCTGCCGGGCCGATGGCCGGCCGCTGGAAATGTCCGACATCTGGTTTGTGGGCCACTATTTCCGGCTGTCGGCGGTGGTGAACCGCAAAAACGCCCTCAGCATCCTCAGCGGCCTGCCCGAAGTGATGCAAACAGAATTCAACATCGAGTCTTAGTGGAGGAACTGCATGTCGAATGAGGCAAAATACCTGCCCGGTGTTCAGGCGCGGGCCCGCTACATGCGGATGGATACCGCCCGCATCCTGAAGCGCTATTTCTTCTGTGAGCAGGCGCTGGTGCTGGCCCAGGCTGGCTGGCTGGCGGCCATCCCCGATCTGGAAGCGAAAATTGCGATCCCGCAGTTCTTCTGGGAAGATGCCCTCACCGGCCATGCCCTGCGCGAGCGCGTCTTTGAACTGCGCTTCCCCAGCCGCCTGCTGGAAGTGGCGGACGATGCGCCCATCGTGGCCGTGTTCGAGGAGGCCATCCACGCGCCCTCCCCGCTGGCTTTCGTGCAGTCCCTGGCACAGGTGTACAAGCCGGCCCAGTTGCAGGCCTACCGCGCCTACCTGGACATTGCCGATGCCATCGCCGATGGCCCCAGCCTGCGCTTTTTGCAGATGGCGGTCACGGATAAAGCCGCGCAAATTACCACGCTGGCGCACTTCGCGCAGCAGATGCACGGCCACGCCACCCCCGCTGAGCGCGACACGGCGGCCGCCTGGGTGGCGGCCCTCCAGCAGCGGATGCAGGCCACCGGCGGCCTCTCGGTAGACCGCCCCACCCCGGAAAACGGCCCCCTGCCCACCGCCGCGCTGCGCCACCCCTTCGCCCTGGCGCAGGAAGCCGCCCACGATGCGCGTTTTCAGGTGTGCCGCTACTACTGGCCCAACGTGGTAGACCCCACCTTCGCCTATGGCGATGGCGTGCTGCTCCAGCTTCGCAGCGCCGTCAGCCATTTAAATGAAGTGTGGGCCGTGGAAACCGGCGGAGCCATCCTCCAGGCCCTGGGCGAGGAACTGGGCTGGGAATTCATTCTGGATGCCGCCCGCTGGACGTATGACGAAGCCCGCCATACCCGCATGGGCTATGACCGCCTGCTGAGCTGGGGCTACACCCCGGCCGACCTGCCGCTTGGCTCCTACATCTACGACAGCGCCCGGGGCGAACCCGCCTATACCCGCCTGGGGATGCTGCACTACTTTGAAACCAAAAATATCGGCAAAAAGCATGAGCGGGCCGCGGCTTTTGAAAGCTATCAGGATGATGCCAGCCAGCACGATATGGAATTTGACTGGGCCGACGAAACCATTCACGCCCACTACGGCAGCAAATGGATCAAAGCCCTGCGGGAACGCCACCCCGACCTGATGGACAAGGACGCGCTGCTGCAACACTGCGAGCAACTGGTCGATAACATGGTGCACAGCGCCACCGATGCCGACCGCCAGCGCATTCATGAAGTGGCTACCGCCATGATCGCCCGGGCCGAAGCGTGGGCCGTGGCCCTGCCGCAGTAACCCGCTGCCGGCGCAGCCGGGGCACAGCGCAGCCGTGGCGGCCGCCGGTGGTCGCCACCCACTTAATACCTTTCTGGGAGCGACGTGATATGGGTGTTCAAACAGCAGCGTTAACCACCAGCCCGGTGATCGCCCGTTTGCGGCGGTTGCTGGGCGCACGCGAAGCCGGGGTGTTCATCGCCCTCATGCTGATGATTATTTTCCTCAGCGTCACCACGGATGCCTTTCTGAGCGGCCGTAACCTGCTCAACATCGGCCGCCAGGTGGCCCTGCTCGGCATTTTATCGGTCGGGATGACCTTTGTCCTCATCGCCGGCGAGGTGGATTTATCCATCGGTTCCACCTATGCCCTCTCCGGCATCGCCACCGGAATGCTCATTGTGGATCAATGGGCGCTGCTGCCGGCGCTGCTGGCCGGCATCCTCATCGGCGTGGTGGTGGGGGCCATCAACGGGGTCATCTCCACCTATGGCCGATTACCTTCCTTCATCACCACCCTGGGGATGCTGAGTATTGTGCGCGGCGCGGCGCTGCTCATCACCAATGGCGACCCCGTCACGGTGAACCGCGCGGCCGGTGCCGATGAAACCACGCTGGCACAGTTCACCTGGCTGGGCCAGGGCAACCTGTTCGGCCAAATCCCCATGCAGCTCGTCTTCTTCATCATCATCGCCATCATCGGCGCGGTGCTGCTGGCACTGATGACCTATGGCTTTAAGGTGTATGCCGTGGGCGGCAGCGCCAAAGCGGCCCGCGTGTCTGGCATTAATGTCTTCAGCGTCAAAATCTGGGCGTTTGTCATCATGGGGGCGCTCAGCGCCATCGCCGGCATTCTGGGGCTGGCCTTTTTGCCCAGTGCCCAGGCCGGCCGTACCGGCGTGGGGCTGGAACTGGATGTCATCGCCGCCACCATCGTGGGCGGCGCGTCGCTTTCTGGCGGCGAGGGTACCATGCTCGGCACCGTCCTGGGGGTGCTCATCATCGGCGTACTGCGTAACGGGCTAATCCTGCTCAACATCTCCCCCTTCTGGCAAACCACCATCATCGGCCTGGTGATTATTGTCGCCGTGGCGATTGATAAGTGGACGGTGGGCCGGCGCAACAGTTAGCAATTCCGATGGCCGCGGCCATCTGAGTGTGCATTTTTAAAAAAGTGATGTCTGTCAAAGAATGGAGCAGAAACAGTGATAAATCGTTTTAAAAAACCGCTGTGGTGGATGATCGGGCTGCTGGTGCTGGTGAGCAGCGTTCTGGTACAGGCGCAGGAAGCCGAATTTGAACTGGCGGAGCGCATTCGCGCCAAAGTGGAAGCCGGGGAAACCCTCAATATTTACGTGTCCTACCAGGATGTGTCCAACGAATTCGCGCCGTTCATCAAGCGCGGCGTGGAACAGGCCGCGGCCGAACTGAACGTGAACGCGCAGTTCATCGGCCCGGTGGGGTCGGACGCGGACGCGCAGGTGGCCGAGATTGAAACGCTGCTG
>JALOOI010000193.1 GCA_025454495.1 Anaerolineae bacterium
GCCGATGCTGAAATCGTCGTCCACACCCGCGACGGGGCCCGCACCCTCACCGCCGGCGATACCCTCACCGCTGACCCGCTGCTGCCCGGCCTGCGCCTGGCTGTGGCAGCCATTTTTGAGGCCTGAATGATGATACTGTCTGTGCTGCGCCGCTGGCTGCCGCTGCTGCTGGGCCTGGGCACCCTGCCCCTGCTGGCCCAGGATGCCACCCCCGTCCCCACCCCGGAAGTGACCGCCGAACCGCCTCACATCACCATCTGGCTGCCGGATGCGCTGGTGGGGCTGGAGAGCAGCAACGCCCAGGCGGAGCTGCGCCGCCAGATTGACCTGTTCACCGCCACCATGCCCGGCGTGACGGTCGATTTACGGCTGAAAAAAGTGAGCGACCTGGGCGGCATTATGTCCTCGCTGCGTTCTGCCAGCAGCGTGGCCCCCGGCGCACTGCCCGACCTGACGCTGCTGCGCCGGCAGGATGTGGTGACGGCCGCCCGCGATGGCCTCATTCAATCGCTGGAAAATCGGGTGCCTTCGGCGTTCCTGGTGGGGCTGGATAACGGCCTTAAACTGGGCCAGGTGAACAATCAACTGTACGGCATCCCCTATATGCTGGAATTTCAACAGGCGGTGTATCGCCTGAGCGCTGCGGACAGCCAGCCCCTGACCGGCACCTATGCCGACATCCTGGAGCGCGGGGTGCCGCTGGCCTTTCCGGCCGGGCGCGTGGGCACGTTAAGCGATGTGCTGTATGTGCAGTATCTGGCCGCCGGCGGCACCCTGGCCGGGGATGGCACCCTCAACCTGAACCCGGACGCGCTGCACAGCGTCCTCAGCTTTTATGAAACGGCCCGCCGGCAGTCCCTGGTAGAGGCCAGCGTCATCAATTTTCCCGATGCCAGCGCCTACCTGCCCGCCTTCGTCGATGGTCAACTGGACGCGGCTATTTTGCCCTCCACCACCTATTTTCAACTGCGCCAGTCGGAGCCAGGGCTGCGGGCGGCCGGCATCCCGGCGGAAAACCCCGGCCGCAGCCTGATGAACGGCTGGATGTGGGTGCTGGTGACATCCAGCCCGGATGAGCAGGCCGCCGCCCTGGGGCTGCTGGATGTGCTGCTGCGGGTGGAACAGCAGACGGCCCTGGGGCAAATCGTGCACATGCTGCCGGCCAACCGCCAGGCGCTCGCCGGGAGCCTGGTGGCCCGGCGCGACCTGGAGCTGTATACCAGCCTGCTGGAAAATGCCACCCTGCCGCTGATCGACGGGGACGGCGGCCCGCTGGCGCGGGCCCTCCAGGAAGCCTTCATCGCCGTGGTGAACGGTGAACGCAGCGCCGATGAAGCCGTCGCCGCGCTGCAAAATCCGCCGGAATGAGCGCTCAGGCCAGGTCCAGGCCCAGGTGGCGGTGATAAAAGCGGTGCGTGCGATAGGGGTGCCCGCCATATTTGGCCACGATGGTTAAAAGCTGGTTCGTCTCCAGAATCCAGCCGGCATCAATGTAGCGGTATTGCAGCGGCTCCAGCGCCCGGAACATGGTATACAGCAGCCCAATCTCCACCCCCTTGTGGCGGTGTTCCGGCAGCACGCCCATCAGCGGCAGGCGCACGCCGCGGATGATATTACGCGCTTTCCAGTGCCAGCCGGCTTTCAGCAGCGTCCACACTTCTGGCTCGCCGGGGCGGGCATACGCCTGGTGCAGCACTTCGTTAAAATCGGGCAGCGCCAGCGCGAACCCGGCCACCTGCCCTTCCACTTCGGCGAAGAAGGCCATGCGCGGGTCGAAGAACATGCCCAGGCTGGCCACCAGCGCATCCAGTTCGCGGTCAGTCATGGGGACGAAGCTCCAGTTCTTCTCCCAGGCGGCGTTATAAATCTCCTTAAAAATGCGAAATTCGGCCGTCTTTCGCTTCAGGTCGATGGGCCGAATATGAATATGGCTGCGCTCCACCGCCCGCCGCACGACTTTTTCCATGCGTTCCAGCGCCTGGTTGGCCGCGCCGATCTCCCGATCATAATAGACGCTGTGGGCATCCATCGCCTTCACGAAACCCGCCCCTTCGATCAACCGGGCGTAATAGGGAAAATTGTAGGGCATCAGCAGCAGGGGGCGGCGAAAATCGTGGATGAGCAGCCCGCATTCTTCGTGGGTGGTGAAGCTCTGGGGGCCGCGAATTTCGCTGTACCCGCGCGAGCGCACCCATTCGGCGGCCGTATTCAGCAGCGCGGTGGCCGCCTCCTGGTCATCGTACACCTCAAAGAAGCCAAACCAGCCGATGCGCTCCTGATGAAAATCATTGTGACGGTGATTGATGTGCGCCGTAATCGTGCCCACCGGCTGCGCCCCGCGCCAGGCCACGAAATACTCGCCCTCCATATATTCCCAGGCAGGGTTTTTCTGTTTGTCCAGCGTGTCGCGCCGCATGGACAGCAGCGGCGGCACCCAGTGCGGGTCATCGCGGTACAGCACCCAGGGAAATTCAAAAAAAGCCCGGAATTCTGCGGCGGTCGTCACCGGGCGCACTGCCAGCGCTGTACTCATGCCACCATCCTTATTGTGCGGCCCCTGCGGGCCATCAGCCTGCCTGCGGCGTTTATTATGGCACAAAAGCCGGGCCGCTTCAGGCCCAAACAGGCCGGAACAGCCTTGACTTGAAGGGGCTTTTTTGCTATAGTTTGCCCTGTTGTTCCACAATAGCTCAATGGCAGAGCAATCGGCTGTTAACCGATGGGTTCCTGGTTCGAGTCCAGGTTGTGGAGCTTACAAAGCCCTGTGACGCAGGGCTTTTTGGTTTACCCCGGAGGCAATCCCTGCATGGCAGCCACTCCTGCGGTATCGGTAGTGATACCCCTGTACAATGAAGAAGAGAGCATCCCCGATTTATACGCCGAATTGAGCGCGGCGCTGGAAGCCCTGCAACAACCCTACGAGGTCATCATTGTGGATGATGGCAGCCGCGATGCCAGTTTTGAGCGCCTGAAAGCCATCCACACGCGCGACCCGCGCTGGCAGATCATCCGGTTCCGGCGCAACTTCGGCCAGACGGCCGGCATCATGGCCGGGTTCGCGGCCGCCGCCGGCGCGGTGGTGGTGACGATTGATGCCGATTTGCAGAATGACCCGCGCGATATTGCCGGGCTGCTGGCGAAAATGCAGGAAGGCTACGATGTCGTCAGCGGCTGGCGCGTGCAGCGCCAGGAACCCTTCTTCACCCGCCGCCTGCCGTCCATCAGCGCCAACTGGCTCATCTCGCGCACGACGGGAGTGCGCCTGCACGATTACGGCTGCACCCTGAAAGCCTATCAGCGCGAGGTGGCCAAAAATGTGCGCCTCTATGGCGACCTGCACCGCTTCATCCCGGCGCTGGCCAGCCAGATGGGCGTGCAGGTGGCCGAAATCCCGGTCAATGATCGCCCGCGCAAATATGGCCGCAGCAAGTACGGCATCAGCCGCACCTTCAAAGTCTTTCTCGATCTGATCGGGGTGATTTTTGTGCTGAGCTATTTTAACCGCCCCCTGCGCGTCTTTGGCGGCGCGGGCCTGTTCACCGGCGGCCTGGGCGGGCTGATCCTGCTGTACCTGAGCTATGAACGGCTGATCGCGGGGCGCAACATTGGCGAGCGCCCGCTGCTGCTGCTGGGCGTGCTGCTGGTGGTGCTGGGGGTGCAGATGATTAGCACCGGGCTGATCGCGGATATGCTGATGCGAACCTACTACGAAGCGCAGGGGCGGCCCACCTATTTCGTGCGTGAGCATTTGCGCCGGCCGGATTAGGCCAACCATCCGGCCGCCTGGCTATTGCCAGCCGCGGGCCGGCGGGCTATCCTGTGCGGACGATTGGCCATCAGAAAGCGAGGTCTCCCCGTGCATTACCGACGGCTGGGCAGCAGTGGCATGAAAATCAGCGCCGTCTCCATCGGCGGCTGGATCAATTTTGGCGAGGGCAAAGTGGCCGCCGACACCGCCCGCGCGGTGGTCGAAACGGCCTATGAGGCCGGCATCAATTTCTTTGACCTGGCGGATATTTACGGCCGGGGCGAAGCCGAAAAGCAGATGGGGGCCGTCCTGCGCCAGTATCCCCGCCATACCCTGGTCATCTCCACCAAGGTCTTCTGGCCCATGAGCGATGAGGTGAATGATCGCGGCCTGTCGCGCAAGCACATCATGGAGAGCATCGACAAAAGCCTGCAACGCCTGCAAACGGATTATGTCGATATTTACTTTTGCCACCGCCCCGACCCCGAAACGCCCATCCGGGAAACCGCCCAGGCCATGCATGACCTGGTGGAACAGGGCAAAGTGCTGTACTGGGGCACCTCGGAATGGGAAGCGGCGCAGATCGTGGAGGCCTATGCCGTGTGCGAGCGCTATGGCTGGCACCTGCCGCGCACCGAACAGCCGCAGTATTCCATGCTGTGGCGCGACAAAGTGGAAGAACAGCTTTTGCCCGCCACCACCCCGCTCGGCGTGGGCCTGGTGCCCTGGTCGCCGCTGGCCATGGGGATGCTCACCGGCAAATACGATGCCGGCATCCCGGCAGACACGCGCTTTGAGCGCGAAGCCTGGGCCAAACAGCGCTTTTTTACCCCGGCCAATGTGGACAAAGTGAAAGCGCTGAAAACCATCGCGGATGAGCTGCACCTCACCCGGTCGCAACTGGCGCTGGCCTGGTGCCTGCGGCATCCGGGCGTGAGCAGCGTCATCACCGGGGCCACCCGCCCGGAACAGGTGACGGAGAATGTGCAGGCGGCCGGGGTGGAGTTAACGCCGGACATCATCAGCCGCATTGACCGCATCCTGAACGGCGCGTAAGCCCGCCTGACGGCAGTTCGCGGGGGCGGCATTTCGCCGTCCCCGAACCCACCCACACAGGAGTAACCCGCATGACCCCCGAAACCGCGTTAGACATGATTTTAAAAGATGGTATGGTGGCCGGCGTGCGCGGCCAGTTCCCCCCGGCGGTGATGCTGCCGCTGGCGGAAACGCTGCTGGACGAAGGCATTCACTGCTTTGAACTGACGATGAACTCGGTGGAACCCATCGCTGCCATGCAGGCGCTGAAGCAGCGCTACGGCAGCACGGCCTGCGTGGGCATGGGCACCGTGCTGAGCGTGGCCATGGCGCAGCAGGTGATTGATGCCGGGGCAGATTTTATCATGTCGCCGGCCTTTCAGCCGGAGGTGGTGGAATTTGTCCTGCGGCACAACGTGCTGATGATCCCCGGCGTAATCACCCCCACGGAGGCGGTGAACGCCTGGGCGATGGGTGTGCAGATGATTAAAATTTTCCCCATCGGGGCGCTGCCGCTGGATTATTTTAAAGCGCTGTTCGGGCCGCTTAGCCATATGCGCTTCATCTGCAACGGGGCCATGAACGAGAAAAACACCCAGGAGTTGATGCAGGCGGGGGCGCAGGCCGTGGGCATGGCCGCCTGGCTGACGGGGGACGGCACATGGACGGAATCGCGGCTGCGCTCACGGGCGCGGCTGGTGACGAATGCCATCGCCCTGGCCCGCGGCGAAACCGTGACGCGGGAAGCGTAAGCGGCTCAGGGTTCATCATCCACGAAGGCCCACCGGGGCAGCGGCTCGCGGTGGGCCAGCCAGCCGGCCGGTATCGCCGCCGCGCCGGTATAACTGACCACAATCCCCCCGACCATGGCCGCCGTTGTATCGGTATCGCCGCCGGCGCTGAGCACCTGCCACAGCGCTTCTTCGTAGTCGTCCAGATATTCGGCGGCCATGTACACCACCAGCGGCACCGTATCCTGGGCCGTCACCTGGCGGCCATTCCCCAGGGCCGCCACCACCTGCGCCACGCTCAGGCCCGGCGGCAAATCGCGGGCGCGTTCACAGCCCGCCTGCACCGCGCCCTCCGGCACCTGCGCCAGCCACCCGGCGATAAAATCCGGGCGGGACGGCTTCGGCCGGCCCTGTAACTGCACCGCTGCGCCGGCGGCCAGCGCCACGGCCAGTGCGCCGGCGATGCCTTCCGGGTGAGCATGGGTGATTTCGGCAGCCAGGCGGGCATTTTCCAGCAGCGCCGGCACCGCCCCGGCAAAATAGGCCCCCACCGGCGCGGAACGCATCGCGCCGCCGTTGCCATAAGAGCCGCCGCCAAAAAGCTGCTGTGCCGCGCTGCGCCAGCCCTGGCCGGCGCGGATGGCCTTCAGCAGATGGCGGGCCCCGGCCCCATAACCGCGTTCCCGCGCATAATAGCGGGCGAAATGCGCCGCCAGCGCGTCCTGGTCAATGGCCCCGTAGCGGCGCAGCATGGCATAGATGGACAGGGCCATGTTGGTATCATCGGTAAAGCGCCACACCGATACTGCCGGGGGGCGGCGCTCCCGGATGAACGGGGATGTGCCCGACTGTAATTCAAAAAATTGGCCCAGGCTGTCGCCGACGGATAACCCTTCCAGGGCGATCCGGGCACGTTGCAGGCGCACAGCCGCTGTCTGTATCTCATCCATCCGGTGCCTCCATGCCGGCCGTTCAATGCCGGGCAAACAGATAAGCGCGGCGGGTGGGCACTTCCACCTCAGGATAGGGGTCGCGCTCAATGGCTTCTTCCAGCCGCCAGCCGGCCGCCAGCAGCGCCGCCTGCACCTGTTCGCGGGTATGGAAATAAAAATCCAGCGCCACCGGCAGCCCCCACCAGGCATCCAGGTGGCGCACCTCGGTACCGATGTGAAAGCTGAGCAGCAGCACCCCGCCCGGCTGCACCACCCGGCGCAGTTCAGCCAGGGCCGGCGGCAGCAGCGGCGGCGAAAGATGCACAATGGCATAAGCGGCCACCATCCCGCCGAAGGCCGCCGTCGGCACGTCGGTCAGCGCCAGCAAATCGCCGGTCTGGAAGGCAAGATCCGGGTTCAGCCGGGTGGCTTCAGCAATCATCCCCGGCGATAGATCAATGCCGCATACCGGCACCCCCGGCCCGCGATCATGCAGGTAGCGGGCCACCTGCCCCGGCCCGCAGCCCATATCGCAGATCGTGCCCTGGCCGGCCACTTTGTCGATCAGCCAGTCCAGCATCCGGCGATCAAAAGGCTTATGGGCCAGTTCGCCGTAGAAGCGGGCGGCATATTCAGCCGCCACGGTATCATAACTGTGCCGGGTGGACATAGCGCGACCTCCGCGTTTACAGGATATCCAGGGTGCGGGTACGCATCTGGCGATCCACCCCGCGCACGGCGATCACCCCGGCCAGCAGCGGCAGCCACAGGAAGCCCACCGCGCTATAGCCCAGTTCCATCAGCCAGAACTGGTTATAGTCCGGCGTGCCGGCCAGCGGCAGCGCATAGCCAAAAAACAGGCTGAGGATGAAGATGAGCGCCAGCACCAGCAGCCAGGGCAGCGCGGGCGGCGTGGGCGGCAGATGCGCGTCCAGCAGTTCGCCGCTGTGGTCGGATCGGCGAAACCACAGCACCGCCAGGCACACACCTATCAGCAGCAGCGACAGCAGCCAGCCGCCACCATCGATCACGCCCTGCACGGCCCGCGCCAGGAACAGCAGCAGCAGCACCAGCAGCACCACCATCACCCCGATGAACGGCAGGCGCAAATCCAGCGGCTTGAGGGTGGTGGCCCGGCTGTAGTACGCCAGTGCCAGCAGCAGCAGCGCCGGCAGCAGCACCCCCCCGGCCAGCGCCAGCAGCGCCGGCAGCGAGATCACCTGGGCTTCCGGGTTAAACACCGGGTTCCAGCGCAGCCACACACCGCGGTAAAAGCCCGTCCAGGCCAGCACCCCGGCGCAGCGCCAGCGATACTGGCGCACGTGGCCGGCCGTCAGCGCCAGAAACAGCCCGAAGGCAATCGCGCCGGTCAGGTTGTGGCTGCCCAGCACGCGGGTGACGAAGGTACGCGGAAAATCGGCGAAGGCGAGTTCGGGGGTCAGCAGCAGGCCGGCGGCCAGCCCGTACACACACAGCAGGGCCATGCTGTCGTACAGATCACGGATGCGATAGCGGGCCGCCAGATCCAGCACCAGCACAGCCAGGGCGATGTAACCCGCGCCGCGCAGCAGCACTTCCGGCAGCGTCAGCGTTTGCATTTCCGTCCACACCAGCACTTCGCCGCCGAACACAAACAGCGCTGCCAGCAGCAGCCGCAGCGCCCACAGGGCCAGGTGCCGGCGGGTGGCCTCAGCCATTGACCGCCTGCGCCAGGGCCCGCACCACGCGCAGCGTGTTATGGGTGGCCAGCGTCGCGCCCGGCCGGATGGCATTCCACAGGC
>JALOOI010000194.1 GCA_025454495.1 Anaerolineae bacterium
GCACTTCAGCGGGCAGCAAAAACAGGAAGAAGTCATCTTCCGGCTGCTGAACCTGGCGCTGTGGCAGCGGGCCTTTTTTGCCCCGGCGCATGGTACAATCCCCGCAGCGGAATGATAAGGAGACCCCCCGATGGACACGACTCCGGTGCTGCCGGCCCCCGCGCCGGCCGATCCCGCGCCCATGCCAGCCGATCCTGTGCCCGCGCCGGCTGATCCCGCGCCCGCGCCGGCTGAGCCTGCCTCCGCGCTGGCGGCCCTGCTGGCCCGTACCGATCTCACCGGCGCGGATCTGCTGTCGCTGGAAGCCAGCCACCCCGATCAACGCTTTGAATTGCTCGATGGTCAGTTGAAAGCGCTGCCTGTGCCCGGTTTAGAACACAGCCTTATCGAAGCGAATATCCTCTTTCTGCTGAAATTGTATCAGCGCACACAGCCCGGCGGTCTGGTGTTCACCGGCGAAGTGGGTTTTTACCTCAAACAGCCGGATCGGGTGCGCCTGGCGGATATTGCCTTCATCGCCCGCGACCGGCTGCCGGAGAAACTCCCCGTGGTGGAGATCGTCTCGCCTGCGAACACCGCCGAAGCCCTGGAAGAAAAAATCGACGAGTGGCTGACCTTCGGCGTGCGCCTGGTGTGGGTGGTGTATCCCCGCCGTCAGCGCGTGCATGTGTATGCCGCCGGGCAGCAGCCGGTCATCCTCAACGCCACCGATGCCCTGGATGGCGGCGCGGTGCTGCCCGGCTTCCGCGTCACCATTGCCGATCTGTTCGCCCGCGCATGATGCGCTGCTGGCTGCGCGGGCTGGCGGCGCTGTATGCCCTGCTGGCCGCCGTCATCCTGCTGCTGCGGCTGCTGGCCTACGATGCCGGCCATTTCGCCGCCCTGCGCCAGTCCCTGCTGGCTGCGCCGGGCTGCCAGCGCCAGAGCTGTTACCTGGGCATTCGCCCCGGCGGCAGCACCATGCGGGCCGCCCTGGCCCTGCTGAACGAGTCGCCGGCCGTTTTCCACGTCCACGCAGATTTTTACACCTTTGACAGCGCCACCCCCTACGCCGTAAGCTGGCAGGCTGACCACCCCTATTTTCCGCAGGGCCGCCTGGAAGCGCAGTATCAACTGGCGCTGGTGGACTTTATCTGGCTGCCCACCACGCTCACCCTGGGCGAGTTCTGGCTGGCGTTTGGGCCGCCGCGCAGCATCACCATCTACCCGCAGTTCCAGGTGCTGCGCTACGGCACCTTCGCCGTGCAATCGGCCCCGGCCTGCACCGCTTTCTGGTGGCAGCCGGCCGAAGTCATCGTCAGCGCCGGGCACACCCCGCCCCACAGCGTACCGCTGCCCCGCCTGCGCCCGGCCGCCTGCCAGGCGGCCCGGTCTTAGCCGCCGGAATATCCCAAACGCCCGCGCTCAATATCCCAACCTTACGCCCGATCTTCCTTTGCCATGTGGCACATTCCCCCGTACAATAGACCCACATCGGTCAGCCCCGGAAACAGGATAAGCACAGCATGGCGGCAAGCCTTTTCGATAACCGCTATCGATACGACTACATTTACCCCCGCGGGCGCTCCGGCGAAACGCTGCGGGCCGTCGATATGCAGGACAATGAGCGCCGGGTGGTCATTAAGCGGCCCGCCCCCGGCGACGCGCCGCCCATCCGCGCCGGGCAGGAAGTGAGCATCCTGAATGAGAAAAAAGCGCTCAAACGGCTGGCGGGCCATCCCGTCCTGACCGAACTGCTCGGCGAAGGCACCTTTGGCGTGGGCGGCACCGCCCATCAATACATCGTCATCGAGCGCGCCGAAGGGCTGATTATCGGCGACCTGGTGGCCGAACTGGCCGCGGCCGGCGAGCGCATCCCGGAACTGGAAATGCTGGTGATCGTGGATGCCATGCTGGATTTGCTGCGGAATGCCCACGCCCGCGATATTGTCTACAACGATGTCGATTCCCGGCATTTGTTCTGGAATCGCACCACTTACCGCCTGAAGATGATCGACTGGGGGAATGCCGTTTTCCTGGAGGGCGATACCATCACGCCGCAGGGCATCAGCCGGCAGACGGACATTTACCAGGCCGGCGAACTGCTGTTCTTCATCCTCAGCGGCGGCCGCCGGGCGGACATCCCGCGGGATGCCGGGGCCGATTTTGCGGTGGATTTTGGCGACGACAGCAGCCGGGTGCTGCCGCGCCTTCAGGAGATCGTCAGCCGGGCCCTGCACCCCGGCACGCGCTTCCGCTACCCCTCCGTCACGGAGCTGCGGAACGACCTGGCCAAATATCGCGCCCCGCTGGAACAGCAGCGCAACCTGGCCGTGGGCCAGGTGACGGAAACCCTGCGCCAGACCAGCCTCACCCGCAGCCACCTGCGCGATCTGCTGGCCACGCTGGAGCCGGCCCTGGCGCGTGACCCCGGCTATCCCCCGGCCCGCAGCGCCGCCGAAGATATTCACAACCGCCTGCGCGATTTGAACGTGGATGCCGACCTGGACGCAGTGCGGATTTACATGGAGGGGCACAACTGGCCGCGGGCGGCCGACCTGCTGCGCGAAATCGAAGACAAAGCCGGCCCCCGCACCGGCAGCACCGTCCGCCTGCTGCTGGATATTTGCCTGCTGCTGACCGACAACCAGGTGCAGCCCGCGCCCGAAATGATTATGCAGGCGCTGGCCATGATCTTTGATGGCAAGGCGGCCGGCGCGGCCACCATGCTGCTGCTGGATACGCCCGACGACAACGGCACGCGCACCCTGGAATGGCAAATCGCCGAGCGCATTTCCTCCCACATCCCGGAAGTGCTGCTGCTGCGCCCCAATTTATTCCGGCTGACGATGGCCCTGCGGGCCCTGGCGATTGATGGCTATGCCGTGCAGGAACTGCGTACCCTGCTGGCCGAGGTGGATAAGCTGCTGGATGTGATCGCGGCCGGGCCCACGCTGAACCTGAATCAACTGCGTGACCGCTACCGGACGGTGGTGGAACAGTTGAACGCGCTGAACCGGCTGCTGCAAACCTTCGCCGTGCAGCATCAACTCTCGCTCCAGCGCGTGCCGCTGAATGCCCTGGACCGGGCGATTAACGCCGCCATGGCCCTGGCGGATAACATGCACATCATCGGCCGCCAGGCCGCCTCCACCCCGCGCAATGCCATGCAGGCGCTGGATAACAGCCGCCTGATTGACCCGCCGGGGCCGCACTGGGACGCGCTGGAAGCGCTGCTGGACAGCCTGTATGATCGCCTGGAGCACGGGCACCGCTATGTGCCCGCGGCCGATGGCACCGATTTGCAGGACTGGCTGACGCAGATGGCCACCGCCCTGGCCCCCTTTACGCAGCAGTTCGCCGATGAAGGGCTGGCCGGCATCGTGCGCGACCTGGAACGCGCCGCCAGCGCCTGGCACACCTACTGCGAAGTGATCCTCCAGGGCGATAAAGACAGCGCTCACGAGGCGCTGCAAACCGCCGCGACCGCCGTCGCCAGCCTCAGCCCGGCGCTCAGCCAGTGGTTTCAACAACTGGCCGGCCTCATCAACACCGCCCGCTACGTTGAACGGCATTCGGTGCCGGGGGGCATCGGCCGCGCCCTGGCCGACGGCTGGCAGGCCTTTGACCGCAGCCAGATGGCCGATGCCGAACACCTGGCCCGCCAGGCGTATGAGAGCGCCCGCACCGAAGCCGGCCAGTTCGCCGCGCAGCGCCTGCTGGAACTGGCCCGCCACACCGCCGAATGGGTGGAGCGCGGCGGGGTGAACAATGCCGATAAAACGGCCGCCGTGCTGCGGACGGTGGAGCAGCTTTTTACCCCGGACGAAAAAGCCCTGCTGGACAATTTTACGGCGCAAATGCCGTCCATCGAAACCTATTTGAAGGCCATGAGCCGCGGGCTGGTGGCCGTGTGCGCCCGCCGCAGCACCGCCGCCCTGCGCCTGCTGTACACGCATTACGTCATGCTCAGCGCCCAGGATGCCGCCGCCGGGCTGGCGGACGATTCGGCCTTCTGGCGCGAGGCGGCCCTCAAAACGCTGCCCGAAGCTGACCGGCACATCACCCTGCAAACCCGCGACCAGTATGTGGCCCGCCGCCAGGATTTGCAGGCCGCTGCCGACGTGTTCGACCAGATTCACGGGCGCGACAGCCTGCCGCGCCTGCCGGAACTGCGCCGCCGCCTGGAAGAAAATCCCCAGGCGAAGCTGCTCCAGCCCGGCATCGGGGCGCTGCGCGAGGTGGAAGCTGCCCTGCGCGACTGGTCAGAGGGCGAATTTAAGGCCGCCGGGGTGCGCCTGGAGGCGGCCCTGCGGGCCATTCAGGAACAATCGGCCGCCACCGGCATGGCGCTCAGCAACCTTAAAACGTGGCTGATGACGCTGATGAGCGCCGCCGCCGAACTGCATGTGCAGTTCCGCGAACTGCGGGCCCGCATCGATTCGCGGCCCGATGCGCCCGATGACGTGGTGGAACGGGCGCACCAGACCATGCTGGAGACCACCCAGGCGCTGATCGGCGAGGCGTACACCGGCACGCTGCGCCAGTGGCACGATACCTGCGCCGCCTTCGTGGCCGCCTACCGCATGGATGACCGGCGTTCACGGCGGCTGGAGCGCTTTAACGAACTGTTCCGCGCCATGTTCATCGACCGGCACCCGGCCTATGCCCTGTATCGCCACTGGTATATGGTGCTGGAGAACGCCTCTGAATTCCCGGCCCCCGCCACCGATGACCCCATGCCGCGCATTGAAACCTATGTGGTGGCGGAAGATGCCTATCGCGGGCAGCGCTACCAGGAGGGCGGCCGGCTGCGGCGCATCCCGCGCAGCGTCCTCATCGGGGCGGCCGGGGTGGTGGCCGCCGGGCTGCTGCTGGCGCTGTTGATCGCCGTTTTTGGCGCGAACAACCCCGCCCGTGAGATCGCCGTGACCATCAGCGCGACCCCGGCGACCGACATGGCCCTGGCCGCCGTCACCGAAGAAGCCGCCCCGGCCACGCTGTCGCCGGCCACCCCGGCCCCAACCCAGGTGCCCACGCTGCCGCCCACCGACCGCCCCACCGAAGCGCCGTTTAATACGCCGCTGCCGCCGGTGTTTGCCACCAACACGGCCACGCCGCTGCCGGCCACCACCGTCGCCCCCACCGCCACGCCGCCGGCCAGCGCCACCCCCACCCTCACGCCCTCGGTGACGTTCACCCCCTCCCCCACCTTCACCCCGTCCATCACCCCCAGCGTCACGCCGTCGCCGCTGCCGCCGCAGGGGGTGCAGGGTGAGCAGGATTTGCTGCTGGTGCTGAATCGGGCCCCGGAACTGCCCTATAACCCGGCGCTGTTCTCGCCGGTGGAGAATGGCTGGCGCATGGGTACCGGCGTGGCCGCTTCGGGCCAACTGCTGGTCATCACGCCGCCGGTGGAGTTGCTGGAGCAGGCGTTTGGCAATAATGCCGCCGCCCGCATTCGCCGCGTGGAAGCCGACCTGACGCTGGCGGTGTACAACCCGGATGTGGTTTCCGCCAGCGACATTTATTTTGGCGTGCTGCTGCAAAGCATCAACGATGGCACCAATGCCGGCATTCAGCTTCAGGTGGTGGATAACAACGTCATCACGCTGACGCGCCTGCTGAACAACGATGCCCGGTTTTTAAACCAGCGCTCGGTGAACACCATCATCGCCCGGCTGCGGATCGACCGTGACGTGAACAATGGCGAGCTGCGGCTGTATTTTAACGATATTCCCATGGGCGAGGCGTTCAGCTTTTTGCCGCCGGATGCGCCGCTGCTGCCGGGGCTGTTCGTGCGCGAAGGCGGGGTGGTGGTGACGGTGACATCGTGGAAGGTGACGCTGCGCTGAGGGGCCATGCCGGGCGATGACTGCGCTCCTATCCCTGCCCGGAGCAGGATTCATGCTGCCAGATGCTGGATCATAACGACAACTTGCGTTATAATCTTACGTCTGTATTGATAAGAATCCTGTTTTTAGGAGTGGTGCTATGGCCTCTGCCATCCTCGCCCGATTTCATCAGTTTGGCCTTTTCATCGTGCTGCTGATCTTAACAGGCTGTGGCAGCACTCCCGCACCCACCCCCACGCCGGGCTTTGCCAGTATCCAAACCGAAACGGTCTATACCTTTGATTTGCTGCGTGCGCCTGCCCTGGCTGAAACAGTGGAAATTGCACCCGATCAAACCATGACCATCTCGGTAGCCACCGCCGAATATCTTAGAAGTCGCAGCCTGACCGAAGTCACTTTCGACCTGGTGCTGGACATGCAACGGGCCAATCTGGTCATTCGGGATGAACGAACCGGGCAGGAAGAAACCGTGACCGATTTTAGATCGAAAACACATGCCAGCGCGTTTACTGCCGGGTCGCAGCCGGTTCGGATCACCATCAAGAATACCGGCCGGCGCTCGGCCATTTTTACTGTCTCTGTACGTCCTCAATGAAAGTGCTCAACCATGGTCAATATTGATGTCGTCTTAAAAATACCGGATGCCATTGCCGCCGGGCTGGCCAATGGTACCCTGCAACGTGTGGGCGGGGTGGTGGTAGACACCACCAGCAAACAGGTGGTGGCCTGGCTGCGCGATGGCGGCGTAGTCGATATTGCTACCAGAATGACCGGGGCCATGAATCCACTGAATTTCATCGGAATGCTGGCCCAATCCGCGACCTCGCTCATCAGTACAGTGGTCACCGCGCATAAGCTGGATGGGCTGCAACAATCGGTCAATGTGCTGACCGATTTAACAGGCCAGGTGCTGGATGGCGTGCGCGTGAGCAACCAGCTTGCCGGGTTTACGCTCACCGGCCAACTGATGAATATGGGGCTGATGACGGTTTCTTTTCAAAAACTCACCCGGCGACTGGAACAGATGCAAACGGCGCTGGAACAGGGCTTTGCCAGTTTAGAAGCCGAGTTTAAGCGCGATCGTTATATTGAGTTTGTGACGGCAGTACGTGCCGCGCGCGATTTCCTGGAATCAGATCGGGTAAACACCCGCTCGGCGGCGTATCGTTCCGCGCTGGATGGGATGAACAACGCCAAACTGCATTTTCTGGAAGATTACCGGATTTATCATCAAAAGTCTGAGGAGAATGCGCAGCATCTCGAACTGGCGCACATCATGCTCACGCAGGCTTTGTATGCTTCCAGTATGCGGATTAAGTGTTACGTGGCCAATGAGGATTTTAAACTGGCGCATGATGACATCCGCGAAGATTTAACCATCTTCAAGAAAGAGATTACAGCGCTGATCCATTCCCTGTTAGAAAAGCACGGGGCGGTTTATTTTCATGGCGCTGTGGGCGAAGAAACGCTGGATCGTTTTCTATGTATCCAGGGATGGCTGGAAGATAAAGACCTGCAAGACCCGCGCATTCTCTTTGAACTGGTGAATCGCTATCGCCCTGACTTCTGGAATCCAGGCATCATTGAAGATGACTATGGCGAGCATGTTAGCGGCCGGGTGCGGCGCATCATCCAGCGGCCCGAGCAGCGTTTTGAAGACCGGGTGAAAACCTTCAATCGGGCCCTCACGTCCTGCGAACTGCTCATCGAAAATTATAACCGTCTGGAAGGCTTTGATCTTGAAGTACGCTCCGAGCGCTTAAGCAATCCAGAGTGGCAGGAGAAGGCGAACATGGATAACATGAGTTATGACACATCGGCGCTGAAGCTGCTGCTTGAGAAAGACTATTTTCATCGCTCCGGCGCAACCCCGTAATCCTCCAGCACGTAGCGGGCCAGCAGCCCGGCCACCGCGGCCCCGGCCTGGCCCGCCAGCGGACGCAGCAGCGCCACCACCTCCCGCGGGGGCAGCCGTTCCGCCCGGCCGAAGACGTAGCGGGCGGCGGCCGCCTGGAGCGCGACATCGGTATGTGGTATAAAGCTGCCCGCGCCGCGCAGCCGCAGCAGCGCCACCGCCGCTGACCAGTGCCCGATCCCCGGCAGGGCGCACAGCCGCGCATACGCCGCCGCTTCATCGGCCTGGCGCAGCGCCCCGGCCGCCAGTTCGCCCGCCGCGCACAACCGCGCCAGATGCAGAATCACCTGCACCCGCCGCCGGGTGATCTTCAGCGGCAGCAGGTCTTCCGGGCGGGCCGCGGCCAGGTGTTCCGGCGACGGGTAAGCATAAAAGGTGTGTTCCTGGGCGCTGAGCGCCACATTGTGCCACGTCACCAGCCAGCGCTGCGCCTTCAGGGCCATGCGCCAGGCAATATGCTGCTCAATGACCGTGTTCACCAGCGCTTCCAGGGCGGTGGGGGTACGCAGCAGCGGCAGGCCCGCCACCGGCCGCAGCGCCGCGCTCAGGCGCTCGTCCGCCGCCAGCGCCGACGACAATGTGGCCCGGTCGCCATCCACGGCCAGCCAGTCCGCCACCTGTTCCCGCAGCGCCTCCAGCACAATCGGGCCGGCCGCGGCGGCCAGCGTGGCCTGCACCACCGGCGCGTCGGCCGGGCCTGTGGCCGTCACCTGCACCAAAGCCAGCGCCTCCCCCTGGCGCAGCACGCGCCACAGCGCCCCCTGGTGGACGATCTCCGTCACCGGGAACGGGTAGCGGGCCAGCAGCCGCAGCAGCAGCCCGAAATCATACGGCGGGCGCGGGGCCCACGTGCCGATCAGCCGCGCCTCCGGCCGGGGCAACCGCGACGGCG
>JALOOI010000379.1 GCA_025454495.1 Anaerolineae bacterium
TGCAGGAATGGGACACGACCGCCCTGAGCGACTATGGTCGCAAAGACCTGACGGGCCAGACCGGCAGCGCGGGCGGCATTCTGATCCCGACGCAGCAACTGGACGAAATCATGAGCGTGGCGGCCCCAATCGGCGTAATGCGCGACGGGGCGACCGTCATCCAGATGAGCGGGCGGGCGGTGGATATTCCCCTGCTTGACCAGACCGGGACGGGCGCGGCGGATAACTATCTGGGTGGCATCAGCGTGACCTGGACGGAAGAAGGGGCGGCGATCCCCGCGTCTGAACCGAAATACCGCAACGCGGAACTGCGCGTGCGCGAGGTGGTGGGTTACACCGTGGTGGGCAACAGCCTGCTGAAAGATGTGCCGGCGCTGGCCACCTTCCTGGGCGGGCAGATGGGTTTCCCGACGGCGATTGCCCGCGCGGAAAACCGGGCTTTTGTGAATGGCAGCGGGGTGGGGCAGCCGCTCGGTTTCCTGAAAGCGCCGGCGGCGCTGGTGGTGAACCGGACGACCACCAACGAAATCAAGTTTGAAGACCTGGCCAACATGGAAGCGGTGTTCTTCGGCGAAAGCCCGATGTGGGTTGCCAGCATCGCGGCTAAGGCCAAACTTCTGGCGATGAAGGGGCCGGACAGTAACCCGGCCTTCCTGTGGGGGAACGCCATCACCGGCACGCCGGCGACCCTGCTGGGCCACACGATTAAATTCACTGATGCTTCGCCGGCGAGCGGGCGCGGGGAACTGGCGCTGGTGGATCGCGGGTACTACGTCATCGGCGATCTGGAAAGCGGGACGACGCTGGAAAGCTCGGCACACGAAAAGTTCCAGCAAAACAAAACCACGTTCCGCATTGTGAAGCGCGTCGATGGCCGGCCGTGGCTGTCCACGCCGATCACGCTGGAGGATGGCACCACGAAACTGTCGCCCTTCGTCATCCTGAACACCTAATCAATGCAGGAGAGGGGCGGCGGCCTCTCTCCCGCCCTGTCCAATCAATGTGAGGAGAATGGCATGTCTGACCTGGCGTTGTTCACCGAAAAAAATGAAGTGCTGGCCAAAATTGACCCGGCGAGTTATGGTACCGCGCAGAATACCGGCTGGGCCTCGCTCAGCACGCACGGCCGGGCGGTGGCGGTGATGCAGGTGGGGTTGATCGCGGCGACGGGCACGCTGGATTTTAAATTGCAGCAGGCCAAAGACAGCGGCGGCACGGGCGCGAAAGACATCCCCGGCAAGGCCATCACGCAACTGGCGGATGCGGCGGATAATGTCGTGCGCGTCATCGAGATCAAAACCGATGAGATGGATGTGAGCGGGGGCTTCACGCACATCCGGGCGGTGGCGACCCCGGCGACGGCGGCCAGCCTGCTGAGCGTGGTCATCCTCGGCTGTGCGCCGGCGTATGAACCCGTGTCGCAGCCGGCGTATGTGGCGGTGACAAACTGATGAGCCGATACGCCAGCGCTGCTGAGTTCAAGGCGGTGAACACAATCCCGGAGAGTGACACGGCGGGCGATGTGGTAATTACGCTGATGCTGGACGCGGCGGCCGAGGTCATCGACGGGTATTGTAACCGGCCGGACGGTTTTTTGGCGGCGGCGCTGGCAACGGCCAAACTGTTCGGCGGCAACGGGCGGGACTACCTGTACTGTGGTGACTGTGTGCAGGTGAGCCAGGTCGAGATTAAGCCGGGCAGCACCTGGGAAGTGGTGCCGGCGGGGGCATGGAGCGTATTCAGCGGGGACGCGCGGGAGCCGCGGTTTGACGTGCTGCCCTATGGCGGCGTGCTGCTGGAGGGTTATGTGTTCCCGCAGGTGCAGCGGCTGCCCAACGTGCGGATTACGGCACGATGGGGCTACAGCGCGACGGTGCCGCCGATGGTGAAACAGGCAGCGATTGCCCAGGCCAGCCGGTGGTATAAACGCGGGCAGGTGGGCTGGTCAGACACAACCTCGAATGAGGCGACCGGACAACTGCAATACCGCCGGGTGCTGGACCCGGATATACAAATGATGCTGGTGAACGGGCGACTGATGCGCCCGGCAATGTGAGGAGCGCAGCATGAAAACGCTGCAATTTACGAAACCGCGAAACCGGGCGGTCAGCCGGTGCTGGTGAATTTGGCGCACTTTGTGTATGCGGAGCCGGCGGGCGATGGCAGCAGTTGCAATGTGTATTTATCGACCCGCGAAATGATTAAAGTCGCCGAAACGCTGGCGGTGATTCAGTCGCTGCTGGAAGAGGTTGTGCCGGAAGCCGGCGATGAAGTGGCGCTGCTGCCGAACGATGCGCCGGCCAGCCGTCGCCGCAAGCCGACGAACCCCGTGACCGAGGTGAAATGATGAAAGCGGCGCGGCGCCTGGCGGCACTGAAAGCGCGGATGGACGCGCGGGCACGGTTCTGGCAGCACTGGCACTGGCTGCGCCATGTGCCGGTGGCGTGGCTGAGCATGTCGCCGCTGTTCTGGCTGTGGCGGATGCAGCGTGGAGATGCATATGCCAATTAGCGGCGTGGAAATCCGCGGGCTGGTGGAGGCGCAGCAGAAAATAGCGCAGGTGGTGCGCGACCTGCGCGGCGAGGCGTATCTACGCGGGATGCGCGAAGCGACGCTGATGGTGACACGCAGCGCCAAGCTGCGTGCGCCGGTGGACACGGGGCGGCTGCGAGCCAGTATTACCCCGACGGTGCAGCGCAGCGGGGAAACTGTAACCGGGGTGGTGGGCACCAATGTGAAATATGCGGCGGCGGTGGAACTGGGCAGCCGGCCGCATTATCCCCCGATCGCGCCGTTGAAAGTGTGGGCACGCCGGAAAGGCCTGAATGCCTACGCGGTGGCCAACGCAATCGCCAAACGAGGCACGGAGCCGCGGCGGTTTTTGCAGCAGGCGTTTGATGAGAACAAAAACGCGATTGCGGCGAAACTGAGCGATGTGG
>JALOOI010000195.1 GCA_025454495.1 Anaerolineae bacterium
TCTGGCGGCAATAGCTGTTCCCGGCGCGGGGGATTATACTTGCCCCATCATTTTAACATGAACGGTGAAGGTCAACGGGTGATGGATTTTGAATTACAGGACGAATTAAAGCTGTTTCGGCGCACCGTGCGCGAATTTTGTGAGCGTGAACTGGCCCCGCACGCCGCCACCGCCGACGAAACCGGCGAACTGGCGTGGTCGGCCATCCACAAAATGCCCGCCCTGGGGCTGACCGGCCTCCAGGTGAGCGAGGCGTATGGCGGGGCCGGGCTGGATACCACCGGGGCCGCGCTGGCGGTGGAGGAAATTGGCCGGGTGTGCGGCTCCACGGGGCTGTCCATTTCCGCGCACAACGGCCTGGGCTGCGGCCCGCTGATGGCCTGGGGCACGGCGGCGCAAAAAGAGCGCTGGCTGCCGCTGCTCACTTCCGGCCGGCATCTGGGCGGGCTGGCGCTGACGGAGCCGCAGGCCGGTTCGGACCTGCTGAACGGGGCGCAGACCACCGCCCGCCGCGACGGCGATCATTACGTCCTCAACGGGCACAAAGCCTGGATCACCAACGTCCGTTTTGCGCCGGTGCTGAGCGTGCTGGCCCGCACCGACCCCGCCGGCGGGTCACGCGGGTTTAGCCTGCTGCTGGTGGAACCAGACCGCGCCGGGGTGACGGTGCATCCACCGGAGAAAAAAATGGGGCTGAAGGCCTCGCCGACGCACATGCTGACGCTGGAAAATGTGCGCGTGCCGGCCGATCACCTGCTGGGGGAAGAAGGCAGCGGCTTTTACATGACCATGCAAACGCTGGACAGCGGGCGCATCAGCATTGGGGCGTTAAGCGTGGGGCTGGCCCAGGGGGCCTATGAGGCGCTGCTGCGTTATGCGCTGGAGCGCCAGGCCTTTGGCGAACCCATCGCCAGCAAGCAGCTCATTCAGGAGAAGATCGCCAATGCCGCCATGGAGATCGAAGCGGCCCGGCTGCTGGTGTACAAAGCCGCCTGGTTGAAGGATAAGGGGCAGGATTACACCCGCCTGGCGGCCATGGCCAAGCTCAAAGCCAGCGAAGTGGCCGAAAAAGTGTGCTTCGATGCCATTCAGGTGCATGGCAGTTATGGCTACAGCCGGGAATACCCGGTGGAACGCCTGTACCGCGACCAGCGCCTGATGAGCATTGGCGAAGGCACCAGTGAAATTCAGCGCCTGGTCATCGCCCGCCAGGTGCTGAAAGCCTGGCAGCAGGGCGCGGCCTGGCTGTAAGCGTGCCGCCGGGCGGCCCTGTGCGCCGCCCGGCCGCCGTGGTTATTTCTGCATGGTGCTCGTCAGCTTCTTCACGGCCTCGGTCAGTTCCTGGGTGGCCACCAGCATCGGTTCCGGTTTGGCGGGTTCGGCCGGTTTGGCTTCTTCCTGCTTTTTACCGCGCTTCTGCGCCTCATTGAAGCCCTTCACCAGCAGGAAGACGGCAAAAGCCACGATGATGAAATTGATGATGGTGTTCAGGAAGGCCCCGTAAGCGATGACGCTGGCCCCGGCTTCGCGGGCGGCAGCCAGCGAGGCATACTCCCCGCCGGACAGGTTGATGTACAGGTTGGAGAAATCCACCCCGCCCAGCAGCAGCCCGATGGGCGGCATGATGACATCATTCACCAGCGAATTGACGATGCTGCCGAAGGCCGCCCCCAGAATAATACCCACGGCCAGATCGAGGACGTTGCCCCGCATGGCAAATTCACGAAATTCTTTCAACAAACCACCCATGCCACACCTCCCTGTCAGGCATACCGGTTACAGCCAGCACTGGCTGCCGGGTTGTAATGTAACATAAAAAAGAACCTGTGCCATGCAGGATAGCTTCAGGTTGGCTGAACCTTTCAATAAGACGCTTTGCGGCCGGCGGCGTTGGTCAATACTGCGCCGATGACGCGGGCATGAACGCGCTCCAGCGCTTCGCGGGCGCGGGCGGTCTGGTCGCGGCGGGTGTGGCCGGCCCGCACCACCAGCAGCACGCCATCCAGCTTAATGCCCATCAGGGCGGCATCGGTGGCGGCCAGCACGGGGGGGCTGTCGAACAGGATGTAGGCAGCCCGGGCCTTCAGCAGGCCGATGATGTCATTCATGCGGCGGCTGCTCAGCAGGTCGGCCGGGTTGGGCGGGCGCTCGCCGGCGGGCAGCAGGTGCAGGTTCTCCACCGGGGTGGGCACCAGCGGCGGCTGTGCCAGGGTGGCATCGTCCAGCATCATGGTGGTCAGGCCCACGTTGGGCACGCCCCAGATATCGTGCTGGCGCGGCTGGCGCAGGTCGGCATCGACCAGGATGGTTTTATTGCCGGACTGGGCAAAGGTGACGGCCAGGTTGGCCAGGGCCAGGCTTTTGCCATCGTCGGCGGCGGCCGCAGTGACCAGCAGCGTTTGCAGCGGTTTTTCCACACTGGTGAACATCAGGTTCGTCCGCAGCGTGCGGAAAGCCTCCGCCGCGGCCGAACGCGGGTCTGTCAGCGTAATTAAAGCGGGTGTTGCCATAGCCGGCGCTCCGGGTGTGATGAACCAAAGGCCAGCATTGTACTGCCCGCGCGGGCGCGGCCCTATGGCGGATTCTGGCAGCGGTGGCAAATCGCCGGGCGCGGGAATTCGGTTATAATACAATAGCTTCCGGGAATAACGAAAGTGGGCCCAGATGCAGAACAAACACCTTTACGGGATCATCACAGGCGGGCTAACGCTGGTGTGGCTGTGGTGCGTCGTTAGCTACGGTAAACTGACCGGGGACAGCATGGCGCGGCTGTTCGGGCTGCCGGTGCTGCCGGTGACGGCGCTGCTGGTGGGGCTGGCGCTGGCGGCCGGGCTGCGCTGGCGGCCGGTGCGCCAGCCCGGTGAAGATGGCGCTACGCCCGGCTGCCTGCTGTGGGGGCTGATGGGGCTGTTCGTCAGCGCCATCGCCCTGGGCACCTATTTCACCGAGCCGATCATATGCACCGCCCGCGATGGCAATGTGTGCTATCGCTATGGCACGGTGTACGAAACGCAGCGTGCCGATGGCACCCCCTACCGCTTCGCCTATCGCAATACCGCCGCCTGGGTGACGGACAGCGCCCTGAACGTGATAACCGCGCCGGGGCGGGCCGGCGGGGCGGGCGTGTCCGGCGGCAGCGCTTTTGACGTGATGGACCTGGGCGACAGCGACCTGGCCGCGCTCATCATCATTCTCGTCGCGCTGGTGCTGCTGGTGCTGGCCAGCGCCTTCGTGCCGAACCTGTGGGTGCCGGTGGCGGCGCTGTGCCTGGTGGGGCTGTGCCTCAGCCTCATTCGTATCCACCACTACGATACCTGGACCCCGGACGAAAAACCCAAAAACGCTCCGCCGCCGGAAGTCGGCATTCCCTCGTGGGAACCCAACCGATGAGCCGCCCGGCGTGCCGGCTGGTGCTGTGCCGGGGGCAGTATTGCAATCTGGATCGCCGGGCAGATACGCTGCACCGGCTGCTGACCGCGGCCCTGGAACCGATTAACGGCCCGGCCGACCCGCCGCCGGTGCGCCTGACCACCGCCAACTGCCTGAGCAGGTGCGGTGCCGGGCCCAATGCCATCCTCCACCCCGGCGGGCGGGTGTTTCAGCATCTGGACGCGGCCACCCTGGGCGAGCTGCTGGCCGCGCTGCCCGCGCCGGCCGACCCCGCTGAATGATGCACCCCGGCCCCTAACACCACACCACCGGGTTGCCGGTGGCGATGGCCGCCTCGCACACTTTTTGCAGCGGCAGCAGAATATACTCAAAATCTTCGGGGGTGAGCGGGCGTTCTTCCACATGCAGCAGCGCGGGGTAATCATCGATGGTGCCGCCCGTCAGGCTGTGGCACAGGAAGCGCTCTTCGGTATCCGCATTAAAATATTCCACCCGCAGCGGCTCCCCCGGCGCAGAGAGCAGCCGCTGCTCCAGCCGCAGCGCCTGGAACAGCACGCGGCCGTTACGCACGGCCGATTGCGGGTGCTGCGCGGCGATGAAGAAACCGCCGGCATTAAAGCCGAAGTTCAATTTTTCGTCCCCTGACCACATGAACACGCCATCATAGACGGCGATGTATTCATAAACCACATCGCCGCTGTCGCTGTTCACCAGAAATAGATTATGCTGCTGGCCGATGCGCCGGCGGAACAACCCCAGTTCCGCCAGCACGCGCACCGCCGCCGCCGTCGGCATCTGGCCGCCATTCAGCGCCGGCAGTTCGCGCTCCAGCGTGGGGAAATGCCGCCAGCCCATGCGCCCCAGGGCTTCCTGAAAGGCCCGATAGCCCGACCAGTTCGAGATCCGCTCAAAGACCACCATCATCCCCTCGTGCGGGCAGGCGTGGGACTTCCATTCGTCAAACTGGCGCAGCGCCTCCGGGTGGTCATCTTCCGGCACATTCAGCGCCAAAAAGCCATCGTCATTGACGACGATGTGCGCTTCCAGGTGTGGCAGCGGAAACGGCTGTGCCTGCCCGTCTCGATAGCAGTTGCAGCGTACAAAAGCGTCCAGCCCCATATGCGTCCTCCCGGCCTTCTTCAGCTATCGCCAGCCTGCATCTTACCACGTTACAATGCAGGGGTGGGACGGCGCTAACGAAGGGAGTGAGACCATGTGGGCCTTAAGCGGGGTACGGGTGCTGGATTTAACGCGGCTGCTGCCGGGGGCCATCGCCACGCTGCTGCTGGCCGACCTGGGCGCGGAGGTCATCAAGATTGAAGACCCGGCCGGGGGCGATTATGCCCGCTGGATGCCGCCGCTGCTGGCGGGCACGGGCGCATTTTTCCGCGCCAGCAATCGCAACAAGCACAGCGTCATCCTCAACCTGAAGGATGAGCGCGGCCAGGCGGTGTTGCAGCGCCTGGTACACTCGGCCGATGTGCTGGTGGAAGGCTTTCGCCCTGGCGTGGCCGCCCGGCTGAAGTGCGATTATGCCACCCTCAGCGCTCACAACCCGCGCCTCATCTATGTGTCGCTGTCGGGCTGGGGGCAAACAGGCCCCTACGCGCAGCGCAGCGGGCATGACCTGAATTACGTGGCGCTGAACGGGCTGCCGGGCAGTATGGGCACCCCGCAGCCCCCCGGCGGGCAAATCGCCGATGTCAGCGGGGCCTATGCCAGCGTGATGGGCATCAGCGCCGCCCTCTACCAGCGCGAAAAGACCGGCACCGGGGCCTATCTGGATGTGGCCCTGGCCGAAGCGGCGCTGCCGTTTGTCATGTATCAGTGGGTGGAGTCGCTGCTGACCGGGCTGCCGGGCGGCCAGGGGTCGCTGACCGGGGGCATGGCCTGCTACGCGGTCTATTTCAGCGCCGATGAGCAGCCGCTGGCGCTGGCCCCCATTGAGCCAAAGTTCTGGCACAATTTTTGCGCGGCCGTGCAGCGCCCGGACTGGCTGCCGCTGCACCAGGACCTGGCGGCCCAGGCGCGGCTGAAGGCAGAAATTCAGGCCCTGTTTGCCACGCACACGGCCGCCGAATGGGACGCGCGGCTGGGCGGGGCCGACTGCTGTTTTACGCGCATTGTGCCGCCGGCCCGGGTGGCCGATGATCCGCAGGTGCAGGCGCGGGGCCTGGCCGGCGTGGGGGATGACGGCGTGCCGTGGCTGCGCAGCCCGGTACACCTGGGGCCGGATAAACCACCCCTGATCCCGGCCCCGCAGCCCGGCGAACACACCCGCCAGGTGCTGGCCGGCCTCGGTTACAGCCCGGCAGCGCTGGACGCGCTGGCGGCGGCGGGGGTCATCCGCTGAGGGTTAACGGCGGCTGCGGCGGGCGGGCGGCGGGGCGGCCTCAGCAGCGCTGTCCGCAGCGTCTGCCACGGCCAGCCGGCACGTATCCTACTCCGGCGGTGGCGCGGCGGACGGGCTATAATCGCGTTCCAGCACGGCATACAGCGCTTCATCTTCGGCGCAGCCCAGGCGCATGTGCACATAATGGGCGGCGAACAGCACGGTAAAAATGGCGATGAACGCCACCGTGCCCAGCAGTGGTGAGTCATACCGGCGGCCGGTGGTGCTGCCCAGGTGGAACAGCACGGCCATCTGGAACAGGCCCACGGCCAGCACGCCGCTGTAAGCGACACCGTGCAGCAGCCAGCGGCGGCGGCGGCGATAATAACGCCGCACCAGCTTATACGCGGCGGCCTGGCGCGGATGGTCGAATGCTGGCAGCGGTTCCACCAGCAGCCGGCGCAGCAGCCAGAACGGAGCCGCCAGCAGGCCGGTTACGCCGCGCCAGGCCAGGTGCCCGGCGGCCGACACCACCCGCCCGCCCGCGTCCACCACCCCGCCGATGAGCCAGGCCGCGCCCCGGGCCGGCACCAGCACGATCTGCCACAGCCAGCGCAGCAGGGCCGCGGCCGGTGCCAAATCATCACGTTTGCGTTTCGTCTTCGCGTAGAACATCAGCGATACCCCTCCCGATCCGTCTGCATTACGTGCGGACGGGGGCCGCGGTTGCGCCAGCGCCGACGTTAGCGCGGTGGCAGCACATCCCGCGGCTTGCTGCTGCCATCCCGCGCCGGGCCCACCACGCCCCGCGCTTCCATCACATCAATCATGCGGGCCGCGCGGGTATAACCGATGCGTAAACGGCGCTGCAACAGCGAGACGCTGGCTTTGTCCAGCCGGCGCACCAGTTCCACGGCGCGTTCATACAGTTCGTCGTCGTCCATATCCTCGTTGGAGGTGTCGCCGCCGGGGCCCATCGGCTCATCATCATCGGCCAGTTCACGGTCGCGGTCACGGTCGCGGGATGGCGTGGCAAAGGCGGCCGGCGGGCTGCCGGCATCCCAGAAGGACTGCTGGCGCACGCGCTCGCCGCGGGGCTTCACCTCATGCGCCGGCTCGGAGGGGGAGGCCGAGGGCGCGAAGATGGTGATCGGCTTCGTCGTCTCCGGCTGTTCCAGCGATTGCATCTTCCAGTAGCGCACGATGTTCTGGCTCTCCATGTCGGAGACGTACACGCCCTGCAACCGCAGCGGGGCCGGCGAATCGCCGCTGAGATAGAGCATATCGCCGCGCCCCAGCAGGCGCTCCGCCCCCGGCTGGTCCAGGATCACGCGGCTGTCCACGCTGCCGGCCACGGCGAAGGCGATACGCGCCGGGAAGTTGGCTTTAATCAACCCGGTGACGACATCCACCGACGGGCGCTGCGTGGCGATGACCAGATGAATGCCGGTGGCGCGGGCCAGCGCCGCAATACGGGTGATGGTGCGCTCGGTTTCTTCCGGCGCGAGCATCATCAAATCCGCCAGCTCGTCAATGATGACGACAATATAGGGCATCTGTTCCACCGTGGCAGTATCACGATGTTTGTTGAAGTCTTCGATGTTGCGGGCCCCCGCTTCGCTGAATTTGCGGTAGCGCTCATCCATTTCGCGCGTCACCCACTTCAGCACGCCCACGATGCGTTCCAGTTCCACCACCACCGGCGCGACCAGGTGCGGAATGCCGTTGTAGCCGGTCAATTCCACGCGCTTGGGATCGACCATGATGAAGCGCACCATATCCGGCGTATTGCGGGCCAGGATGCTGATGATGATGGAATTGACGCACACCGATTTCCCGGAGCCGGTGGTGCCGGCGATGAGCAGATGCGGCATGGAAGCCAGATCGGCGGAGATGGGCGCACCGGAGACGCTCTGGCCCAGGGCGATGGCCAGCGGGGATTTATGCTTGTTGAAGCCGGGCGAATCCATCACATCGCGCAGGCTCACCAGGGCCGCTTCTTCGTTGGGGACTTCGATGCCGACGTAACCCTTGCCGGGCACGGGCGCTTCCACGCGGATGGAGCGGGCCCCCAGGGCCAGTTGCAGGTCTTTGTCCAGCGCGGCGATGGCCCCCACCTTCACGCGCTGCTTTTTGCCGCCGCGCACGTTCAAATAATCCGGCTCCACGCCGAACTGGGTAATCACGGGGCCGGTGTTCACTTCCACCACGCGCCCCGGTGCGCCGAAGCTGGTGAGCGTGTCTTCGATGATTTTGGCCTGCTTCAGCAGCCGGGCGCGATCCACTTCCTGGTCAGAGCCGGACGACAGCAGCGTGCGGAAATCGGGCAATCGCCACTGGCGCGGGGTGCGCGTCTGATTGGTGACGGCGGTCGATACCGGCTTCGGCAAAATCGACAGCGATTCCTGATACGGTTTCTGGCCGCCATCGGGCTGCACGGAAGGAAGCTGCGAGGGCCGCACGATCTCCG
>JALOOI010000024.1 GCA_025454495.1 Anaerolineae bacterium
TGCCCGCGGGTGGTATGGCCATCCAGCCCGGCATTGCCCACCCATACAGAGGGCCAATCTTCGCGCAGGGTCGCCTGCAACTGCGCCGGGTAGGTCAGCGCATCACCCAGGTAAAAGCACTGCGTGGTGCTGCCGCCAATGGTGATGATCTCAGCATAGTCTTCGCGCCGGCGCGGCACCGGGTCGCCCCGAAAGCCCCAGGCATTGGTGGAATACTGCGAAATCGGCTGCACCCCCTTTAAATTGACCTCACGGGTATAGCGTATCCCCGGATAGTAGGGCAGCCAGGTATTGAATGCCGGCTGCGGAAAGATGAGCCGCGTGCCCGCTTCCAGCACACCGACCATCAGCAGCACGGTCAGCACCAGCAGCAGCAGGCGGCTGCGATAGTGCGGCGAATAGAAGATGA
Organism: Anaerolineae bacterium; assembly: GCA_025454495.1. Taxonomy (GTDB): domain Bacteria; phylum Chloroflexota; class Anaerolineae; order Aggregatilineales; family Phototrophicaceae; genus JALHOR01. The sequence goes on from JALOOI010000024.1 coordinate 410, forward strand.
GGAACAGCCCGGCCGCCAGCCCCTGCCCGGCCAGCACAAACAGCACCGGCTGTGCCACCATGCCGCCGGCCAGCACGCCCGCCAGCAGCGCCGGGGTGAGCAGCCCCAGGAGAATCAGACGGGTTGGCAGCGCCCGCGCCGCCGTGATCGGCCGGCCACGCCAGCGCAGCAGCGCATATTCCAGCCCGGCCAGCGGCAGCGGCAGCACCAGCACCAGCAGGTAAAAGACCACCACCCCGCGTATCTCCCGAATCGGCGATTGATACTGCGGGGCCAGCGCCAGCGCATGAGCCACATCCACCAGCGTAAACGCCAGCAAATAGGACAGAAACAGCACCAGCATATACAGCAGCAGCAGTGTGCTCCCGCGCAGCACCCTGAACATGGTTACGCCTCCGGCAGCAGGCCATGGTGCGCCTGCAAACTGCGGACTTTGAAGGGTTTACGGCGGCGCATTTTGATGCCCTGGAGCGTGGCCGCGGCCGCGCTCATCGTCGTGACCAGCGGCACACCCACCTGGTACGCCATGCTGCGGATCAAGGCACCGTCATCGTGCGCCTGGCCGCCCAGGGGGGTGTTAATCATCAACTGGATGTGACCGGCCCGCAGTTCGTCCACAATATGCGGCGATCCCTGGTTCAGCTTGTGGACGCGCCCGGCCGGCACGCCGTTACGGTTCAGCCAGTCCGCGGTGCCATCGGTGGCGACGATGTGAAAGCCCAGTTCGTGAAATTCGCGGGCGATGCGCGTCATGGTGGCTTTGTCCATATCGTTCACGCTGATGCACACCGTCCCGGACTGCGGGACGGACATGCCGGCGGCAAACTGCGCCTTCAGAAACGCATGGCCAAAGGTGCTGGCGTGGCCCATCACCTCGCCGGTGGAGCGCATTTCCGGGCCCAGGCGGGCATCCACACCGGGGAATTTCTGGAACGGCAGCACCGCCTCTTTGACGAAGAAACCATCCACCGCCGGCGACTCCAGAAAATTCAGTTCCACCAGGGTTTTGCCGGCGGCAATCTGCGCGGCATAGCTGGCCAGCGGCCGGCCCGTGGCCTTGCTGACGAAAGGCACCGTCCGGCTGGCCCGCGGGTTCACTTCCAGCACGTACACTTCATCGCGGTACAGCGCGAACTGAATGTTGAACAGGCCTTTCACCTGCATGGCCAGGCCAATGCGCTGCGTATAATCGCGGATGATGTCCAGATGATACTGGCTGATCTTGTAGGGCGGCAGCACACACGCCGAATCGCCGCTGTGGACCCCGGCTTCTTCGATGTGCTGCATAATGCCACCGATGACCACGCGCTCGCCATCGCACAGGGCATCCACATCCACTTCAAAAGCGTCGTCCAGGAATTTATCAATCAGCACCGGGTGCTGCCATTCGATATGGCGCTCCAGCCACGCCGTCAGCGTGTCATCGTCGAAGACGATGGCCATGCCGCGCCCGCCCAGGACGTAACTGGGGCGGATCAAAATGGGGTAGCCGATTTCGTGCGCCCGCTGGATGGCCTCTTCGCGGTTCATGGCGGTGGCCCCGGCCGGCTGCGTGATGTTCAGCCGGTGCATGAGGGCGTTAAAGCGCTGGCGGTCTTCCGCCAGATCAATGGTTTCGACGCTGGTGCCCAGGATGGGTGCGCCGGCTTCGTGCAGCGCCCGCGCAATATTCAGCGGCGTTTGCCCGCCAAACTGCACCAGCACCCCTATCGGCTGCTCACGGTCGATGATGTTCAGCACGTCTTCGGTGGTCAGCGGCTCAAAATACAGCCGGTCGGCGGTATCGTAATCCGTGCTCACCGTCTCCGGGTTGCAGTTGACCATGATCGTCTCATAGCCCAGGGCTTTGAGGGCAAAACAGGCATGAACGCAGCAGTAATCGAACTCAATCCCCTGGCCAATGCGATTGGGCCCGCCGCCCAGGATCATAATTTTGGGGGCGGTGGTGGGGAAGGCTTCATCATCCGGCTCATAGGTGGAATAGAGATAGGGGGTTTGCGCTTCAAATTCTGCCGCGCAGGTATCCACCCGGAAGAAACTGGCCGTCACGCCCAGGGCCTGCCGGCGGCGGCGCACCTGCATTTCGTCGCTGTCGAGCTGGTGAGCGATGTAGCTATCGCTGTAGCCGTAGCGCTTCAACGTCAGAAAATCCTCGGCCGTCAGGCTGTCCAGCGAGCGCGGGCCGGCCAGCAGCCTGTCATGGATGGTGACGGTATCCTGCATCTGCTGCACGAACCAGGCATCAAAGCGCGTGCTGGCGATGATTTCGGCCGGCGGCACACCGTCGCGCAGCGCCGCGGCCACCTGGAACAGCCGCTGCGCCGTGGGCACCCGCAGCGCCGCCGGCGATTCCAGCGGGGCCACCGGGCTGCCCAGGCCGCTCAGCCCAATATCCAGCGCCCGCACCGCTTTTTGCAGCGCCTCCGGGAAGGTGCGCCCGATGGCCATCACCTCGCCCACGGCTTTCATCTGCGGCCCCAGGATGTGATCCACCCCGGCGAACTTGCGAAAGTCCCAGCGCGGGATTTTGACGACGACATAATCCAGCGATGGCTCAAAGCTGGCCGGGGTGACGCGGGTGATGTCGTTGGGGATTTCGTCCAGGGTGAAGCCCACCGCCACCAGCGCGGCAATTTTGGCAATCGGGAAGCCGGTGGCTTTGCTGGCCAGCGCCGAGGAACGCGACACCCGCGGATTCATCTCGATGACGAACACTTCGCCGTCGTCCGGGTTGATGGCGAACTGCACATTTGCGCCGCCGGTGGTGATGCCGATGCGGTCAAAGATCAGGCGCGACATATCGCGCAGGCGCTGCAATTCTTTGTCGGTGAGCGTTTGCGCCGGGGCCACGGTGATGCTGTCGCCGGTATGCACGCCCATGGGGTCTAAATTTTCGATGGAGCAGACGACGACGAAATTACCGTGCGCGTCGCGCATCAATTCCAGCTCATACTCTTTCCAGCCGAGCAGGCTTTTATCCAGCAGCACCTGCCCCACCGGGCTGAGGCGCAGGCCGCGGGCCACCACCTCGTGCAGTTCGGCTTCGGTGTAGGCGATGCCGCCGCCGCTGCCGCCCAGGGTGAAAGACGGGCGGATGAGCGCCGGATAGCCAATGTGCTGCACGAAGTCCAGCGCTTCGGCCACCGAGCTAACGACTTTGCCCGGCGGGCACTTCAGCCCGATTTCGGCCATGGTATCGGCAAACAGGCGGCGGTCTTCGGCGATGTGGATGCTCTCCAGCGCCACACCGATCAATTCCACCTGATATCGCGCCAGCACGCCCGCCTGTTGCAGCGCGATGGTCAGGTTCAGCGCCGTTTGCCCGCCCACCGTGGGCAGCAGCACATCGGGGCGCTCGGCCGCGATGATCTGCTCGCAAATTTCCACCGTCAGCGGTTCCACATAGGTGGCATCGGCAAATTCCGGGTCGGTCATGATGGTGGCGGGGTTGCTGTTCACCAGCACCACGCGATACCCCTGGGCGCGGAGGGCTTTGCACGCCTGCACCCCGCTGTAATCAAATTCGCACGCCTGCCCGATCACAATCGGGCCGCTGCCAATAATCATGATGGTCTGAATGTCGGTTCGTTTTGGCATAAGCTCATCCGCTGCTGCAATAAGATCGGTGGTCGGCATCACTGCGGCCGGCGCGGCCACCCGGCGACCGGCCAGCAAACTGGCTGACTTCCCCGGGTGCTGAACTTGAGTGCCTGTTCATCCGCCACCGGCATTAATCCTCGAACAATTCACTTAGCTTGAGAGAGAACCCCGGCAGCACGTCACCACCGGTCACTGTTTCATCGGCTTTGCAGGTGCGGGCGGTGCCGTCGGGCAGGTAAATGATCAGGGTTTGTAGCGAGGGATAAATATGCCACACCTGAGCCACGCCATAGCGCAGATAGGCTTCCAGCTTACCCCGAATCGCGGCAGCTTCCTCACGCGGAGAGATTATTTCAACAGCCAGTGCCGGCACACCGAAGATATATCCCTGCGTTTTACGAACATTCTGCTGCGGCACAAAAGCCACATCCGGGCGACACCGATAAAGAATGTTGCCCGGTACGCCTTCCAGCACAAAATTTGTGTCTCCGGGATAAACACGCCCCAGTCGGTGCGCCATGACGTAATTGCCAATCGCCAGCAGCAGCCGGAACTCAATGGTACCCTGTTCTTCACCGCTCACCGTTTCATCCTCATCACGAAACAGCCCCACCCATTCGCCCGCCACAATATCCAGCGTTTCAAAACCGGCACAGGCATCCACCCGCAGGGCAATCTCTTCGGTGATCGGGCGTTTCAGCAGGAGAGCCACGATATCTTTCACCTGTTTTTCGCGCGCAAAGGCTTCAAGCGCCATCATCTCACCTCGCAAGGTACCTACTTGCTCACTGTAGCACCACTTTTCACCGCTGCCACAAATTCATCGAACAGGTACAGCGAATCGTGGGGGCCGGGGGCGGCCTCCGGGTGATACTGCACGCTGAAGGCCCGCAGCGCCTGATGCCGGATGCCTTCAATGGTGTGATCGTTCAGGTTGATGTGCGTCACTTCGCCGCCGCGCAGCGGGCTATCCGGCGTGACCGCAAAACCATGATTATGGGCGCTGATCTCCACCGCGCCGGTGAGCAGGTTTTTCACCGGCTGGTTGCCCCCGCGATGGCCAAAGCGCATTTTTTCGGTGGTGCCGCCCAGGGCCAGCGCCAGCAACTGGTGCCCCAGGCAAATGCCGAACACCGGCACTTTACCCAGCAGCGCCTGAATGTTGTCGATAGCGTAAGTGACCGCCGCCGGGTCGCCGGGTCCGTTGCTGAGGAAGACCCCGGCCGGGTTGAGGGCCAGCACCTGCGCCGCCGGGGTGTGCGCCGGCACCACCGCCACCCGCAGCCCGCGATCCGTCATCATGCGTAAAATATTGCGCTTGATGCCGTAATCATAGGCTACCACCAGCGCCCCATCTGCATGATAGGGATGCTCCTGATACCACTGCGGGTCGCTGGCTTCCGTCCAGTGATACGGTTCCGCACAGGTGACATCATCCACCAGGTTCCAGCCAGACATATCCGGCGACCGGCGGGCCAGTTCCAGCAGCGCGGCGGTATCGGCAGCGGCCTCGCCATGCGCGATGGCGGCCCGCATCACCCCCTGCGACCGGATGTGCCGCACCAGGGCGCGGGTGGAGACCCCGGTCACGCCGATCACCCCCTGCTCGCGCAGGTAGCCGCTGAGATCGCCCCGGTTGCGCCAGTTGCTGACGATGGGGCTGAGCGCCCGCACCACAAAGCCGGACACCCACACTTTCTCCGATTCCACATCTTCCAGGTTGATGCCGGTATTGCCCACATGGGGCACCGTCATCGTCACAATCTGTTTGTGGTAGGAGGGGTCGGTGAGAATCTCCTGATACCCGGTCATGGAGGTATTGAAGACCAGTTCGCCGGTTTGCACGCCTTCCACCCCGAACCCCATCCCGCTAAAAACCTGCCCGTCTTCCAGTACCAGCGCACCCTGTTTCATCGCTCATTCTTCCCCGGTGATTATGCCCGGCTGTATGGTGTTCAGGAACGATAACTGCCGTTAATATCCACGTAAGCGTGCGTCAGGTCGCACGTCCACACGATGGCCTGGCCGCGGCCGCTGCCACAATCCAGCGAGACATACACCGCATCTTCGCTGACGATGGCGGTCGCTTCCTGCTCGCTGTAGCGGGCCGGCATACCGTGTTCAAACAGCAGCAGGCCGCGGTCGGCTTCAAACAATTCTTCGCCGGGGGCGAACCACAGCCGGGCCGCTTCCGGGTTGAAAGCCACCCCGGCCCGCCCCGCCGCGGCCATGATGCGCCCCCAGTTGGCATCGTTGCCGGCAAAGGCCGTCTTCACCAGCGGCGAGGCGGCAATGGTATGGGCGATCTGCGCGGCGCTGGCATCATCCGGCGCACCCAGCACCTCCAGGGTGATGAATTTGGAAGCGCCTTCGCCATCGCGCACCACCTGCTGCGCCAGGCTGCGGCAGACCAGCGTCAGCGCCTGCTGAAATTGCAGCATCTCGGTGGCGGTATCCAGCAGCACCCCGCTGGCCCCGCTGGCCAGCAGCGTCACCATGTCATTGGTGCTGGTATCGCCATCCACCACGATCCGGTTATAGGTGGTTTTGACGGCCGAAGCCAGCAGCGACTGCGCCTGCGCCGCGTTCATGCGGGCATCGGTGACGATGACACCGAGCATGGTGGCCATATTGGGCGCAATCATCCCCGCCCCCTTGCTGATGCCGGCGATGGTGTATTCACCGCCGGCCGTCAGCACGCGCAGCGCGGCCAGTTTGGGGCGCGTATCGGTGGTCATGATGCCGCGGGCGGCCTGTTCCCAGTTGTGGCCCAGGTTCTGGAATAATTTTTCAATGCCGGGCTGAATTTTCTCCATCGGGAGCTGCGTGCCGATGACCCCGGTGGACATCACCAGCACCTGCTCCGGCTGAATTTGTGCCTGTTCGGCCACCCAGCGGGTCATGGTTTCGGCATTGGCCAGGCCGGCGGCCCCGGTGGCGGCATTGGCGCAGGTGGTGTTGATGATGACGGCCCGCAGGGTGCCGGGGCCGGCCTGCAGGCGTTTTTCGCACAGCAGCACCGGGGCCGCCTTCACCAGGTTGGTGGTGAAGACCGCGCCGGTGGCACAGTTGCGGTCTGCCAGGATCAGCGTCATATCCGGCTGGCCGTTTTTCTTCAGCCCGGTGTGCAGCCCCGCCACCCGGAAGCCCTTCACGCCCGCAATCTGTTCTTTCACCTCAAGCATGGTGCGCCTCCAGCATGGTCGTCAGCCGCGCCACCAGGGTATCCACATCGGCACGGGTGGCGATCAGCGGCGGCACCAGGCGAATGACGTGGGTGCCGGCGTTCACCAGCAGCAGCCCGTGAGCGTAGCCCGCCTTCACCAGCGGGGCCACGTCCATCGTCATTTCCAGGCCCACCATCAGGCCGCGGCCGCGCACTTCTTTAATCAGCGGGCTGTTGATCTCGGCCAGCCGCTCCATCAAATAGGCTCCGGTATCGGCCACGTGGGCCAGGAAGGCCGGCTGCTGGATGCGTTCCAGCACGGCCGCCGCCACCGCGGTAATGATGGGCCCGCCGGCGAAGGTAGACCCATGATCGCCGGGCTGGATGGCCGCGGCCACGCGCTCCGTCACCAGAATCGCGCCGATGGGCAGCCCGGCCGCCAGCGGTTTCGCCGTGGTCAGGATGTCCGGCGTGATGCCGGTGTGCTCGTGGGCCCATAATTTGCCGGTGCGCCCCATGCCGCACTGCACCTCATCGAACACCAGCAGCGCCCCGTGCCGGTCACACAGGTCGCGCAGCGTCCGCAGGAATGCGTCGGAGGCGATATGAATGCCCCCTTCGCCCTGGATCGGCTCCACAAAGACGGCGGCGGTACGCTCATGGATGAGCGCTCTGGCGCTGGCGCTGTCGTTAAATTCGCCCACCTGCACGCCCGGCAGCAGCGGCTTAAACGGCAGTTGGTACTTCTCTTTGGGGGTCATCGTCAGCGACCCCATGGTGCGGCCGTGAAAGGCATGGCTGAACGCGACGATCTCGTGCTTATCCGCCACGCCGCTGTGGTGGGCCAGCCGCCGCGCAAATTTGATCGCGCCTTCGTTGGCTTCGGTGCCGCTGTTGGTGAAGAAAACGCGGTCAGCAAAGGAGCTGTCTACCAGCAGCTTCGCCAGGCGCGTTTGCGGCACGGTGTAATACAGGTTGCTGGTGTGCACAATGCCGCTGGCGAGCTGTTCCAGCAGCACTTTGTCGATGCCGGTGGGGCCATACCCCAGGGCATTGACGGCGATGCCGGCCACCCAGTCCTCATACGGGCGATTGTCGGCATCGTACAGCGTCATGCCTGCGCCGCGCACCAGCACAAAATCCGGGCGGGCATAGGTTTGCACCAGGTAGGTCTTTTCGTCGTGGATGGTGCTGTCGGTCAGCGTCATGGTTTCCAACATCTATCCTGCTCCCTGTGCTTCATCAGATGTAAACATGGTACCGCCATGGGTTTTTAGCCCGGCCAGGCTGGTGATGGCCGCCCGTGCCACCCCGGCCTGCAACGCCGCCAGGGCCGTTTCTACTTTGGGGATCATGCCGCCGGTGATGACTCCGGCGGTGATAAGCTGCTGTGTGCGGGCCGGGGTCAGCGACGGCAGCAGCGCCCCGTCGTGCAGCACGCCCTCCACATTGCTGAGGAAGATGAGGCGGCCGGCCTCCACCGCCCGCGCCACCGCCCCGGCCACATGATCGGCATTGACGTTGTAGCTGTTATCCGGCCCCAGGCAAATGGGGGCGATGACCGGAGTCACCCCCTGGGCCAGCAGGTCGCGCAGCAGGTCGCCGCGCACGCTGGTAATCATGCCGGTGAAGCCCATATCTTCGGTGCTGTGCAGCAGTTTCACCGCCCGCAGCAGCCCGCGATCCACCCCGCTGAGGCCCAGCGCTTCCACGCCGCCGGCCAGCAAATAGCGCACAATGCGCTTGTTGACCGCGCCGCACAGCACCATCTCCACCAGCGACAGCGACGCGGCATCGGTCACGCGCAGGCCGTCCACATACTGCGGGGTGATGCCCAGGCGCGTTTGCAGCGCGGTGATCTCTTTGCCGCCCCCATGCACCACGATCACCGGGTCTGGCATCTGCCGCACCACCACGGCCAGTTCGGTCAGCGTCCCCGCATCATCAATTTCGTGCCCGCTGATTTTGATCACCACCGGCGACCCCATCGCCATGCCTCCTTCTGGCTGCCCCGGCAGCCGTTACAGCAGCGCCAGCGTCTCCGGCAGGTCGAACATCAAGTTCAGACACTGCACCGCCTGGCCCGCGGCCCCCTTGCGTAAATTATCGGTCACGCTGGTAATGTGCACGTAGCGATAGGTGACGGGCGTAAGGCTGATGACGCAGCGATTGGTCCGCACGACATGGCGCAGGGTGGCCTCTTTGCCCGCCGGCAGCACCGTCACCAGCGGCTCATCGCCGTACACGTTGTTATACAGGCTGTGGATTTTATCGGCGGTGATGTTGTAATTGAGGGTGACGTAAATGCTGGCCATCAACCCGCGATCCACCGGCAGCAGGTGCGGCGTAAAGATCAGCGGCTCGCTGAGGGGGATGAAGCGGCGAATTTCCTGTTCCATCTCGCCCACATGGCGATGCGACCGCCCGGTATTGTAGGGCGTGAGGTTGCTGTACACTTCCACGAAATGCGTTTTATCGGTCGGGTTGCGCCCCGCGCCGGATACGCCGGATTTGGCATCCACGATGATGGGCGCTTCCAGCGCCAGCCCCTGAATCCGCAGCAGCGGGTACAGGCCCAGCAGCGTGGTGGTGGGGTAACAGCCGGGGCAGGCGATGATGTCCGCGCCGCGCAGTTCTTCGCGGTGCAGTTCCGGCAGGCCATAGGGCACCGGCAGCAGTTCCGGGTGCGGGTGGGCCTCGCCATACCATTTCTGGTAGTCTTCGGCCGTTTTCAGCCGCAAATCAGCCGATAAATCCAGCACGCGCACGCCGGCATCCCGCGCCTGGCGGGCCACCCGGGCGCTGGCTTTGTGCGGCAGCGCCAGAAACACCACCTCCACCCCGGCCAGCACGGCATCATCCGGGTGAATATAGCGTAAATCGGTGCCGGGCACCGGCTCGCCCACGAAGGTGCTGGAGGTGGCAAAAACCAGCGTCACCTGTGGATGCCGGGCCAGAAGCTCCACCAGATCCAGCCCGGCATAGCCCGAAGCCCCATAAACCCCTGCCCTGATTACCCGTTCTGTCATCATCCCCGTTCCTGAGTAAGCGCGATCCATTGAATGAAAAAAACCCTGTTCCGGTCATACGCGGTCAGGGTTGGCGGTGTCTGTGCAAAGGCAGGTGCCTGGCTTAGAGACAGCGCATCACTCCCACCATGACCGAAAGGCGCATGGGGCGACGACGACGGCTCCTGTGAAGACGATCAAAAAGCATAGCGCTGCACCATGATTGTGAGCGACAACACGACACGAGTGTACGCAATTGCGCCCGGTTCGTCAAGCAACTGCTGCCAGTTGGCCGGCGCACCCACCCTGTGCCAGTTGTAAATTCACTGTAAAATGCCCGGTGGAATGTCAGAGATTATGTAGAAGTGATTGACGGGCCGCCGCTTTCGGCTTTACGCTGTGCACAGACACAGCAGCGCCGGCCCGGCCCGGGACATGACCCTGCCACCCCCGGACAGTTGCGCCCTGGCAGCGCCAGCCCATACACAGTGAGCAGCCGGCCCCATGATCGTAGTGAAAGACCTGGTACGGCGCTATGGCACCCACACGGCGGTTGATCGGCTGTCTTTTACTGCACAGCCGGGCGAAATCGTCGGTTTGCTGGGCCCCAATGGCGCAGGCAAAACCACCACCATGCGCATTCTCACCGGCTTCCTGCCGCCCACCGCCGGCAGTGTGCAGGTGGGCGGCTTTGATGTGCAAACGGATTCGCTGGAAGTGCGCCGGCGCGTGGGCTATCTGCCGGAGCGCGTCCCCGTGTACCCGGATATGACCGTGCGCGGGTATGTGCTGTTCTGGGCCCGTTTGCGCGGGGTGCCGCGCCCGGCCGCCGCCGTGGAAGCCGTGCTGAAGCGCTTCGACCTGCTGGACAGGCAGCATAAGCTGGTACGCAGCCTGTCCAAAGGCTTACGCCAGCGCCTGGGGCTGGCCCAGGCCCTCGTCCACAACCCGCCGGTGGTCATCCTGGATGAGCCGACCATTGGCATTGACCCCGGCCAGGTGATCGAAGTGCGCGAGGTGGTGAAATCGCTGCGGCAGGAGCATACTGTGCTGTTCAGCAGCCACATCCTGTCCGAGGTGGAGCAGGTGTGCGACCGGGTGGTGATTTTGCATCGCGGGCGCATGGTGGCCGCCGGCACGCCGGAAGTGCTGGGCCGGCAGATGAAACCGGGCACCCATTTGTATGTGGCGCTGGGTGGCAAAGCGCCGGCCGAGATCAAAAAACTGCTGCAAAAGCTGGACGGCGTGCACACCGTGCGCGAACAGGGCGCAGGCTTTGTCATCAGCAGCCACGGTGAGCGCGACCAGCGGGCCGCGGTAACGGCGCTGAGCGCCCGCCACGGGCTGCCACTGCTGGAACTGCGCCCCATTGAGCTTTCGCTGGAAGACATCTTCCTGACGCTGCTGGAGAAAGGCTAGGCCGGTGCTGACGATCTGGATCATCTTCCGGCGCGAGGTGGCACAGTATTTCGCTTCGCCGCTGGCCTACCTCATCGCGGCGGCCTTCCTGCTGCTGACGGGCATCACCTTCAACAACGATGTGGCGCTGAGCATCACCGTGAAGCCGGTGGAGCCGGCCCTCATCCCCGACCTGCTGGCGGAGATTATGGTGCTCATCGCGCCGCTGCTGACGATGCGCCTGCTGGCGGAAGAACACCGCGAAGGCACCGTGGAACTGCTGCTGACGGCCCCCATCGCTGACAGCAGCATCGTGATTGGCAAATTCCTCAGCGCGTGGGCCTATTTTACGTTTTTGCTGGCGCTCACGCTGTTGTATCAATTCATCCTGGTGAACATCAGCCAGCCGGACATCGCCCATACCATCGCCGCGTACCTGGGCATCTGGCTGTATGGCGGGGCCACGCTGGCGGTGGGGCTGCTGTTCTCCGCCACCACCGAAAACCAGATTCTGGCGGCCTTCCTCAGCCTCATCACGCTGCTGGTGCTGTACTTTGGTGACAGCGCCGGGCAGATCGTGGCGAACCTGGATGTCGCCGCCATCCTGTTCAACCTGACGCTGCGCGGGCATTATGCGCCCTCGTTTTCCATTGGCGTGGTGCGGGCCGAAGACGTGGTTTATTATGCCGGGGTGATGGCCGTGGCGCTGTTCATCGCCATCCGGCTGCTGGAGTCGAAGCGATGGCGCGGATAACGGGCGGCATAACCCTGACGCGGGGCGGGCTGGGACAGGCCGGCAGCGTCATCGGCGGTGTGGGGCTGGTCAGCGGGCTGCTGGGGCTGCTGTGGCAGGGCGGCTTTACGCCGGCGATTGGGCTGCTGCTGGCGGCCGGGGCGGGCGGGCTGGCGCTGTGGGCCACCCTGCTGCCGGAGGATGCGCGGGCCTTCCTGCGCGGGCGGCAGGTGCGCTACAGCACCCTGTCCATCTTTAGCACGCTGCTGCTGGTGGGCATCGTCGGCCTCACCTACATCCTGGTGCAGCGCCAGGTGATCGTGGCGGATATGACGGTAGACAGCCGTTTCACCCTGTCGCCGGAGACGATGACGGTGCTGCAAACAGCGCTCCGCAGCCCCCAGAAGATCGAAATCACCGGCTTCTATTACGCCTATCAGGTGTTGCAGCGCGAAATTGACGACGGCTACTTCCAGCTTTATGAGTCGCTCACCGGCGGGCACATCTACCGGCGCTACATCAACCCCACCGAAGAACCCGGCTTCAGCGCAGCGTATATGGATTTTATCGCCCAGGGGTACAACGTCTTTCTGTCCTTCGTCAATGACGATGGCACCCTGCGCCAGGAGACCACCATCCCGCTGGCCATCACCGGGCGGCAGGAGGCGGATATTACGAAAGGGCTGCGGCAGCTTCTCGTCTCCGGGGCCTTCGTGGTCTACTTCGATACCGGCCTGGGCGAGCCGGATCCCCTCTCCAACCTGCAACAGGATTTATCCATCCTGAACAATTACCTGCGCACGAACGGGCTGGTCACGCAGTCGCTGGATGTGGCCGCGCTGGCGGCGGCCGGCGGCAGCATCCCGGCCGATGCCTCGGCGGTGATGATCGTGCAGCCGCGCCGCGATATGACGGCGGCCGAAGTCGCCGTGCTGGATGCCTACCTGCGGCGCGGCGGCAGCCTGTTCATCGCGGCGGATGTGTTCTTCACGGAAGACCTGTTCCTGAAGGACGGGGGGCCGCTGAACGAGTATCTGTGGCAGTATTACGGGCTGCGCCTGCGCCAGGAAGTGGTGGTGGATCCCACCGCCAGCGGCCAAACCCCGCTGGATCCCATCAGCGCGGCCGTGTTTGGCAATAACCAGATCGGCCAGAATTTGAACATCGCCGGCCAGCCGCAAACCGCCACGCAGTTCCGGCTGGCCCGCGCCATTGAACTGAACGAGAATCCGCCGGTGACGAATGGCAGCATCATCATGACCTCGCCGGAAGCCTGGGGCGAAACCGACTGGCAGGCGCTGAGCCAGTTGAACGCCTTCAGCTTTGACCCGGCCGCCGACCGGCGCGGGCCGCTCACCACCGCCGCCTGGGCCTTCGATGAAGCCACCGGCGCAAAAGTGGTGCTGGTGGGCGATGGCGATTTTGTCACCAATGGCTTCATCATCTCGCCGCAGGGTAATGCGGTGCTGGCGCTGGACAGCCTGGGCTGGATGACCGGCTACACCGAAGCGGTGGAATTTCAGCCGGCCGCCCTGCTGACCACGCCGGTACTCTTTGTGGATTCGCAAACGCTGGATCTGATCGGCTTTTTGACCGTGATCCTGCTGCCAGGCGCGATGCTGGCGCTGGCCGCGGCCATTTATGCGCGAAGGCTAAGACAATGAAGGGACGCAGTACGCTGCTTTTTCTCACCGGGGTTTTCCTGGCCCTGCTGGTGCTGACGCTGCTCCAGGGGGCACCGGCCGCGCCGCGCCCGGCCCTGCCGGACAGCCCGCCGGTCGCTACCGCCGGCGCGGCTCAGTCCCAATCGCTGCTGGACAGCCCGGCCCGCATTTTTACCGGCTTTGCCCCGGCGCAGATGCAGGCCTTCAGCATTCTGGACCCGGACACAGGCGCGACGCTCTCGCTGCTGCGCGATGGCGATCTGTGGACGGCGCTGGAATTTGACCGGCCGGCCGACCCGGCCGCGGCCGAGGCGCTGGCCTTCACCATGGCGGTGCTGCCCGCGCTGGAAACCCTGGCGGAGGTGCCGCCGGCGGATTATGCCGGTTACGGCCTCACCGAAGCGGATGCTTTCCTGCTGCTCAGTGTGCTGCTGCGCGACAATACGCGCCATGTGGCCCTGATCGGGGATGTTACGCCGGATGGCCTGGGGCATTACGCGCTGGTGGATGACCGGCCGCAGGTGGTGGTGGTGGATGCCCGCCCCATCGCCTTTATCGTCAGTTACCTGCGCCAGGTGTACCTGCCGCCCACCGCCACCGCCACCCCCGCGCCGTAGGGCAGCGCTTCAGGGGCGGGGCAGGGTGTACTGCGCCTGCGCTTCCAGCGTCAGCAGGGTATCCGTCATGGCTTCGATGGCCCGGCGCTGTTTGCGGTATAAATCGCCTTCGCTCAGGCTCATGCGGCGGGCCACTTCGCTCACTTTTTTGCCTTCGATAAAGCGCAGGTCAATGATGTTGTACAGCGTCCATTCCGGGCTGGTGAAATTGCGCTCACCGGGCGGGCGATGGGCGCTGACCGCCTGCTGAAGCATGTGGCGCAGGGCTTTGGCCGGGCTGCCGGTCTCGTTCAGCGCGGCCTGGGCGATGCGTAAATCCAGCAGGCGGCTGTGGGTGATGCCGGGGCCGCCCCAGTAATCCCGCAGAGCAGCATGAACCTGTTCGTACAATTCGTCTTTATCCGGCAGGTGCACCACCGGCCGGCTGGCGGCGCTCTGGCGATATTCCAGGTCATCATCGCGGCGGCTGGCGGCAATCTGCGGCAGCAGCCCTTCCAGCGAGGCGAAAATATCCTGTTGCAGCGCCAGATCATCCACCGTCAGCGCGGCCCGGCGGATGATGCCCGTCAGCATGGCAAATTCTTCTTCATCGCGGTTCAGCCGGTTGGGGGTGGTTTCCACGATCAGCAGCGACAGCGGGCCGCTATCCGGGGACAGGCGGTGGTTGTACAGCGCCGTCACCTGGTACGTTTCCCAGGTCACGAAGACGGGGGCAGCCGTGCCATTGTGCTGTTCCAGCAGCGCGGTTTGCAGCGTCTGCCAGTCGGCCTGCAGGCGTTCCAGCGCCAGGGACACCGGGCCCACACTGTGAATGATCTCCAGCGTGTCTTTACGCGCATCACGCCGCAGAGTGACGACCAGCGCCATCGGCGCACGCAGCAGGTCACACAGGGCGCTCAGGCTGGCTTCCAGGTGCTGCAACAGATCATTGCGGGTGAGCAGGCGCTCGCTCAGGCGTTGCAGGTGGAGGATGCTTTCATCCTCTGCCTGGTTGTACACCAGCAGGCGCTCCAGCCGCGGCAGGATGAGCGCAATCGACCACTGCCACAGCAGCACCACCGCCACCACCGCAAAGGGCATAAAATCCTCGCCGGGCAGCCCCAGGATGCGGCTGGCATCAATGGTGAGGATGATGGTGGCCAGCGCCAGCAGCCCGGTGCCGGGGCCGCGCAGCAAAAAGCGCAGCAGCTCCATCTTCACCGTCTTATCCGGGATGTCCGAACCGAAGAAGGACAGCGGATAGGACAGGAAGATGAGCATCACCACCACCACCACATTGGCCAGGTTCACCAGCAGCAGCAGCGACACCGAAAAGGCCTCGCTGGCCGGCAGCAGCGCGGAGAAGGGGAACACCCCTAACGCCGGGGTGAGGATGGTCAGTTGCAGGTAGCTCATACGCCGGGCGCTGCTGCGCGTGAGGCAGCGCCGCCGGGCCCGCTGCAAATTGTTGAAGACGACGGCCGCGGCCACCAGAAAATAGGCCACGTACAGCCAGAACAATTCGCCCCCGCGAATGCTGATGAAACTGCCGCTGCGCTGCGGCACAATCAGCACATCGGTGAGCGCGGCGGTGGCCAGAAACACGCTGCTGAGCACATACAGGATGCGCACCACCCGCCGCCGCCGCCCGCGGGAGGGCAGCCCGGTGGTGGCCAGCAGCGCGTCGGACAGGTGGAACAGCGCGGCCGGGATGAAGGCGATGCCCACCCATTGCAGCCGCAGCACGCTCACATACACCGGGGCCGTGGGGTTCAGCGACAGAAACGCATCGCACACATAGGGCAGCGTGACGCAGGCCAGCACAATGGCCGACGAGCGCGCCACCCGGTTGCTGCGATTGCGCGATAAGTTGTACAGCAGCAGCGAGACGGCGATAACCACAATCGCCGAAGTGAGGATTTCATTGGTGGTTTGCAGCAGTCCGGTGAGCAGCGTATCCGGGTTCATAGGGTTTCATGATGCACGCAGTGATTGACCGAAAAAAACGGCAATTTCGTGCCTGGGGAAATATTGATCGTTAAAGCCACAAAAGCTCAGGCCGGCCGCCTGGCAAAATTGAATGCCGGGATAATTCCGGGTGTGCACTTCGGCCAGCAGCCGCAGCGCCTGGTGTTCCAGCGCCCAGCGCCGGGCCACCCCCAGCAGCCGCGCCCCGATGCCGCTGCGCCGGAACGGGCGCGACACCACCAGATCATGCACCAGAGCATTGCCATACAGCGGGTCAATCCGCATGGATAAATACCCCACCAGTTCCGGCTCCTCCTTGCCCCGCGCCACCAGAAAGCACCCCTGGCCCGCCAGCACCGCCGCCAGCCGGTCACGATCAGCCGGGTAGGCAAAGGCCACCGGGCGCGGCAGGCGTTCCGTGCGAAAAGCAATTTGCCAGCCACTGGCAGCGTTCTGGAGCGTCATCTGCCACACCGTTTCTGTCTCGCCGCTATGATCCAGCAGCAGGCAGTCGTCCAGGTCGGCGGGCAGGCCATCGCGGATTTGCACACTAAAAGTACGGCTCATAGTCCCTTACGCCAGGTAGGCATCGCCCGCGTCCCCGCTGATGACAATATCCACCAGCGCGGCCTGCGGCGCAGCATCACGCGAGAGGTACAGGCCCGGAAAGGCTTCTTCGTAGCGGGCGGCATCGACATGGATGCCCAGCAGGCGGCCGCGCTCTACGGTGATGCGGGTGCGTGCGCCGGGCGGGGTGGTGACGTGGATATTGCCCAGGGTGGAGCGCAGGCGCAGCCCTTCAAAGGCTTCCGGCGGGGCCACCAGGCGTATTTCGCCGTGCCCGGTGCTGATGAGCGCCCGTTCCACCACCACCTGCGACAGATCCGCCTGCACCTGGCCCAGCGACGTGCTGACGTAAATTTGCCAGGGCAGTTCCTGAGCCAGCGCCAGCTCCCAGTCCGCAAAAGACACCCAGGGCGTGCTGCTGCGATCCAGCCGTAAATGCGCCTGCACGCCTTCGACGTGTAATTCCGGGCGGGCCCCGGCCGCATACTGGCCGGCGATCAGGCGTTCCGGGTGCTGCTCGCCGGCCAGCGCCTGAAGGCTGACATCAATTTCGCCGGCGCTGATCTCCAGGCTGGCGGCTTCCACGCTGCCGCGGGTGATGCCGAAGGTGCGAAAATCGGAGCCGGGCACAAAATCGCCCCGCAGCAGGATATTCGCCCCCACCGCCACCAGCAGCAGCGGCAGCAGCCCGATGATGTTCACCTGCGGCAGGATGAGGAAATTGGCCAGCAGCCACAGCAGGCCGATGCCGGCCAGCAGCAGGGGCAGCAGCACCGGGCCGCGGGCGTTGCGTGCTGAACCGGTCACGGTTAGCTCTCGAACAGGTAATCTTTAAGGATCACATGCGCCGACGACTGGCGCAGGCGGTTCAGCGCCTGGGCCTCAAGCTGGCGCACCCGTTCACGGGTCACACCGATGGTATGGCCCACTTCTTCCAGCGTGTACACCCGGCCATCCGCCAGCCCGTAGCGCAGCCGCAAAATTTGCGCCTCGCGGGAGGGCAGCTTGTCCAGCGCCTGCTGAATTTGCTCCTGGAGCAGATGATTGGCCACTTCTTCGGCCGGGGCCGGGCTGCTGGCATCTTCCACAAAATCGCCAAAGGTGGAATCGCCTTCATCGTCGATGGGCGTTTCCAGGCTCACCGGGCGGCGCGAAATTTCCAGCAGGTTTTCCACCTTGTCCGGCGTGGTTTCCATGCCGGCCGCCAGTTCTTCGATCTTGGGGTCGCGCCCCAGTTCCTGCAAAAGCTGTAGCTGCACCCGGCGCATCCGGTTCAACTGGTCGCCCATGTGCACCGGCACCCGAATCGTGCGCCCCTGGTCGGCCACCGCCCGGCTGACCGCCTGGCGAATCCACCAGGTGGCATAGGTGCTGAACTTGTGCCCGCGCTGATATTCAAATTTGTTGGTGGCGCGGATGAGGCCGATGTTGCCTTCCTGAATCAGGTCCAGGAACGGCACGCCGCGGCCGATGTATTTCTTGGCCACGCTGATCACCAGGCGGGCATTGGCCCGGATGAGGTGTTCCTGGGCCGCATCCCCATCCGACACCACCTGGCGCAGCGATTGTTCTTCTGACCACATCAGGCTGTCGTCGGTGGCCACATCCAGCCGTTTACGGGCCCATTCGGCCGCTTCCATGCGCTTGGCCAGCGCCACTTCTTCTTCGGCGTTCAGCAGCGGCACCCGCCCGGCTTCCTTCAGGTACAGCCCCACCACATCATCGGTATCCAGCGCCTGCTGGTAGCCGGCATCATCAATCAAATCAAACCGTTTGAGTTCGAGGGTTAAATCCTCTTCCTCCTCCAGTTCCTCATCGGTGGGCAGTTCCACTTCTGCCAGCGCTTCATCGCTCAGGTCTTCGATGTTGCCGCTGCCGGAGACGATTTCGATGCCGGCATCCAGCAAATCATCCATCAGGTCATCCAGCAGCGCCACGTCGCGTTCCACATCCGGCATCGCCGCCAGAATGTCGTCGTAGCTCAGGAAGCCTTTGCGTTGTGCTTTTTCCACCAGCATCCCGCGGAGCTGGTCTTTTTGCATCATCTGTACCATGCTAACAACACCACCTGCTCTTTACAGATAATCGCCTTGCTCAGGTGCGGCAAGGCGGCAGCGATCAATCCATCATCGTTAACAGGGATGATGACCCAAAAACCATCCCGCAGGTTCGTTCTCAGTCATCGCAGGCATTCACAACAGTCCAGAATGGCTATCCGTCTGTTTATCGTACCTGTAATTTGTTATAAAAAAGTTAACAGCGGATGAGTTTGTTGCTTTGTGACAGATTCGTATCATTGAGTGCGAAAATATAACGTAACGCAAAATGCGGTTCCTGTCAAGCACCCGGCGGCCGTGAACAGACCATCGTTTGTTTGACATCCAGGCGCTCATCATCCTATAATTTAAAGGACTCACACACTTAGCGTAAGCACACGATCAAGACATCATGGGGGAGAAAAGATGTCCACCGGTGTAAAGTCGCCAGGCCATAACCGACCACCTCAGGTAGAAGAAAGCTACTGGGCAGCCCTGCTGCGGGAAGGAGAATATGCCCGCGCCAGCCACCCGGAAGCCGATCACAGCACGCCACTGGCATCCTCAGCCCTGGCTGAGACGGCCACCCCGCCCGACAGCATCCCTATCGTCGATGAAACCAGCCGCGACTGGCAGGAGATCGAGCAGATCATGAGCCAGGACGAAATCCTGGAATTGAAGGTGATCGGCTATAACCGGGGCGGGCTGCTGGTGGAATGGCGCTCGCTGCGCGGTTTCGTGCCGGCCAGCCAGCTTGTGGCCTTCTCGGCCGATCATCGGGAAGACGTGCGCCGCAGCGCCCTCATGGAGCGCCTGGGGAGTTCGCTGGAACTGCGCGTGATTGAACTGGATAAGGATAAAAATCGGCTGATTTTTTCCGAACGGGCGGCCCGCGTTAAATCCGGCACGCGCTCCGAAATTTTGCACCGCCTGAACCCCGGCGACCGTTCCAGTGGTTTTATTACCAATCTGTGCGATTTTGGAGCCTTTGTAGACCTGGGCGGGGTGGAAGGCCTCATCCACATCAGCGAATTAAGCTGGGGGCGCGTGGGCCATCCGGCCGACCTGCTTCAGCGCGGGCAGCAGGTGCAGGTGTATGTGCTGGAAGTGGACAGCGACAATGCCCGCATCGCGCTCAGCCTGAAGCGGCTGCACCCGGACCCGTGGGCGACGGTGGCGGAGCGTTACCAGGTGGGCGAAACCGTGACCGGCACCATCACCAATGTGGTGGATTTTGGCGCGTTTGCCTGCATCGAAGAAGGGCTGGAAGGCTTAATCCACTTCTCCGAGCTGGCCGAAGGGCACTTTTTGCACCCGCGGAATGTGGTGGCCGAAGGCGATACCGTGCAGGCCCGCATCCTGAGCATTGATGGCAAAGCCCGCCGCCTGGGGCTGAGCCTGCGGCTGAAATAAGGCCGCCGGCCCTGCGAGCGCTGGCAGACCGTATGAACCGGGTGAGTACCCGGTTTTTCGATTCTATGCCATAATGGAACGGTCTTAATGGTGTTGACGGGCTGGATGAAAATGAGGGGTCATCAGTGACAACGCCCACACCGGAGCCAAAAATCACCACATCGGAACAGGCCGCGCTGCCGGGCTTAACGCGGCTGATGCAGGAGAAAAGCGCCGCGCCGCCGGCCGTGCCGGGCGGGCTGCCCGCGGCCAGCCCCGCGCCGGAGGAAGCGCCCGCGCCGACCTTCTGGGAAGACCTGCGCGACAGCCTGCCGCCCTGGCTGGATGAAATTATCGCCATCGCCCTGCTGCTGTTCGGGGTGCTGTCTTTTGTGGCGCTGCTGTTCCCGCCGGGGGCGGTGGTCGCCCGCGCCTGGGCCGATATTTTAACCAGCCTGTTCGGCTATGGCAGCCTGCTGGTGGCCGCCGGCATCTTCCTCATGGGCGTGGCGCTGCTGCTGCCCAAAATCGGCGTGGCGGTGCGCGTCTCACCCCGGCGGCTGCTGGCGCTGGAGGGCGCGTTTTTGTGTGTGCTGGCGCTGCTGCACACCGGCCAGGCCGATCTGGAACTGCGGGCGCTGGCGCGGGCCGGCGAAGGCGGCGGCATCCTGGGCTGGGGGCTAAGCCTGGTGCCCTTCTGGTTGTTCGGCCGCAGCGTGACCATTTTACTGTTCGGGGTGCTGCTGTTCCTGTGCCTGGTGGCGCTGGTGGGCATCCCGCGGGCCTACTGGATCAGCGTGCTCAATCGCAGCGGCCAGCGGCTGACGCAGCTTGGCCAGCGCTGGCAGGGGGTGCCCCCGGCCCCGGTGGCCGCCCCGGTGCCAGAGAGCGAGCCGGTGAACCCGCTGGCCGGCAAACGCAGCCCGCTGATGCGGATTCGCCCGGCGTGGGATCGGCTGCCGCCTTCGCAGCGGCCCGCCGCCGTGAACCCGGTGGAGCAAAAGAAGGCCGCCCAGGCGCTCGATGATGAGCTGGCCCGGCATCCGCTGTTCGCCAGCGCCGGCCGCGAGCTAAAAATTGATGTGAATATCGTGGGGGAACTGCTGGAACGGCGCGATAGCAGCGGGCATTTCGTGGTGCGCCGCCCGGATGGCCGCGAAAAACGTTATTTCTCCGCCGGGGATATGCAGGAAGTGAAAAAAGTGGGCCGGCGCGATAAATCCCTGCCGGACATGGGGCTGCTGGCGGATATTCCCCTGAATGCGCCGGATGAAAAAGAGATCAACCATACCGTGGTGCTGGTGGAAAATACGCTGCTGGAATTTGATATTGATATTGACGTGGTCGAAGTGCAGGTGGGGCCCACCGTCACCCGCTATGCCATCCAGCCGTATCGCTCCACGACGGCCGGCGAAGCGGTGAATGACCGCACGCGGCTGAACAAAATCGCCTCCTACATCAACGATCTGGCGCTGGCACTTTCGGCCCGGCGGCTGCGGATGGAACTGCCCGTCCCCGGCACCAATTATATGGGGCTGGAAGTGCCGAACAAAAACCCCGGCGTGGTGGCGCTGCGCTCGGTCATGGAGAGCAAAAACTATCACGATCTGCTGCAAAAGACCGGTGCGCCCCTGCTCATCCCCCTGGGGCGCGATGTCTCCGGTGCGCCGGTCTTCGTCGATATTGCTAAAATGCCGCATTTGCTCATCGCCGGCACCACCGGCTCCGGCAAGTCGGTGTGCATCGCCGCCATGGCCGCCGCGCTGCTGCTGAACAACCCGCCCGACCGGGTGAAAATGGTCATGCTCGATCCTAAAATGGTGGAGCTGAGCCGCTTTAACGGGCTGCCGCACCTGCTGGGCCCGGTGGAAACCGATACCGAGCGCATCATTGGCGTGCTGAAGTGGTGCACCCGCGAAATGGATCGGCGGTATAAGCTGCTGGAAGAACACGCCGTCCGCAATATTGATAATTACAATGCCCGCTTTGGGATGCGCCGGCGCGGGCGCGATTATATGCCGCACATCGTCATCCTCATTGATGAAATTGGCGATCTGATGCTGAGCCGGCCCGAAGAAACCGAAGCCGCCATCACCCGCCTGGCGCAGATGGCCCGCGCGGTGGGGATGCATCTGGTGGTGGCCACGCAGCGCCCCAGTGTGGATGTCATCACCGGGCTGATTAAGGCCAACTTCCCCGGCCGCATCGCCTTTTCGGTCGCCTCCGGGGTGGATTCGCGGGTGATTCTGGACAGCGTGGGGGCCGAAGCGCTGCTGGGCCGCGGCGATATGCTGTACCTGGCCCCGGATGCCATGGGGCCGCGGCGCGTGCAGGGCTGCCACGTCACCGATGAAGAAGTGCGTTCCATCGTCAAACACTGGCTCACCTGGCGCGATGAACACACCGACGATGAGGAGAGCTTTACCGCCCCCTGGGAAAAAGGCCTCACCCGGCGCGAATTTCTGGCGGAAACCGACCCCATGCTGGAAGATGCCATCGCTTTCGTGGTGGAAACGCAGGAAGCCTCGGCCTCGCTGCTGCAACGCCGGCTGGGCCTGGGCTACCCCCGCGCCGCCCGCATGATGGATTTGCTGGCCGAACTGGGGGTGGTGGGGGAACAGGTAGGCGGCGGCCGCGCCCGGCGCGTCCTCATCCCGAAGGGCGAAGACCCCTTTAAGCGCCTGGTGCAAAAACGCATGGCCGCCCAGGGCAAAGCCACCCGCGACGACGACAGTGATTTTTAACATGGCCACGGTCAATTTTTACACCGCCATGGGTTTAAACCCCATCACCGGCTACGGCCGCATGGCCCTGGGGCTGGCCAAGGGGCTGGATGCGGCCGGGGTGCAGGTGCGCCTGTATCCCGATCCAGCCGCGCCCACCCTGGTGATCGGCTTTGCGCCGGCCTTCGATGCGCCGCACATCCGCCCCACGCGCCGCACCGCCTTCACCATGCTGGAATCCACCCGGCCCGCACCGGAGATCGTCGCGGCGCTGAATGCCCACTGTGAGCAACTGCTGGTGCCGGCCCCGCCCATGGTGCCCATTTACCAGCAGCACGGTGTCACCATCCCGGTGCATTATGTTCCGCTGGGGGTGGATTTGTTCCCGGTGGAGCCGGTGGCGGCCCCGCCGGACGGGCCCTTCACCTTTCTCACCTACAGCTATGGTGATACGCGCAAAGGCGGCGAGGTGGCGCTGAACGCTTTTTTACGCGCCTTTGGCGATCACCCGGATTACCGGCTCATCATCAAAGCCCGCGATGGCTACCAGATGGGCTGGCTGGCCGGGCTGCAACATCCCCGCGTGCAGGTGCTGGGGGGCGCTCAGCAGGAGGAAGACTGGCTGCGCCTGTTGCAGGCGGCGCACTGTTTCGTTTTTCCCTCGCGGGCGGAGGGCTGGGGGATGCCCCCGCGCGATGCCACGCTGGCCGGCGTGCCCACCATCGCCACCGAATGGCTGGGCATGTGGGATGTGGCCCACTGGGGGCTGCCGCTGCCGGTGAAAGAACTGCGCCCGTGCGATTTTCGCAACAATCCCTTTAATGCCGATGACGGGCTGTGGGCCGAGCCGGATGAAGAAGCCCTCATCGAGCACATGCGGCGGACAGCCGCCGACTACCCCGCCGCCCTGGAGATCGCCCGGCGCGGGCGGGCGTATCTGCTGGCCCAGTTTGGCTGGCAGCGCATCGGCGAGCAGGTGAAGACGCTGCTCACCGGCGGCTGAGGCGCTGCGGGCGCTACAACAGGCTGCGCTGCTGCGGCGGCGTATACGGGGCGATTATCTCCGGCACATCCACCGTGGCGTTGTTCACCAGCGGCGATACCTCGTAAGCCTGGAGGCGGTCGCTGGCATACGGGCGCAGCAGTTCCTGCAACACCGGCAGCGGGGTCTCCGCGGCCAGCCAGTCGCCATACTGGTCTTTGTCCAGGATGACGGCCATGCGGTGATGCAGCGGCCGAATAAACTCATTCGGCTCCGTGGTGATGATGGTGCAGGTCGATACCAGGTTGCCGGCGGGACTCGGCCACACATCCCACAGCCCGGCAAAAGCGAACACCTCGCGCTGCCCCACCGTGATGAACTGCGGTTTCTTTTTGCCCCCCGGCACCGTTTGCCACTCAAAGAAGCCATCAGCCGGGATAAGGCAGCGGCGGCGCTTAAAACTATCCTTAAAGGATGGCTTTTCCACCAGCGTTTCGGCGCGGGCATTGATGAGCCGGCTGGCCATGGTGGCATCCTTCGCCCACGACGGAATCAGCCCCCACAGCACCGGCGTGAGGGTATCCGGCGCAGCGCCGGTGATGATGGCCACCGGCTGCGTGGGGGCGATGTTGTAGCGCGGCGACAGCACCGGCAGGTCGCGCAGGTCAAACGCCTGCTGCACCTGCTCCGGGCTGGCCGTCAGCGTATAGCGACCGCACATCAGCTCACTTCTTCCGCGGTTTGCCGCTTTCGGCAATCTGACGAATGAGGGTAATCACCGACAGCACCAGGCCGATGAGGGTGGCGGTGGGGATGGGCTGCGGTTTGCCATCCTCACTTTCGGCCGCCGCACGGTTGAACAGATAGGCGGCGATGAGGCCCAGCAGGGCCCCCAGTCCCATGCCGACGGCATAGGTGCGCGTTTGCCAGTTAGTCGCCGGGAGCGTCGTCCGGGCGGGCGGTGCCGGTTTTTGCATGGTGTGCAGCCTCCCTTGCATCGAACAGATTAAACAACCAGGTGAGCGCGGCGAAGCGTTCATTCAGCCCGATCACCTGTTGATTGATGCGGCCCGTCCAGCCGGCCACGCGCTGCGCCAGGGTGGCGGTGGCTTTTTCCAGCCGTTGCAGCGGGGTGCCGGCCAGGCGTTGCAGCAGCCACATGCCATAAATGGCGGCCACCACCAGCACATACAGCAGGAACAGGCACAGCACCGCCGGGCACAGGATCATCACGGTGAACAGCACATCGGCGATGACCGCCACGCGCAGCCGCGCCAGCGGGTCACTCAGCAGCGCGGGCACAGTGCCCAGCAGCAGCACCAGCAGCAGCGCCGCCCCGGCCGGCAGCCAGATCTGGCGGCGGGTTTCGCGCCGGTGAATGGTGCGGCCATCTTCATGCAGGTCTGGCACTGGCATTCCGCCCCTGGCTGGCAGGTCTTTAAGGCCTGTTATTGTACCCCCGGCCGGGAAGGCCGGAAAGAGACAGGCGCGGGTACGCTGATTATTTCGCTTTTTTACAATTTTTAACAGATCGCCCGTAACCTTTGCGCGGCGTAATGCGGTATGCTCTGTGACGGGGTAACATTGACCCCGCGCCTGTTCTGCAATCATTTCCCGGAGAAACGGTATGAAACTGTCGCGCCGCATTGTGTTTTCGTCCGCAGTGCAAAATGGGCTGCTGCTCAGTGTACTGCTGGCATGGACACTGCTGCTGCTGCCGGCTGCCCTCACGCTGGCACAGGAAACCACCCCCGAAGCCCCGGTTACGGTCACAGTGACTGAGGCCCCCCCGGCCGCGACAGTGGAAGCGCCGCTGGCGACGGTGGAACCGGCCGCGACCCTGCCGGCGACCGACCTGCCGCCGGCCGCCACCGCCGAAGCCACCACCGGCACCGACCTCCCGGCCGCCACCGCCGAAGCCACCGCTGCGCCGCCTTTCACCGGCTTCAGCGCGGATTTTAGCGCCTGGACGGGCGCGGGCTGGCAGGTCGTGGGCTGGCAAAGTGCTGCTGATGCAGACGGCAACGCCTTTTTGACGGCCGCGCTGCCCGGCATGGTCGCCAGCCCGGAAGGGCTGAGCCTGGCGGATTTCCAGCTTGAGGCGCGGCTGAAAGCCGATGCCGGCAGCACCCTGGAAATTGTGCTGCGGGCCGGCGAACAATCGGACCGGCTGATGTTCAGCGCCCTGGGCGCGGTACGCCTCTACCGGGGCGAAACCCTGCTGGCGGCTTCGGCCGCGCCGGCGCTCAGCACGCCGGACTGGTTCAACGTGACCATTATCGCCGCCGGGGAACGCCTGGGGGTGAGCATTAACGCGGTGCCGCACCTGGCCTATACCGGCGCGGCCCCGCTGCCCGCCGGGCCGGTGCAGTTCGTCAGCGGTGCTGAGAACACCGGCAGCGTGGCGCTGGATGATGTGGTGCTGCTGCCGGTGGATGCCGCCACGGTCATCCTGCCCACGCCGGCGCTGCCCACCGATGCCCCGGCGACGGAGATCATCGTTAGCCCGGCCGCCCCCCTCACCCCGCCGGCAGAGGCCACCGCCGAAGCTACCGCGGCGGCCACCGCGGAGCCAGAAACCACCCCGGAGCCGGAAGCCACCGCCGAAGCGGAAATGACCGCGCTCCCGGAAACCACCCCGGCGGCCGAAACCACCCCGGAAGCTGACGCAGCCGCCACGGCCGAAGCCGATCCGGCCGCGCTGAGCGCCGCCGACCTGGCCCGCATTGCGCCGCAGTTCCTGCCCATTGTGGAAAGCCAGCTTCGGGGCGATGCCGCCGCGCTGGCCGCCGCGCTCCAGGCGGGCGGGGTGCTGGTGGATGACCAGGGACGCATCCTGATGCAGGTGTATTATGCCCCCGGCTACGACATCGCCGGCGCGGCGGCGGCCGTCAATGGCGAAGTGCTGCTGGCGCTGGCCACCAGTGCCGAAATGTTCATCAGCCCGGCCAGCCTGCCCGCGCTGCTCCAGAACCCGGACAT
>JALOOI010000196.1 GCA_025454495.1 Anaerolineae bacterium
CGACCGCGACCGTGACCCTGACCCCGCCCGCCGTGCCAACCTTCTATTTCATCGGGGTGACGACGGGCAAATCATCCATGAATCACATCTTTCCGCGGTGGGCGGCGCTGCTGGCCCCGGGGGTGGTGCTGGCCGGGGTGGATTTGCCGCTGAATGCGCCGCCGGCCATGTACCGGGCGGTGGTGCAGCACCTGCGCGATGCGCCCCATGTGCGCGGCGGCCTGGTGACGACGCACAAGCTCGACCTGTTCCAGGCGGCGCATGATCTGTTCACCCGCTTTGATGCTTATGCGGCACTGTGCCATGAAGTCTCCTGCATCGCCCGCCGTGCTGATGGCCTCACCGGCCACGCGCTGGACCCCATCTCCTCCGGGCTGGCGTGGCGCAAATTCGTACCGCCGGGGCATTTTGGCCACACCGGGGCGCAGGTGCTGTGCCTGGGCAGCGGCGGGGCGGCCGTGGCCACCACGGTCTACCTGGCTTCGCTGACGGAGGCCGCCGACCGCCCGCAGCGGGTGACGCTGGTGGATGTGAACCCGGCGCGGCTGGAACATGCCCGCGGCATTCATGAACGGCTGAATACGCCGATTGAATTTGAATATGTGCTGAATGGCGCGGCCGCCGACAATGACCGGCGGCTGGCAGCGCTGCCGGCCGGCTCGGTGGTCATCAATGCCACCGGCATGGGCAAAGATTTGCCCGGCTCGCCGCTGACCGATGCGGCGGTGTTCCCGCCGGCGGCGCGGGTGTGGGAATTTAATTATCGCGGGGAACTGCATTTTCTGCGCCAGGCGCAGGCCCAGGCAGCCGACCGGCAGCTTGTGATCGAAGATGGCTGGACGTATTTCCTGCATGGCTGGACGCAGGTGCTGGCCACCGCCTTCGAGATCACGCTGACACCGGAACTGTTCGCCCGGCTGGATGCCGCCGCGCAGCCTTTTCGTTCCAGTTAAGGAGTATGGCTGATGGCACGTTTTGACCGGCTGACGGTCTACAATACGATGATGGCTGAGGCGATGATGCCGCTGTTCTATCATCCTGAGAGCAGCGTGGCGCAGCAGGTGGCCGGGGCGCTGGCCCGCGGCGGCGGGCACCTGCTGGAATTTACCAGCCGTGGCGATGGCGCGATTAATGTCTTCGTCGATCTGTTTCGCTTCTGCGCCCGCGATTACCCGCAGCTCATCCTGGGTGTGGGATCGGTGGAGGATGAAGCCACCGCCGCGCTGTACATCGCCCAGGGGGCCAATTTTATCGTTGCGCCCACCTTCAACCCGGCGGTGGCGCGGCTGTGTAATCGCCGCAAAATCCCCTATATTCCTGGCTGCGGCACCGTGAGCGAAATCGCCAGCGCCGAAGAACTGGGCGCGGAGGTGATTAAGCTGTTTCCGGCGGATGCGCTGGACGGCAAAGCCTTTGTGAAGGCGATTCTTGCGCCGCGCCCGTGGACGCGCATCATGCCCAGCGGCGGCGTTAGCCCCGAAGAAGCCAATTTACGCGCCTGGTTTGCGGCCGGCGTGTGCTGCGTGGGCATGGGCAGTAAACTGATCCGCAGCGACTGGCTGGAGGCGGGCGATTTTGCGGCCATCGAAGCACTGACGCGCGACACGCTGGCCTTGATTCGCACCCTGCGCGGGCGCTGAGCCAGGAGGCAACCCCCCATGACATCCTCTGAGCAGGTGCTGCGTTACCCGGTGGCCGCCGATGGAGTCATTGGTCACTGGCTGGCGTGCGGCACGGTGACGACTTCCTGCCTGCCGGCGCTGCGGGCCGTCCTGGGCGATGATGGCCCGGTCTTCGGCGCTGCGGGGCGCTGGGTGCTGAATTACTGGGCGTGGGATGAGCGCTCGAAAGCGCTCAAGAAGCGGGTGTATGCGGCGCTGCCGCCCTTCACCTGGCAGCCCGGCCCGGCTCCCGCGCTGCACACGCCTGGCATCGGCGGCAAATCCTGGCGTTATGCCGCCGTCGAAGAAGATCAGGTGGTGGATTTTAGCCTGTTCAATTTTAACCCCATGCTGATGCAGGGCTGGCTGTATGCCGGGCTGGTCGTGCCGCAGGCCGTCACCCTCACGGCCGATCTTATCACCATCGGGCCGGCCCGCCTGTTCCTGAATGGCGCACTGCACACCCATTATCAGCGCGAATTTAGTTATGTGGCGGTGCAGCGCATTCCAGTACAGCTCAGCCTTCAGCCCGGCCTCAATGCGCTGTACCTCCAGGGCGATATGCTGGCCTGGCGCGAAGCCCGCCTGGCCCTGGGCCTGCGGCTGCACACCGTCCCCGCCGGGTTGACGCTGCACCTGCCCGCCGGCGACGTGGATGCCGCTGCCTGGCACACGGCCGAAGCGGGTTTAAACCGGCTGCTGGTGAAGCAGTTCGCCTTCCCGGCGCTGCCCGGCTATCTCTGGCTGGCGGACGACGCGCCGGAGCCGGTGACGGTGGAAGCCGAAGTGAGCCTGCCGGTGCCAGAAAATGTCTTTCAGCAGGCTGCCGGGGCCGCGCCGCCGGGCCGGGCCCGCCTGACGCTGAAGCCGGGGGAACGTGCCGAACTGCCCATCGTGACCGAAGTCGTGGCCGGCATGTCCGGGATGCCGGGGGAGAACAGCCTGCAACTGCGCCTCAGCGCCGCCGATGGTACACCCTTCAGCCTGCGCCGCGAGATCTGGGCCGGCCGCAATGCCTTCAGCCACACGCCTTACGGCACTTACGATGCGCGTGTGGCCGAGGCCCGCGCCCACCTGGCGCAAATGCCCTATGATGTGCTGTCGTCACTGGCGGCGGTGGAAGCCGGCCAGCAGGAATTTATTTCGTCGGCGGCGGTGGGGCTGGCCTGCCACTTTCTGGAGCAGCGCAACGACTGCGCCGATTTTTACACCATCAGCCTGCTGGCATTGCTGTATCGCACGCAGGGATCACCGGCGCTGCGCCCGGCCGATGCCGCCCGCATTGAAGCCGCCTGCCTGGGCTTTAAATACTGGCTGGATGAGCCGGGCCTGGATGCCATGTGCTACTTCACCGAAAATCATCAAATTTTGTTCCAGGTGGCCGGCTACCTGGCCGGGCAGTTATGGCCGCAGCGCGTCTTCAGCAATAGCGGCCGCACCGGGGCGCAGCAAATGGCCCGCCAGCGGCCGCGCATCGAAAACTGGATTATCCGGCGGTTGCAGGGCAATTATTCTGAATGGGACTCCAATGCTTATATGACGCTGGATGCCTTCGCCATGCTGGCGCTGGTGGAATTTGCCGCCAGCCCGCGCCTGCGCGAGCTGGCCACGGCGCTGCTGCACCGGCTGTTCTTCCTGCTGGCCAGCCAGTCCTTCCGGGGGGTGCATGGCAGCACCCACGGCCGCTGTTATGTGACTGCGCTCAAATCCGCGCGGGTGGAGAATACCTCCAGCCTGCAACGCATTGCCTGGGGGATGGGCATTTTTAACGGCGAAACCCGCGCCACCGGGCTGCTGGCGCTGGCGCGGCGCTACCGCGTGCCGGACATTTTGCAGCGCATCGGCGCGGATGTGGAGCGCGTGCTGGTGACGAAAGCCTGGTCGTATGCGCGGTTTCGCCCGCAGTTTGATATGCGCGGCGATGCCTGGGACGTGCGTACCATCACCTATCGCGCCCCGGAAGTGATGCTGTCGGCGGCGGTGGAACATCGCCCCGGCGAGATGGGCATTCAGGAGCATCTGTGGCAGGCCACGCTGGGCCCGGAAGCGGTCATCTTCACCACGTACCCCGGCAACAGCCAGGAACACGGCAACGCCCGCCCCAATTTCTGGGCCGGCTCGGCCCGGCTGCCGCGGGTGGTCATGCACGATAAAACGGTGATCTGCCTCTACCGCTTTGAGCCAGGGGTGGGCCTCGGCTTCAGCCATGCTTATTTCCCGGTGCTGATGTTCGATGAGACGGTGCTGGAGGGGCCGTGGGCCTTCGCCCGCTGCGGCGCGGGTTATGTGGCCCTGTGGGCCGATGGCGACCTGGTGCTGACGGAACACGGGCGGCACGCCGGGCAGGAATTACGCAGCCGGGGCACCGGGCAGGCCTGGGTGTGCCGGGTGGGGCGGGCCGCCGAGGAGGGCGATTTTGCCAGCTTCCGGGCGCGGCTGCTGGCGGCACCGCCGCAGTCCGCCGGGCACCGGGTGCTGTGGTCAACGCCGGAAGGGACGCGCCTGGCGCTGGACTGGGCCGAACCGCTGACGGTGGATGCAGTGCCGGTGCGCTTCGATGACCTGCCGCAGTACCAGAATGCGTTTACCGATACGCCCATGCACGCCCCCATCATGACCATCGCCCATGATGGGCAGCGGCTGACGCTGGATTTGCAGCGCGGGCGGGTTATGCCGTAAGCGGGCGGGCCAGCATCTGCGCCCGGATGGCCAGTTCGGTGGCGTAAAAGCAGCGCTGCTGATCCTGCGCTGTCTGTGTGCGCTGCTGCACATCCTGCACCAGTTGCGCCCCGAAAGGCAGCGGCACGCGGGCGCAGTCTTCATAATGAACACCGGCGGCATCCACATGAAAGAGATGGTTGCCGCCGCTGCGCCCGGCCAGATCGACATTTTTACGTATTTCCAGGCTGCCGGCCGTGCCGGTGATGAACAGCCGCACATCCCCCCAGGAAGGCAGCCCCGCGGCGGTCAGCCAGTCCACCCGGAAAAAGCCTTCCGTGTGACCATCGCGCAGGAGCACTGCCCCCGTATCTTCAAACTGCGGGTGCTGCGGCTGGTGCACGCTGGCTGTGTATGCAGCAGCAATGTGCGCTGTGGTGCTGCCGGTGAAGGCCAAAAATTGCTCAATCTGGTGACTGCCGAGGAAATTCAACAGGCCGCCGCTGCGGGCCGGATCATAGAACCAGTCCGGGCGCGGCTGCCCGCCCATTTTGTGCGATCCCATGCCGGTCATATGCACCACCTGGCCCACGGCCCCGGCCTGCACCAGCGCCAGCGCCCGCACTGTCGCCGGGCTGCCCAGGCGCTCGCTGAAGTAAACGGCGTAGATGCGCCCGGTTTCTGCCTGTACGCGCCGCACCGCTGCAAGCTGCGCCAGCGTGGTGCCGCCCGGCTTATCCACCAGATAATCTTTGCCGTGCTGCATCACCTGTAGCCCCAGGGCGGCCCGTTCCGCCGGGATCGCCGCCGAAGTCACCAGATGCAGCGTGTCATCCTCCAGAATTTGCCGCACGTCGTGGGCCGGCTGGCTGTGGGGGTAGCGTCGTTCAAAATCTGCCCGCAGCGCGGCTTCCGGCGCATAATGCCGGACGAGCTGCGCCCCGGCGGCCAGCAGCAAATCCACCTGTTCATAAATGTGCGGGTGATTCATGCCGATGACGGCAAACCGAAGGCTCATGGGGCAGCTATTCTGCCGGTTCATCCGGCGCGATGTTGTTGTAGACCTCCTCAAAAGCGCGTTCTACATCATGCAGATCGAACTGCATGGCCAGCAGCGCCCGCCGCAGCGGGTCTAAATCCTCCAGGGCGGCCCGGGCCGCTTCGCGCTGCTGCAATTTCTCCGGCAGGCTGGCCCGCTGTTCCGGGGTTAGCCCCTGGAAGAGCGCGACATACCGTTTTTCGCCCGCCGCCATGCGCCCGGCCAGCACGTCCAGCAGTTCCCGGTAACGCATGATGGCCTGGCGTACTTTTTCCACCTGTTCGGCACTGTGCATCCGCTTTTACTCTCTCTATCAAACCTGTGATACGCTTTCTAACCATAGTGCCTGCCTGTATAGGCAGTACAACCGGCGTGCTGCCAGCACAATTTATACTGTCAGCGATAGACTGCCACCGGGCTACGATCATTTTTGCCATACTGGCATATCTATTAAAAAATCGCTTATAAGACAATTGTCGTCGATCCAACAAATGTTCCATAGCGCTGCGCGGCGATCGTGAAGGCATCGTGGTCTATCGCCCCCTCGAAGAGTACAGGGCGGATCACCACCGACTGCGTTTTTATCTCGCGCTTCCACGTGCCCACAATCTGCCCGTCGTGGATAATCATCGGGAAGAAGATGCCGTTACCGCCGGGGCAGACTTTTGGGGCGTGCTGCGGTGCCAGCACTGCGGTGCGCGTTTGATAACCGAGCAGATACTCATCAAAGCCGGGCAGCAGCACCATGCCCGACCCGGCCAGTGCCGCTTCAGCATCGGCGGCCAGCCAGTACGTCTCGCCAGCCTGTGTTTGCTGCCGCAGTCGGTCGCCCGCGCCGCCGGTGCCGATCCTGGCTTCCTTCATGGTAATGCCGGCCCACCACACAAAATCATGCAGGGTAGCCGGCCCATGGCTGCGAAAATAGCGTACTGCCAGTTCTGCCAGCGCCTCGTCGCCGTCCAGCGAGCGCTGCTCACCGGCCCATTCATTCAGCAGCGCGAAGGTCTGCTCTTTATTTTGCACCGGCCCGATACAGATCAGGCCCTGCTGGGCAATGTTCCACAGAATATGATAGCCCCGCTGCCCGGTCGTGGAAATGCCGGCTGCCGTGATGGTTTGCAGCAGCACGGAGCGCGTCAACCGCTGCCCGCCGTTCAGCGCGTCATAAATGATGCTCTTGCACTGTTCGATCTCGCCGGTGCTTAGATTCAACTGTTGCAGGCGGCGGGCATCTCTGGCGATCATGCGGGCGGCAGTCAATTGCAGCATCCAGCGGGCATCCTGTGCTGGAATGAAATGGATGGTGCCGCGCATGGGCCAGGTGCGAATGATTTTGCCAGCCGCGATGGCCTGTTCAACCTGCGCCAGCGTGGCCGACTGCGTGCGCAGGCCAATCGCATGGATCGCCTGCCCGTAATCCTGGGCCTGTAGCGCACCCATCCAGCGCACCACCTCTTCCGGCTGCGCCAGTGGCTGTGTGATACGCTGCTGATGCAGCCGGAGGTGAGGAATATTCAAAATGGTCATGGCCGCGCCGATACTCAGTGTGAGTCATCTATATACCCGCATTATAGAATAACCCGGTGCCTGGCGCACTTTTTCCACCTGTTCGGCACTGTGCATCCGCTTTTACTCCCTCTATTAGCAGGATGAATACCGCGCCGTCCGGCGCAAAACGATCAGGACGGTCATATCACTGCACCGGCTGGCCGGATCGTCATAAACGTACAGATCACAGTAAAGGGTACCCCGGAAAGCGCAATAAGCACAGGCTGCGCCGGCTTCGGCACAGGTCGCGGCTTTCATGGTCGCTGCACATTCAAAAATCATTGCTGCGAAGCGTATCTAGCGTTACTTCTGCCCGGCCGCCCCTGTTAACCTGTCTGTAATATAAAGTTATGTCCGTGACATTCCTCCCTGTCAAAAGATGACATTTGCCGGTTTTTCACGCTTCGTTAGCGGGCATATACTGAAACTGTACTGTTTCTTATCGGGGGATCATCTCATGTCATCCATCTGCAAAACCTTTATCCTGCTGTGCCTCCTGTCGCTGACGCTCACCGGTCTGGCGCAGGACGCGCCACCGCTGCCGACGGCAGAAGCCGCCGCCACCACGCCGACGCTGGCAATCACACCGCCGGAGACGATCACCGCAGCGCCGCCGGTGCTGACCACCGAAGCGCCCCTTGCGGTGACGGAACTGCCGCCGACGGCCGACATCACGGCTGTGCCGGACATGCCCGCCACCACCGCCGAACCGACCGCCACGGTCGAAGTCACGGCTGAAGTCACGGCGGCCCCGGCAACGCCCGCGCCCGCGACCGTGACCGTCGAAAGCATCCCTGCGCCGCTGCCGCTGCCGCTGCTGTTCAGCGCGGATTTTGACGCGGGCTTCCCGGTGGAACTGAGCGCGGGGGAGGGCTGGCTGTCCGTCGCCACTGAAACGGGGCAGGCCCTGCAATCCGGCCCTGAAGCGGCCGAAACGCTGTACAGCGCCGCGACCGTGCTGGACACGGAAATCACCGCGCGGGTGCTGCTCAATACCGGCAGCTTCCGCTTGATCGCCCGGCACAGCGCGGCCGGCAGTTATGCCGTTGACCTGAGCGCCGCTGGCACGCTGACCCTGCTGAAAAATGGTCAGCCCCTGAATACGGCCCCGATTACACTGACCCCCGGCACCTGGATCACGCTGAAGCTGGTGGCCATTGGCAGCGATTTAACGGTGCTGGTGGA
>JALOOI010000197.1 GCA_025454495.1 Anaerolineae bacterium
CGCGAGGGACGCGAAAAACGCCGGCCCGACCTGCACCCCTTCGCCTTTGGGAGAAGGGGCCGGGGGATGAGGGCAAAGGATGCAACACAGAGGCGCAGCGCCGGCCGCGCCACCCTGACCCGTTTTTTGCAAGTGGGTAATCCGGTCTCTTTAGATGAAATTTGTAACCGGGATGACCGTCACGCCTTCAGCGATGGCTGCAACGCTCTGTTTTCTGTCCAGGGTGACAAAAGCGTTCCTGCTGCGCTGCGCCAGTGCAATGTACAGCGAGTCGTAGATGGCCAGGTTGTGCTTCAGCCCGATCGCCAGCGCCGTCTCCAGCACCGCTTTCGTGGTGGCGCGTTTCAAAGGCAGTGCCTTCAGGTCACGCAGCGCCTGCAATGCCAGCGCGGGTGGCATTCCCCGAAAACGTACTGCCTGCCAGATCACATTGGTACATTCGTTTAACGCCAGTTCAGGTATGGTAAAGAGATCGCCCGTCAGCGCCCTTTTGAAAAATGCCTGAGCGTTTGGCGTGTGCAGCCCTGTGATGAGAAATTCGGCGATGATGCTGGCATCAACCAGGTAGAGCATCAGTGTTCATCCCGGTTCTGACGCAGCATTTCCGCTGGCGTTGGCGATCCGGCGGGTGGTGTCCAGCGGTTTTGCTCCACCGAGGCAAACACTTCTTCCAGGGTACGATGGTCCGGCTCATCCTCGATGTTGAGGTCGCTTGCGTCCATATCCAGTTCGCCAAATAAATAGCTTAAGCGGCGCTCCTCCAGGAGATCGAGAATAAACTGCTTCAAATCATCTAAAGTCATGTTCGCAATGGTGGTCATCACGGTGCCTCCTTACGCATATTCAGCCGGCGGCGGGACTGTTCAACGCCTGCTACAGGGTCATTTCATGATGCGTGATGACGGTCGCTGCACCCGCCGGGGAAGGCATCACCCCCCCCACCCCCCGCTTTACGTCACATACACCAGGTCTTCCGCGATGTGCGTCAGCGCCACCAGATCGACAATATCCACGTGCTGGCGCGCCAGGCGCACATACCCCTGCTTCTCCCACAGCCGCAGCGTGCGGTTAATCGTCTCCAGCGTCGTGCCGATGAATTCGGCCATGTCCTGCTGCGTCAGCGCAATATCAATCGACGTGCTGCCGGTGTGCGTCAGGCGGCCGAATTTTTCGCTGTACACCAGCAGCGCCCGCGCCAGCCGGCGTTCCACCCGTTCTGACGATAACTGGCGGATGCGCCCGTGCGCGTGATGCACATGCGCCACCAGCAAATCTACCACGCACAGGCCCAGCGTGGGGTACAGCAGCATCAAATCCCGCGCCTGCGCCCCGCTGATGCCGGCGATGTGGCTGTCGTCAATGGCCTGCACGCCGGCCGGGTAGGGGTATGCGCCGGAGATGGCCAGCAGCCCGAACAGATCGCCGGGGCCGTACAGCTTGAGATGCACCGTTTGCCCGTCGCCGGTGTGCTCCACCAGCCGCACACCGCCCTGCTGCACCACGTAAAAAGAATGCGCCTGGTCGCCCTGATGATAGAGCATTTGCCCGCGCTGCACCTGATACAGCCGGGCCGCGCGGTGCAGGCTGTCCAGCACCTCGCGCTCCAGCGCCGCAAACGCCGGTACTACCGCCAGATTGATGGCCACGGCAGATCGTTTCATGACTGCTCCTCAGCGCAGGTGAATGCAGGGTTCCACCTGTGACTATACCCGAAATGCGCCGCCCCCGCCCCGGCCACCTGTCACACTCCGCCCGTGATAAGCGGCCTGAATCGCGCCCCGGCCCCCCGGTTAGCCCCCTGTAACCGCAACCCCGTAACATCCGTTAACGCCTTCTTGACACATTTTTAACAGCAATCAGGTTTACTTGAGGTAGCACAGCGTCCGTCATGATCCTTAAGACACATACCGCCGCCGGTGAAAGGCAGTGACCGCGTGAACGAGGCCCTCTTCATCCCCGATAGCAGCGATAAGCCCTTCGCCGGGATGGTACGCGAATGGTACCAGCAGCAGAGCATCGTCCTGTATCGCCTGACGGGTATTTCCAGCGATATTGTGGATCGCTGGGCCAACCTGGTGCTGGCCACGCTCAACACGTGGGATAAAAACCGCCCCTACCTGGCCGTGCATGATCTGTCGCAGCCGGGCATTTCGCTGCAATATGCCGCGCTGGTGAATTTTGACATGATGAATGTGGGCATCACCATCGAAGGGCAAACGCTGGCGGAAGAATTGTTTGATCGTCACCCCGGCTGGCGCGGGCTGGTGGCCGTCAATTTCAACCTGTCGCTCTCCGGGCAAACCAACCGCACGCTGATGAATTTTCTCAACCGGCCCAACCCGGCAGTGCAGTACAAATCCTTTTACAATCGCAACAAGTGCCTGCGCTGGCTGACCAACGGCGGCCTCAGCGATACGCAGGAAGTGAAAACGACCGGCAGCACCGCGGCCGATGAGGATGCCAGCCAGCCGGGCTGACCCCCCCACCCCGACCACGACTACGCCGCCATCATCCATCATTCTCCCCGGCACGGGTGCAGTCCGCGCCGGGCACAGCAGAACAGCGACCCGGTGCCATGCTCGATACGCCAATTGGCAAAGTGATTAAGAGTTATGAAGTCGAAGGGTTGATCGGTACCGGCGGCTTTGGGGCCGTCTACCGTGCCCGCCAGGCGGTGGTGGAGCGCGAAGTGGCCATCAAGATCATCTGGCCCGCCTTCGCCAGCCACCCCAATTTCATCCGCCGCTTTGAAGCCGAAGCGCAGCTTGTGGCCGGGCTGGAACACCCCTACATCGTGCCCCTGTACGACTACTGGCGCGACCCCGACGGCGCGTACATCGTCATGCGCTATTTGCGCGGCGGCCATTTGCGCTCCCGGCTGACGGGCGAACCGTGGGCGCTGCGCGATATTCAGCGCTTTTTAACCCAGGTGGCCGCTGCGCTGGCCCTGGCCCATCGTTACGGTGTCGTCCACCGCGATATTAAGCCGGAAAATATTTTGCTGGATGAGGACGATAACGCCTACCTGGCGGATTTCGGCATCGCCCAGATTCTCAGCAGCGCCACCGCCGCCGACGAGATGGACGGCCTGGGGTCGCCGGCCTATGCCGCCCCGGAACAGATCAAAGGCGGCTCCACCTCCACCCAGAGCGATATTTACAGCCTGGGGCTGATCCTGTATGAACTGCTGACCGGCCGGCACCCTTTCCCGCAGCTTGAACATTTATCGCTGACGGAGATGAACCGCTTGCGCATCAGCACGCCGCTGCCGCCGCTGCGCGAAGCCCGCCCCGACCTGCCGCCGGCGCTGGACGAGATCATCCAGCGGGCCACCGCGCTGGATTACCGCCAGCGCTACCCGGATGCGCTGACGCTGGCGGCCAGCTTCCAGACGGCCAGCGGGCAGGGGCTGCGCTCCGCCAGCCTGCGCACCACCACCGGCGCGGCCGCCGCCACCCTGCCCAACCCCTACAAGGGGCTGCGGGCCTTTCAGGAGAGCGACGCGCGTGATTTCTTCGGCCGCGAAGCGCTCGTCAGCCGCCTGCTGAACCGCCTGCGCGAACCGGGCGACTACCGGCGCTTTCTGGCGGTGGTGGGCCCTTCTGGCTCCGGCAAATCCAGCCTGGTGAAGGCCGGCCTGCTGCCGGCTTTGCGTCAGGGGGCGCTGCCGGGGTCGGAACACTGGTTTTACCGCGAATTTGCCCCCGGCGCACAGCCCTTCGAGGAGCTGGCCGGGGCGCTGCTGAGCGTGGCCGCCACCCCGCCGGATGACCTCACCGCCCTGCTGCGCCGCGATGCCGGGGCGCTGCTGCGCGTGCTGCCGGCCATTTTGCCGCCGGATGACAGCGAACTCTTTTTGTTCATCGACCAGTTTGAAGAAATTTTTACCCTGGTGCCGGATGAAGCCGACATGCAGCACTTTTTGCGGCTGCTGTTCCAGGCGCTCACGGCCCCGGCGGCCCGCCTGCGCGTGGTCATCACCATTCGCGCCGATTTTTATGATCGCCCGCTGCTGCAACCGCACCTCAGCGACCTGGTGCGGGAACGGACAGAAGTGGTGGTGCCGCTTTCCGGCCCGGAACTGCAACGGGCCATCATCGAGCCGGCGCGCAATGTGGGGATTTCGCTGGACAGCGGGCTGGTGGCGGCGATGGTAGCCGAAATTCAGGGCCAGCCGGCCGCCCTGCCGCTGCTGCAATATGCCCTCAGCGAATTGTTCGACCGGCGCGAAGGCGACATGATGACCCCCACGGCCTATCAGGAACTGGGGGGGGTGCGCGGCTCGCTGGCCCGCCGGGCGGAAGAACTGTACAACAGCCTGCCGGAGCCGCAGCGCGAAGCCGTGCGCCAGCTTTTTCTGCGCCTCATCACCCTGGGCGAAGGCACCGAAGACACCCGCCGCCGCGCCCTGCTGGCCGAAGTCACCTCCCTGCGTGACCACGATGAGCGCACCGATGACCGCGCCATCATGCGCCAGGTGGTGGAGCGCCTGGGCAAAGCCCGCCTGCTTACCTTTGACCGCGACCCGGTGACGCGCAGCCCCACCCTGGAGATTACCCACGAGGCCATCATCCGCGAGTGGCTGCGGCTGCGCCACTGGCTGGACGACAGCCGCGGCGACGTGCGAATGCAGCGCACCCTGGCCG
This sequence comes from Anaerolineae bacterium, assembly GCA_025454495.1. Lineage (GTDB taxonomy): Bacteria > Chloroflexota > Anaerolineae > Aggregatilineales > Phototrophicaceae > JALHOR01. The sequence continues at coordinate 4,647 of JALOOI010000197.1, forward strand.
CCCTGGTCAGCGACTGGGAAGCCGCCGGGCGCGACACCGGCCTGCTCATGCGCGGCATTCGCCTGGTCAATTACGAAAAATGGGCCCAGACCACCGCGCTGGCCCTCACCGAACAGGAAGCGGCCTTCCTCCAGATCAGCGTGGAGGAACGCCGCCGCCAGGAAATGGCCGAGCAGGCCCGCCAGCAGCGCGAGCGCGACCTGGAACGGCGCTCGCTGGGGCGGCTGCGCCTGCTGGCCCTGGTGCTGCTGCTGGCGGTGGGCGGGGCGCTGGGCCTGTCCGGCTTTGCCTTTACGGAACGCAACCGCGCCGAAGTGGCCCTGGCCACCAGCGATGCCAGCGCCCGCATCTCGCAGAGCCTGGCGCTGGAAGCCAGTGCCCGCCGCGCCCTCAGCGATGGTGATAGCGACCTGGCGCTGGTGCTGGCCTTACAGGCCAACGCCCCGGCCGATGCCCCGGCGCAATCCGGGCGCACCCTGGCCGAAGTCGCCTTTGCCCCCGGCACCCGCGCCGTCCTCAGCGGGCACACCTCGCGCGTGAACGCCGTGGCCCTCAGCCCGGATGGCCGCACCCTGGCTTCCGCTTCCAGCGATGCCACCGTGCGCCTGTGGCACATGGCCGATGGCACGCTGTTGCAAACCCTGCGCGGGCATCGCGGCGATGTGGAAACGGTGGCCTTCAGCCCGGATGGCCGCTACGTCGCCTCCGGCGCGGTCGATTTTGAAACGGTGATCCACGACACCACCACCGGCGCAGAAGTGATGCGCTTTCGCGGGCACACGCTGCCCGTCCGCAGCCTGGCCTTCAGCCCGGACGGCACGCGCCTGCTGACCGGCTCCAGCGATACGCTGCTCATCCTGTGGGATGTGGCCACCGGGGCCCAGGTGCAGCGCTTTGGCGGTCATCGCGTGGTGGTCACTTCGGTCGCCTTCGCCCCGGATGGCCGCACGGTGCTGTCCGGCGCGCGGGATGGGGCGCTCATCCTGTGGGAGGTGGCCACCGGGGCCCCGCGCTGGCAGGTGGCCGCCCACCCCACCGGCATCACCGATGTCGCCTACACCCCGGACGGGCAGCAGGTGGTGTCGTCCTCCGGCGATGGCACCCTGTTATTCTGGTCGCTGGACGCAGGCCGCCAGGGGCAGCGCCTGTACAGCCCCGGCGTAGAAATTCGCAGCATCGCCTTCACGCCGGACGGCCGCGAACTGTACGCGGCGGCCATGGATGGCCATTTGCACCGCTGGAACGTCGTCACCGGGCTGGAAGAAGGCTTTCTGGCCGGCCATGCCGGCGGGGTGAACAGCCTGGCCATCAGCCCGGATGGCCGGCAACTGGTGTCCGCCTCGCTGGATAAAACCGTGCGCCTGTGGAACATCGGCAGCCCGGCGCAGCGGCAGCGGCTGACGGGCCACCGTAACCGGGTGACGGCGCTGGAATACAGTGCCGATGGCCGCACCCTTTATTCTACCGACAATGATGGCACTCTGTGGGCCTGGCCGGCCGATGGCAGCGCCGGCCGCCTCATCACCGACCAGAATGTGCCGCTGCTGGCGCTGGCGCTGCTGCCCGCGGGCGATGCGGCTCTCATCGGCGGGCGCGCTGGCCGGCTGCTGCTGGTTGATCTGGCGGGGGGCACCTTCCAGCGGGAATTTCGCGGCAGCAGCGAAGCCATCGAAGCGCTGGCGCTCAGCCCGGATGGCACAGCCTTCGCCAGCGGCAGCGAAGACGGCGGGCTGCTGCTGTGGAACCTGGCGACCGGCAACCTTCAGCAGCGCTTTGCCGGCCACACCGGCGCAATTTACGAAGTCGCGTTTGACCCGCAGGGGCGCTGGCTGGCCTCCGCCGGGCGCGATGACCGGGCGCGGGTGTGGGAGGTGGCCACCGGGGCCCTGCGCTATGAATTGAGCGGGCACGCCGGCCCCGTGTACAGCGTGGCCTTCAGCCCGGATGGCACGCGCATCGCCACCGGCTCGCAGGATGGTTTTGTCATCGTGTGGGATGCCGCCACCGGCACCGAACAGACGCGGTTATTCAGCGATACGCGCAGCGTGTGGCAGGTGGGTTACAGCGCCGATGGCGGGCGGCTGCTGGCCGGCAGCGCCGATGGCGTGCTGGTCATCCGCGATGCCCCCGCTTACAACGAATGGCAGCGCTTTGAAAGCCCCGCCGAGAGCATCTACGCCGCCCGCTTTAGCCCGGATGGCCGCACCGCCGCGGTGGGGATGGAGGATGGCACGGTGATCCTGTGGCAAACCCTGCCCCGCGCCGAACTCATCGCCTGGGCGCGGGCCAACCGCTATGTGCGGCCCATCACCTGTTTTGAGCGCGACCAGTACCGGCTGGAACTGCCCTGCCAGCGCGGCCCCGCCGCCACCGCGGAACCCTCAGCGTGAGGACAGGCGGGCCACCAGCGCCGGGATGTGCTGCAAGCGCCGCAGCAGATCATGCATGAAGGTGGCCGGGGTGATGGGCTTGTGCAGGCAGGCATCGAAGCCGGCCGCCAGCACCTGCTCTTCATCCGCGGCTTTGGCGTGGGCCGTCAGCGCCACCACGGGTATCGCCGCGCCGCCGGGCATCTGGCGCAGCGTGCGTAAAAACGTCCAGCCGTCCATGCCGGGCATGGACAGATCACACAGGATGAAGGCCGGCCCCGGCAGTTGCAGGTGGCCCAGCGCGGCATAGCCATCGGTGGCCGTCGTCACCTGTGCGCCGTAAAAACGTAAAATGCGCTCGCCAATCTCCAGGCTGTCGGGATCATCGTCGATCACCAGCACCGGCCAGCCCGCCAGCACATCCCGCGGTACCACCGTCGCCATCATGCTCCTTACTGCGCTCGTTTCCGGCGCTAACCCTACCCTAATATTCAAATTCGGTGGCTTCCACCAGCGGCAGCGTGATGGTGAAGGTGCTGCCGGCCCCCGGCCGGCTGACGACTTCAATGCTGCCGTTCATCAGCCGGCAAAGCTGCTGCACGATGGCCAGCCCCAGGCCGCTGCCGCCGTAGCGCCGCTGCGAGGAGCTATCCACCTGGCGGAACGCCTCAAAAATATACTGCTGCGCTTCTTCCGGGATGCCAATGCCGGTATCGCTGACGATGATCTGCCAGGTGTCCGGGCTGTGCTGGCGCACTTCCAGCGTCACGCTGCCATCATGGGTGAATTTGATGGCGTTGGAGAGCAAATTGGTGGCGATCTGCCCCAGGCGGCCGGCATCGCCGAGTAAAATTTCTGGCAGCGCCGGGTCAATGACCACGTTCAGCGACAGCGCTTTGTCATCGGCCAGCACGCTCATCCGCGAGCGCAGCCGTTCCACCAGTTCCACCGGGGCAAACGGCTCGCTGATGACCTCCAGACGGCCGGCTTCCACGCGGGCAATATCCAGAATATCGTTGATGAGCTGCAAAAGCTGCTCACTGTTAGAATCCACCCG
>JALOOI010000198.1 GCA_025454495.1 Anaerolineae bacterium
AAGCACGATCACGCCTTCTAACGCCGTATCGGTGAGCAGATCACGCATGGGCCGGTCCAGAGTCACCGAAGCCGGTTCGCCCCCATGATTGAGCAGAAAGATCAGCCGTTCCGTGCCGTGCTGTCGTTCGGTCACTTCTACGCCCTGCGTTCCGGTCAGGTCGAGGGGGGCAGTCAGGCCGGCGCGGGCGCTGGCCCGTGCTAGCACCGTGGCGATCAGGGCTGCATCGCCGGCCGTGCCCACATAGATCACCATGCCGCGCCCGACCGTTCGTGCTGTAATCGCCGCCCGCTGCGTATACCAGCAGTCGGCATAACTCGCCCAGACCTCAGCATCGGTCGGCTGAAGCACATCACACCAGATCGAAGCACACCCCTGTCCGAAAGAGTCATCGTGCCAGCGCAGCGCCCGGAACTCGCCGGTGGGGAGGGAATCCGTTTCTTCGATGGTCACGCCGCACAAGGCCGCCAGCCTGCCGGGCAGGGTCTGCGTCACCATGGCGTTGCTGCGATCACGTGTGCCAGAGCGCATGGTCAGCACCAGCACACCGCCATTTTCGGCATACCGGGTGAGCGCGGCCGCGTCGTCGTCGTCCACCAGGCGCAGCGCCGGCGCGATCACCAGCCGGCAGGCGCTCAAATCGTCGTGCAGCGCCATGGGTACCGCGGCCAGGCCGCGGGCGTGCAGGGCGGCAAAGTAGCTGAGCACATGGTTTTCATAATGAAAGTCCCGGTTATCCGGTTGAATCTGGAAAGAAAAGCGCACATCGTAATCGTGGATGATGGCGGCGGGATAGACCGGGATGCTGCCCGCGATCTGTGCGCCCACCGCCGCGATCTGTGCGCCCATGTGCGCGACTTCAAAATAACGGCGGCGCGGCACATCGTCGTAATCCAGCAGCCCATGCCAGTTTTGCTCGGCCGCGCGCGGGTTCGTGCGCCAGCGAAAAAACACCACCCCGTCCGCGCCATACGCCATCGCCTGATACGCCCACAGCGCAAGTTGCCCCGGCTGCGGCGAGGGTGAAATGATGTGCCACCCGGAAGGGCCGCTCTGCTGTTCCATCACCCAGAAATTACGCCGCTTGAGGCCCCACATGGCCGCGTGGCCCAGGGCAATCGCCGCCGGCGACATTTGGGCCGGTTCACGCCAGAAGGCGATGGGGTAATTATCCCAGCTCACCAGGTCCAGCGGGCGGGCTAAAGCGAAGTAATTGAGCAGACTGTAGGTAAAGCCCATGCAGTTATGGGTGATAAAATGCTGCGGCGGGATGTACATCCGCAGCACATCAATGTGCGCCTGCTGAAATTCCACATACAAATCGGACAAAAAGCGGTAGTAATCCAGGTGCAGTCCGGGATTAGGACAGGCGTGGGTGGTGGAGCGCGGCACGGGGATATGGCTCCACTCGTGGTAGGTGTGGCTCCAGAAAACGGTGCCCCAGGCCGCGTTCAGGGCCTCCAGCGTGTGGTATTTCGTCCGCAGCCAGTCCTGAAAGCGGCGGCGGGCATGGTCGCTGTAGCAGCGATCACCAAATTCATTATCAATCTGCCAGCCGATCACCGCCGGATGCGCGGCGTAATGCTGCGCCATAGCCCGGGCGATACGCAGCGCATAATCGCGGTAGCGCGGGTGCGCGGGGCTGGCATCGCGCCGGCTGCCAAAGGTGCGGGCCCGCCCGTCCGCATCCACAATCGCCATATCAGGATAAGCCGCCGCCATCCACGATGGCATGGAGGCCGCGGGCGTACCGAGGACGACCTGTAGCCCTGCAGCGTGCAGTATCGCCATCGCCCGATCCAGCCATTCAAACCGAAACTGCCCGTCGGCTGGTTCCAGCACGCCCCAGGCGAATTCTGCCAGCCGCACCACGTTAAACCCGGCGGCTCGCATCCGGGCTGCATCGTGCGCCCAGCGCGATTCATCCCACTGTTCAGGATAATAATCGACCCCAAAATAGAACTGGCTCATCCTTTAACCGCCCCTGCCGCGATGTCTTCGGTAAAGCGGCGCTGAAACAGGATATAAATCAACAGCGTCGGCACCACGCTGATCACGCCGACCGCCATCCATTCGGGCCATGGTCGCCCATTGCTGATATACGTCGTCAGGTTCATGTGGTACAGCGGCAGCGTCCAATTTTCTGGCGAGCGCAGATAGATGAGGGGGCCGAGATAGTTATTCCACATCGCCATAAACGAGATCAGCCCCAGGCTCACCATGCCCGGCGTGACGATGGGCACCACGACCCGCCACCACACCCCAAATTCGGAACAGCCGTCGATCCGCCCGGAGTCCAGCAGTTCATCCGGTACGGCTATGATGTACTGGCGCATGAAGAAGATGGCATAGGCATTGGCGGCCCCCGGTACGACCAGCGGCAGGATCGTATCGACCCACCCCAGGCGCAGCATGATGAAATAAGTGGGGATCACCGTCACCGCGCCCGGCACCAGCATGATCGCCAGCAGCAGCCCGAACAGCCACCTGCGCCCCGGAAAATCGAATTTGGCGAAGCCGTAGCCGGCCAGCGTCGCAAAGAACAGCGTCACCGTCGTAAACAGCGTGGCCAGCACAAAGGTATTGAAGATGGTGCGCCCGATGCCATCCGCAAAGACGAAATGGAAGGCATCGAGACTCATGCCGGGGCTGATGAGCTGAGGCGGCTGCGCGAAAATTTCATTGAGCGGCTTGAGCGAACTGCTCGCCATCCACACGAATGGGAGAATGGAGTAAATCGCCAGCCCGGTGAGCAGCACATAAATCCCCAGGTTGATGCTGGCATTGCGCAGCCCGGTGAAGCGCACCGCGACCAGGTAGGCCAGCGCGATCGCGGCGAGGCCCAGCAGCAGCGCGTGCTGGATGCCGCTGTAGTCGGCGGCCAGCGCCACCGAACGATCGACACGCGCCACCGTCCCGCTGATGATACCGCTCATGCGGTTGAGGGCGGCCAGCAAGCCCGCGCCCAAATCACCCGCTGCAACATTCGGCTGTAAATCCTGGGTACGCAGCACCGGTGTCTGGCTGCCGATTAACCCGGCCCAATTTGCGCCCACCCGGACGATGGCGAAGCCCGGCCCCTGTGAGACGAAAATAGCGATCAAATCAGGGTTCAGCGTGCCTGCCGTCATCAGTTCGTCGGCCGTCATGAGCGCATTCATGCGCGGGGTAACGCCTTCGGTGACGGCATACACCGCCACCAGGGCACCGCTGTCGATCAGCGGTTGGGCAGCGGCGGCCAGCACAGCACGATCCACCGTGCCAGTTTCATCCACGAAGAAAAAACGCTCATCCTGAGCCAGGGCCACCGGGCCCAGGGACAGGGCGAGCAGAACCACGATGAGGATCAACCCGCGTGCGTTCATGTGTTGTCCCGTCCTACCAGCCTGAACTGCAAAATCGTGAGGACAAAAATGGCCAGAAAGTAGACATAAGACTGCGCTGCCGCCCGCCCGAATTCGCCACTGCTAAAGGCCGTGTCGTAAATCGTCACCAGCGGCGTGACGTTGCTGCGCAGCGGCCCCCGCCCCAGCGCCACCACTTCATTAAACAGCGCAAACGCCCCCACCACGGAAAAAATCATCGAAAACAGGATGACCGGGCGCATCAAGGGGATCGTCACCTGGAGAAAAGCCTGTAAGCCGGTCGCACCGTCGATGAAGGCCGCCTCTTGCAGGTCGGCAGGGATTTGCTGTAAGCCGGAGAGCATGATGACGACATTGTAACCGAGGTCGCCCCAGATAATCAGCAGGACAAGCGACAGGCGTGCGTGAAACGGGGTGTCCAGCCAGGGGACAGTGCCCAGGCCCAGCGCCGATAGCAGGGTGTTGAACAGGCCTTCCTGCCCTAAAAGCATTTGAAAGACGTAGCCGGCAACGATCATCGAGGTGACAAAGGGTGCGAAGATCAACGCGCGATAAATACGAAAACCGCGCACACGGGGATCATTGAGCAGCGCCGCAATTATCAGCGCCAGCACCGTCATGATCGGCACATAAAAGACGATGATGGACAGGCTGTTACGCATCGATTCCCAGAACAGCGTGCCACCTTCGCCCAGCAGAAATTGAAAATTTTCCAGCCCGACGAAACGCAGCGGGCGAATACCATCCCACTCGTGAAAGCTTAACACCAGCGAAAAAAGGAGCGGAAACAGGCCAAAAATGGTGAACATGACATAAAATGGCGCGATAAAGAGATACGCCCATTTATTCTTCTTCACCCGCGCCCATGTTTCACTGCGTCGGCGCGAGCGCTCAACGGCGACCGGGTCGGGTGGAGGATCGGTCAACTGCTGGATGTGCGCCATCATGGTGCTAAAACCCTCGTGTCTTTGATGGGATGAACGGACGCGCCGCTGATGGAACCAGCGGCGCATCCGGGATGGCGGTTAGCGGACGACTTCGGCTAATTCGCTTTGTGCGGCCGTTAAGGCTTCTTCGGCCGTCGCTTCACCCAGGGCAAAGCGCTGAATCGCCGTGCGTATCACATCATTGATGGCGGTGTAATCCGGCCCCCAGATGCGGACGGCGGGCACGTTCTGATACACTTCAAGGTACAGTGCGGTGGTGTTCTGTTCACCGAAGAAGGCCAGCGGACGCACCATGCTCGGATCGGCATACACGCTGGTGATGGCGGGCAGCACGCCGCCCCGCGTCGGGTCGGTGCGGAAAGCCAGCATCACATCATCGGCCAGCACGGTATTTTCGATAAAGGCCCAGGCTGCATCGGCAGTGGCGCTGTGCGCGGGGATGAACAGCGCCGAACCGCCGTCCAGTGCCGCACGGGGGCTGGCTTCACCGCCGCCCGGCATCCGGGCGACACCCCACAGACCGGCCGTATCGGGCGCAATCCATGTCGGCAGGAACAGCTCCATCCACCCCGCGATCACGATGCTGGCGACGGGTTCATCGAAGGAGGAGAAACCGGCATACCATTCATCCGTCCACGAGGAGGTATCCGCGACCAGCTCATCCGTCCAGAATTCCCCCATGAGTTCCAGCGCAGCGACATTTTCCGGGCTGTTGACCGCTAATTCACCCGCGCTGTTGTAATAGCCCAGCCCCTGTGACCACAGGATCATCTCGTAAATCCGGGCATCATTATCCGCGCGGCTGAGCGGGAAGCAGAACAGACCGGTGTTCGCTTTGATGGTCTGGCAGACGCTCAGATAGTCCTGCCAGGTGGCGACCATCTCACTCACCGAGTCCGGGTCGGAAGGCAGGCCCGCGAGTTCAAACACATCGCGGCGATAGTACATCACCACCGGGCCGACATCGACCGGAATGCCATAGATTTTGCCATCGCTGCCGGTCACATACTGCCAGGCATCGGCGGGGATGAGATCGCGGAACGGTGCGACACGATCCGTCAGATCGAGCAGCGCCCCGGAGTCCACGAACTGACCGAAATCCTTGACCTCAATATTACATACGTCGCAGCCGCCTTCGCCGGCCGAAAGCGCCAGTTGCAGCCCGGTGATGTTGTCATCGCCAGAGCGCGAGGCAAACGTGATCGCCAGACCCGGGCATTCCGCCTGAAATTCGGCGATGATGGCATCCCACAGACCCGACCCCAGCCAGATGTCCAGTGCGCCGGTCGCATCGGTCGGGCATTCGTCAAAGAAGTTATAGACGATGTCGGTCGGTTCATCCTGGGCGCTCACAGAAGCGAAAGGAACAAGCATCAGCGTGAGCAGTAAAACCCGCAAAGACCATTTTTTCATGAGAATCTCCTTATCTAAATGCTTAGACTTGCGCTTCACATACTATAGACCAGCTTTTTTAGAAATGCAAGTCCTTACAAAGATGGATAGACAGGTGCCCGGTGTCGCAGTTAAAATTCAGCCTCATTTTCAGGTGATGTGGTCTTATGAGCCGACTCAACAACCGTCCTGTCACACAGAAAGAGGTCGCCGAACGCGCCGGAGTTTCATCCGCCGTGGTCTCGTATGTGATCAACCACGGGCCACGCCAGGTTTCCGAAGAAACCCGGCAGCGGGTGCTGGAGGCCATTGCAGCGCTTGGCTACCGCCCTAACCGATTCGCCCAGGCACTCGGCAAGAATGAAGGCGCAATCGCCGATAACCAGATTGGTATCATCATCGGCGGATCAAGCCGGGTGCTTCAGCATCCGTTTTATGCTTCGGTGCTGTCTGGCATTTTCGATGAAGTGCATCATGTCGGTTATCGCATTCGGTTTATGCATTTCTGGGATGATCTGAAAGACCCGGTGTTGTTCAACGAACACATCCACCCGGAAGAAGCCTCCAGCCTGATCGTGCTGGCGGCCGACCTGATGCGGATCGACCCGGATTTTATGGTGACGATTGAGCGCATCGAGGCCCGCATTCCGCACATCGTCTGTTTAGATACCCAGGTCAACAGTTTTACAACCATCACCTTCGACCGTTTTGCCGCGGCGCGTATGGTGGTCGAACACTTCATCGCGCTGGGGCATACGCGGATCGCCTTCGTGGGGAACAGCGGCCGGCGGGTGAATAGTTTTCGGCAGGTGATGCTGATGCATGGTATGGCGGTAGACCCGGACTATATCCAGCATCCGGGGATGTATAACTCACCTGATGAAGGGTATGAAGGCACCGCGCGTCTGCTGGCGCTGCCCACCCCGCCCACCGCGATCTTCGCCGCCAGTGACGACGTGGCCATTGGTGTATTCAGTGCCATTCGTGCGGCCGGGTTGTCAATTCCTGAGGATGTCTCGGTCGCCGGCATCGACGATAACCCGTATTCGCGTTATCTGTTCCCCGCGTTGACGACGGTGCGGGTGCCAACTGCGGAAATGGGGGCGCACGCCGTGCATGTGATCCGCACGCAGGATAGTGCGCCCACCCGCGGCACCACCCTGATGATCGACGCGGAGCTGATCGTGCGCGAGTCATCGCGCGGGCCGCGCGGTTGAAGGCTCACCGGGGAGACAGGTTGAGCCGCTGGCATCCCTGGCGACAGCCGCGATAGCCGGTTTTCGCGCAGGGCAGCCTGCGCGTTTCTGGCCGCGCCAGCACGCGCATTTACCGAAAAACGCCGTAAAGCCCCTGCCTTGAGGCAGGGGGATATAAGGCGTGCCTGAAAAGTTGACACCCCTCTGGAACCGATGTGGTGCGTTTGCGATGTGAGTCTGTGGCAAATTCGAGGCAACACCAGGGCAGCACGCGAACATGACTCAGGCAAGAAAAAAGCCCTGCTGATTCGCTCAGAAAGGCTTTTTCCTTATTATGGATTGGGTGCGGGAAGGACAGGATTCGAACCTGCGACACTCTTTTGGAGTGTAACCGCTTAGCAGGCGGCCCCAATCGACCACTCTGGCACCTCCCCGGAATAGCGACAGTCAGGCGGAGAAGGTGGGATTCGAACCCACGGTACGCTGACGCGCACGACGGTTTTCAAGACCGTTGCCATAAACCACTCGGCCACCTCTCCAGGTGCGCTGCACGTATCCTAACACAGAGCCGGGCACGGGTCAATGCTGGATACCGCCGGGGGTGCCTGGCGTGCCGGCAGTTGATCACCCTACCGGCACCAGACGCTCTGGCGGAATCCTTCTGCTGCGAAAAATTATCACACGGGTACGCTGAGGCAGTGCGGTTGAGGGAAAAACAAAGACCAGCGAAACGGCAGTGTCTACGCGCCGCATGGCTGGTCAATGTTCGGACTACGTCCAATCTGATGACCCTTCTCGGACACAACTCGAACATCGCATCCTCTCCGTAAGCACCCTCGAATTTACGCATACTATCGCGTTTCCTCAAAATAACAAACTGAAACGACTCTCGACTGAATTGGCTTTGCGGTAGGACGAGAGAGGGATTAGCTCCCTCGCCCTGCCTTGAAGTACCGTCGCGGAGGCTAACGGCGCTCCCATCCAAGAGAATAACATGGGTTGGTCGTTCGTTGGTTTCACAGGCGGTTTCGTTCAATCTCTTTCAGTTTGCGGAGGAAACCCCAATCATGACTCGCGTTTTTGTTTTCACCAACCATAAAGGGGGTGTCGGCAAATCGACATCCGCCACCAATACCGCACTCGGTATCACTGGGATGCT
>JALOOI010000199.1 GCA_025454495.1 Anaerolineae bacterium
AAAGGTGAAGGCCGCCAGCGGCGCGGGGTCGCCTGTCACCTGCCAGAAGGTATCCAGCGTCACCGCCGCGCCGGACTGTGCCAGGGTGTAGCCCGTCAGCGCCAGGGCCTGCTCCCCGGCGACCGGGTAAGCCACCTCCGGGCGGTGCAGCGGCGCATCCGGCTGGAACGTATCCAGGTGCAGGCGGGTGCCATCGGCCAGCGTCAGCGTCTCCAGGCGCAGCAGACCGTTCAGCGGCTCCGGGGCAGGGCAGCCCGGCGGGCAGTCCGTCACCAGCAGGCTGCCGGCCGCCGGGTAGAGCATGGCCGCCGCCGCGGGCAGCCGGCGTACCACCGGGAAAAGCTGCGCGGCGAAGCTGTTCAGCGTCCAGGCATCCACATCCGCGAAGACCACACCGCCCGGCGGCAGATGGGCCCGCAGGGCCGCGCCCAGGCGCAGTCCCTCCGCCACCGGCAGCGCCCCTAACCCGTGTGCGCCGGGCGTGCGGGCGCTTTCTTCGGCATAGCGCACGCTGTTCAGCGCCAGCAGCAGCCCGGCCGGTACGCACAGCAGCGCCAGGGCCAGCCCCGCCGGGCGGGCGGCCGAATTCAGCAGCGCCGCCAGGCCCGCGCCGGCCAGCGCGGCCCCCGCCGGCACCGTCACCAGCAGATAATAGGGATGCACCAGGCTGGCATTGTAGGCCAGGGCCAGCGCCGGCAGCCCGAACCACAGCAGCAGGATGACCGCGCCCCCGCGCCCGGCCGGGCGCACCCCCGGCCCGCGCCGGAACAGCGCGGCCAGCGCCACCAGCAGCCCCGTCAGCAGCGCCAGGGACAGCACCGGCACGGCCAGCCCCCCGGTGAGCGCCTGCCGCCGCTGCACATCCTCCGGCGCGATGGGCGGTTGCACCCCCCGCGCCCGGTCATAATCGCTGCCGGTGACGAAACGCGCCGCGTGCAGCAGCGCCTCCGGCTTAAGCTGTGCCGGGGCGGCCGTCGTCTGCCGAAAAGTATCCCACCGGGCGGCCACCTGCGCCGATTGCTGCCACAGCCCGGCCGCATACAGCCCCAGGGTGAGCAGCAGGGCCGCGCCGCCGGCCAGCAGCGCCGGCCGCGGCACGCGCCGCCGGAAGATGAGCAGCAGCGCCCCCACCGGCAGCAGCACCAGCCAGGCGATGAGCGTCGTTTGCAGCAGCAGGGCCAGCACCACCAGCCCGCCGCCGAGACACCACCCCGGCCGGCGGGCCGTCGTCAGGCCGGGCCACAGCAGCGCCGCCAGCAGCATGACCAGAAACGGCACCAGCGCCGGCGGCCAGGCATAGCGGCTGTATTCGATGAGCCAGGGATTGACGGCCAGCAGCCAGGCGGCCAGCAGGGCGGCCGTCTCGCCGGCCAGGGCGCGGGTGGCCCGGTAGCCCAGGTACACCGCCAGCGTGTTCAGCGCCGCCACCAGCCCATACACCGCCACGATGGAGCGCGTCAGCGCCAGCGCCGGCACATACACATAGCCGGTCAGCGCCGGGTGTGGCACCGGCAGCCACGTCCACTGGCCCACCAGGAACAGCTCGCCCGCGTCCAGCGTCCGCAGCGCCTGCCACACCGGGTAAGCATGATCGACATTGTGCTCTACGGCCGTCAGGTGATAAAAACGCAGCACCCCGGCCACCAGCAGGATGAGGAGGAGCAGGCCGCGGCGCATCACGTCACAGGGCCCCGGTATCCACCTGCCACAGCAGCATCGCCTCGCCAACCAGCGGCTGCGCCACCGCCAGCAGGATCGTCCCGGTGGTGCCGGCCAGCGTGTGCGCCAGGGCCAGCGCTTCGGGCAGCGTGGGGCGATGTTGCGCCGCCGGCTGGAACTGCCGCGCCGTGGCCAGCGCGGTCGCGGCCTCCGGGAAGTGGATGTTGGGGTGAATCGTCGTTTCGGTGAGGATCAGATGATCGGCCGCGGCCGCCAGCAGGCGGTAAATCGTGGGGTAATCACGGTCACGCGGCACACCGGCGATGATGACATACGGGCGGGTGGCGCGGGTGGCCAGGCTCTCCAGGCAGCCGCGCACGGCTTTTTCGGTGATGGCCCCCTCCACATACACATCCGGCGCACGCTGCAAGCGGTGCAGCCGCCCCGGCCAGCGCACACTTGCCAGCCCGGCGCGGATGGCGGCGATATAGTCCGGCGAGCCATGCGGCACGCCTTTCAGCCGGCCGTGCATATTGCCCGCCGCCTGCACCGCCAGCGTCACATTTTCGGCCTGATAGCGCCCCAGCAGCGGCAGCGTGAACGTGCCATAGCGCCCCAGGCGCAGCCGAATGCCGTCCGGCGCATCGCCCAGGTATTCGGCGATGTCCTGCGCCCCAAACCAGAAAAATTCCGCCTCGCGGGCTTCGGCTTCGCGTTCCAGCACGGCCAGCACCTCCGGCGATTGCGCCACGCTGTACACATAACTCTGCGGCTTGATGATGCCGCTTTTGTGCCAGGCGATGCGCTCGACCGTGCTGCCCAGATACTGTGTATGTTCCAGCACAATGGGCGTAAACAGCGCCACTTTGTTGGGCACCAGCGCAATATCATCAAAACGGCCGCCGCGGCCCACTTCCAGCACGGCCGCCGCCACCCCGCGCTCATCGAACCAGCGCAGCGCGATGAGCAAAAAAATCCCCTGCGGGCTGATGTACTGCTGCGGGTTCAGGCGGGCCGCTTCGGCCTCAATCGCCGGGGCCAGGTCGGAGAGGATGCGGAAAAAATCCGCCGGCGGGATCATCTCGCCGTTGATGCGGATGCGCTCATACCACTGCACCAGGTGCGGCCCCGTCACCATCCCCACCGAATGCCCCAGGCTGTGCAGCAGGCGGGCAGTGATGGCGGTGGTGGAGCCTTTGCCCTTGCTGCCGGTGACGACGGCGTATTCCCGCGGGGTATCCAGCAGGCGCGTTTCCAGCAGCAGGTGGCGCGTGGGCGTAACATCACGGGTGTGTTCATCCAGCCCGCGCGGCTGTGTGACGCGCCGCTGCGTGTGGAAGATGAACGCGATGGCATCCTGTTCGTTGGTGAAGCGCATGAGAGCCGTTCCAGGGCAAAAAAATGATCCGGGCAGCCGGGCTGCTGCGCCTGCATTATAATCCCGCGGCCGCCACCACGACAGCCTGAGCCGGCACAACCGCCGGGCACGGTTTGACGTACAGCCCTCAACGGGTGATACCGCCCGTTACAGCATCCATGATGACAGGGAGGCAGTCTTTTGAAACGTGCAGGGGTACTGGGGATGGTTCTGCTGCTGCTGGCGGCACTCAGCGCCGTCACGGCGGCACAGGCAGCAGGCCCGGCGGGCATGGCGCGGTATTTCCCGGCGGGGACGCAGTTTTTCGCGGCCATACGCACCGATGATGCTTATCTGGACACGCTGGATGGCGTGGTCGGCCGGCTGGCGGCGCAGCTACCGGCCGATCTGGGCCTGCCGCCTATCGGGCTGCGCGACGCGCTGACGATGGGGCTGGCGCAAACCGGGCTGACGTATGAGGGCATTCGCGCCTGGCTGGGCGATTATGCCGCCCTGGGCGTGCTGGCGACCGCCCCGAATACACCGACGGGCACGCCGGTTGTGGCTGTCGCCATTGCCATCACCGACCAGGCGGCGGCCGCGACGTTCATTGAGCTGGCCCTCCGTGATACAGCGGCCGCCGAAGCGCCGGAACGCAGCGAAGAAGCGGGTTTCATCATCTATCGCCCCACCGGCGGCAGCACCGGCGAAGGCTTTATCGCTATCGGGCAGGAAGTGCTGCTGATCGTCGTGGGGCAGGACACGCTGCCGGCCGGCGGGCTGGAGACGGCGACCGCCTTCACGACGGCCCTGGGCGGGCTGCCGGCGGCGGGGTATAACATCGTGATCTATGCAGATACAGCCGCGATTGTAGCCACCAACCCGAACGCCGCGGCCAACCTGGCCCCGCTGAACCTGCGGCCGGAGGATTTGATCCCGCTGGTGGTGGGCTTCACCCTGCTGGATGAAGATACGCTGGCGGTGGATGCGGTGCTGCCCACGGCCGCCACGCTGGCCATGCTGGCCCCGGTCAACAGCGCCTTTGCCGCGGTGGTGCCGGCGGAATTTTCGCTGGTGGCGCTGGGCGGCCGGCTGGATGCCGCGCTGAACCAGGCGCTGGATGTGGTGGCCCTGGCCAGCCAGAACAGCGATAACCCGGTGACGCGGCAGCAACTGGCCGATCTGTTCCGCGGCTTTACCACCATTGACCTGGATACCGAAGTGCTGGCGTGGCTGACCGGCGATTTCGCGCTGATGGCTGATGTGGACATGCGGCCGGTGCTGGAACAGGCGCAGGCGGGCAATGTACCGTCCGGGCTGCCGCTGGCTTTTGGCCTGGTGTTCGATGTGCGCGCCAACAGCGCGGCCGCCCGCAGCTTTGTCGATAAAGCCGGGGCGCTGCTGCTGCGCGAGGCGCGGCGCAACCCGTCGCCGGTCACGTTCAGCGTGGGCGAGGTGGCCGGGGTGCCGGCGGTGATCGCGGCCGGGGTGCCGCTGGAAGACGCTGGCACCATCGACCTGGTGCTGGCCGCCAGCGAGACGCTGCTGGTGCTGGCCGACCGCGCCACGGCGGAAACCATCCTCAGCGGCGATTATGCCGGGCTGGACACCACCGCCGCCGCGCAGGGGGCCCGGCCTTACTTCCTGCCCGATCCTGCCCTCATCCTCTACACCGATGGCGCAGCCTATGGCGATTTGATCGCGCTGGCCGGGGCGACCACTCTCGCTGTGCCAGCGAATGCGAATGACCAGAATCAGGCGCTGGAAGCGCTCCAGTTCGGCTATGCGCTGTTCGACAGCAGTTCCGTCACGGTGAGCCTGGTGGATGGCGGGCTGCTGGCCCGGGCCGTCCTCACCCTCAGCCGCGACTGAAGCCCGGAATATAAGCCGGCGGCGGGCCAAACCCGCCGCCGCGCGGGGGGCGCGTTACGGACAGCCGTTGTTGGCGGCGGTGCCGGCCTGGGCCGGGCAGGTATCGCTGGCATCGGGCACGCCGTCGCCGTCGCTGTCCACCGGCAGCGGACAGCCATTGTTGGCCGGGCTGCCGGCCTCGGCGGGGCAGCCATCGCTGGCATCGGGCACGCTGTCGCCGTCGCTATCGACCGGGGCCGGGCAGCCGTTGTTGGCGGCGGTGCCGGCCTGGGCCGGGCAGCCATCGCTGGCATCGGGGATGCCGTCGCCATCGCCATCCGGGGGCGGGCAGCCACTGGTGATATTGCGGACGGCATCGCAGGTATCGCTGGCATCGGGGATGCCATCGCTGTCAGCATCCGGGCAGCCATTCAGCGCCGGCAGGCCGGCCTGGGCGGGGCACTGATCGGTATTGTCCGGCACGCCATCGGCATCGCTGTCCGCCGGGCAGCCGCCGTTGGCCGCCGTGCCCGCCTGGTTGGGGCAGCGGTCGCTGGCATCGGGCACGCCGTCGCCATCGCTGTCGGGCAGCGGGCAGCCGCTGTTGGCCTGCGGCCCGGCCTGGGCGGGGCAGTTGTCGCGGTCATCGGTCAGGCCATCGCTGTCGCTGTCCACCGGGCAGCCCTGGCTGCTGAGGGGCCCGGAGTCGTTGGGGCAGCGGTCATTGACGTTCAGAATGCCGTCCTGGTCATCGTCGCGCACATCGCCGGTGAGCGTGGGCGCGATGGTATCGGTGGGCAGCAGGACGCGGGTGGGCGGCAGGGTGGCCTGGCGCGTGGCCGGCACGAACTGGAACGGTGTGGGCCCCACTGTGCTGATGGGTGTGGGCGTGCGGACGATGGTCATGGACGGCGTGACCGAGGGTGTGCGGGTGACATCGCCGCCCAGGGGTGTCCAGGTGGGGCCGGCTGTCTCGGCCGGCGTGGGCGCTGCGTCGCCACCGGGCGCGAACAGCCACAAACCCACCCCCAGGACATACAGCGGCAGCGTCCCCACGATGATAAAGAACAGCACCATGCGTAATGCCGTCCGATTGTTGCCCCCACTTTGCCTTTGCATAGCTGCATCCCTGATGATGGCCGGTTATGAATTCGCGGTGATGTGCCGGCGGCACAGCTTACAGCGGCTGCACCTGATACAGCACTTTATCCTGAAAGCCGCGTTTGCGATAGTATTCGCGGGTACCAATGGCGGAGATGACCGCCAGCGCCGCGTAGCCCCGCTGCCGCGCCAGCCCGGCGGCCTGGTCAATCAACTGCCGCCCCAGGCCCAGATGCTGCGCTTTGCCGCCGGCGACCTCGCCCAGGCCCAGGCTCTGGCCGTACACATGCACTTCGCGGATGATGGCCGCG
The DNA here is from genome assembly GCA_025454495.1 of Anaerolineae bacterium. Classification (GTDB taxonomy): domain Bacteria; phylum Chloroflexota; class Anaerolineae; order Aggregatilineales; family Phototrophicaceae; genus JALHOR01. The sequence goes on from JALOOI010000199.1 coordinate 6,280, forward strand.
TTGTCTAAATCCGCGTGCAGGGCCGGCGTGCCCGGCTGTGGCAGCGCCAGGCGCAAAAAGCCGGCGATGCGGTCATCGGCCGTTACATACTGCAAAAAAACTTCTTCGCCCACGCCGGAGGGATACCACACCTCTTCCAGGCGCAGCGCCTCCGGCTGCACCGCCGCCTGGCCGATCTCGCGGCTGCGAATTTCGCGGCTGCGGGCCCCCTGCTGCGCCAGCGCTTCATCCACAAGCTGGCGGAAATTGGTCAATTTGTTGCCCACCACAATATCGGTGGAGGGAATATCGCGGATGACGCGCGTCAGCCGGCAGTAAGGCGGCGTGAGCTTAAAGGCGGCCGTCAGCACGTGCAGCAGTTCCTCGCGGGTGTAGGGCCGCCAGGTGCCCGCCTGGTAATGCTGCATCAGTTCCGCGCTTTCGATGAGCGAACAGGGATACACCTTCAGCTCATCGGGGCAAAAATCCGGGTCGGTGAACAGGCGCGTGTAATCCTCAATATCCTGCTCCGGCGATGACCCGTAGAGGTTGGGCATCCAGTGGGCATGAATTTTGAAGCCGGCGCGGCGCAAAAGCTGCACGGCGCGGCGGGTGGCGGCCACGGTATGCCCGCGTTTGTTCAGCTTCAACACGGCATCGTTCAGGCTCTGGAAGCCAATTTGCACCTTGGTGCACCCCAGGCGACGAATCCGCAGCACCTCGGTCGCGTCGATGTGGTCGGGGCGGGTTTCCACCACCAGCCCCACCACCCGGCAGGCGGCGCTTTCGTTGTGGCGATGGGCGGCTTCCAGTTCGTCCCAGGTGGCATATTCGTCAATGACGCTGCGCGGGGCGCTGCCGCTGGCGATGAGCTTCACCTGCTCGCGGGAACGGTACATCTCGTGGTCATAAATTGTCTGCACCACCTGGTTATAGGTGCGCTCAAAGGTTAATCCCTGAATGCTGGCGCTGGTGGTATTGTGTTCCGGGTGCAACTGCGATTGTTCGCGCAGGGCCGCCCACACCGCCTCGCGCCCGTCCACGCCGGCTCCAAAGTCGTGCAGCGCGTCAAAAATGCGCTTCACAAACCAGATTTGATACGTCTCCGGGTAAAAAGACCAGGTGCCCCCCAGGATGATGACTTCGATTTTATCGGTGGGGTGCGCCAGGTTGTAATAGGTCAGCAGACGGCTGTAAGTTTGCAGGTAGGGGTCAAAGCTGTTTTGCTCCGCCCGCTGCGCCCCCGGTTCATCGCTCAGGTAGCTTTTGGGCATTCGCACGTCATTGGGGCAAAAGATGCATTCACCGGGGCAGGGGAAGGGCTTGGTGAGCACCGTGACCGGGGTCACACCGCTGAGGGTACGCATGGGTTTACGGCGCAGACGCAGCAGCACCGCCTCATCATAGGGCGGCAGGCCGTCCTGGCCGGCAAAGCGGCGGTAGGCTTCGATGAGATGCGCCCGGCTGAACACCTGGGCCTTATCGCGCCGCGGGCTGGCATTCAACAGTTTGTTCAGCGCCGGCTGCGACAGCGCCGCCGGGGCGGCCACCACCGCCCGTAAAATGGTCAGCAGCGGCTCACGATTTACGTCATAATCCAGGTCGTATTTATCACCCATCGCCATTGGTCAACCATCCAGCCAGCATCGGCGGCTATTGTAGCAGGGCCCGCCCCGGAAGCGCAGATGAATTCGGCGCGGCGGCGGCCCTCAGCCGGCGAGGGGGCGTGCTTCCTGTTCGTACAGGGCGCGGGCCTT
>JALOOI010000025.1 GCA_025454495.1 Anaerolineae bacterium
TGCGCTTCATCTTCGTGAGCCTGGCCACGCTGGTGGGCGGGCTGCTCATCGCCGGCTTCTTCACCGTCGTCCTCAGCGATCAGGAAGATGTGCGCCTGCTGGGCGGCGGCATCGCCGTCCTCATCCCGCTGACGCTGGTGCTGTGGCTGCTGCTGGGCAACGGCTGGCTGGTGTTCTTCCTGCCCTATACCGGCGGGCTGACGGCGCTGCTGTTTGTGCTGGAAGCCCGCCGCCGCGCCACCAGCCCCGAACCCCCGAAAAAGCCGGATTAAGCCCGGCGCGGCCGCCCAATTATAAAAAGTCCATCAGAAATTGGGCCGCCCGCTGTAAGATTCGGGCAGTTCTGCGCTACTATAGTATCGTGCACAATGGCTTAGACAGTTTGCCCGAGGATATTGCTATGCCCGTCTACACGTATCGCCGCGAAGATGGTACGACGTTTGATTATCGCCAGAGCTTTCATGAAGACCCGCTGACAACTGACCCCGCAACCGGTCAAAAGGTGATCCGCGTGGTGCAGGCAGCCGGGGTGATTTTCAAGGGGTCGGGCTTCTATGTGACCGATACACGCGGAGCCAACAAGAGCACCATGCCCGCGACGGATGCCAAAACGCCCGCCAAACCTGATGCGAAAGCCGACACCAAAAGCGAAAGCAAAGCCGAAACGGCCGCGCCGGCCGCGGCTCCTGCGCCGGCGGCCGCCGCCGACTGAAGTTCCGCCCCTTTAGCAGCGCCTGAGAGGCCCGCCGCCCCGCTGCGACGGGCTTTTTGCGTCCGGGCCCGGGCCCGGGCCTCAGCCGGCGGGCAGGTCAATGGTGAAGGTGGTGCCCTGCCCTGGCGTACTATCGACCTGAATCTGGCCCCGGTGCAGTTCCACCGCATCCCGCACGATGCCCAGGCCCAGCCCCAGCCCCGGAATATTGCTCACGCTGTCGCTGCGGTAAAACGTCTCGAAGATGTGCGGCAGTTCCTGCGGGGTGATGCCGCGCCCGGCATCCTGCACCACCAGGCGCACCCCGTGCGGCAGCGGGGCCAGGCTCAGCCGAATGTGGCTGCCGGCCGGCGAGTATTTGATGGCGTTGGAGAGCAAATTCCGCAGGATGCGCTGCATCAGCCGGCGGTCGGCCAGCAGCGGCTGGCTTTTCAGGTGCGGCTCAAAGTTCAGCACATGGTCGATCCCCAGGCTGCTGCCGATGTGTTCCACAATGTCCTGGCACAGCCCCACCAGTTCCAGGCGCTCCGGCTTAAAGCTCATGTGATGCATATCCCCGCGCAGCACAATGGCCATATCATCCAGCATCTCCGTCAGATGTTCGATCTGCTGGTAAATTTGCCGGGCGCGTTTGTGGCGCTGTTCTGGCTGGAGCGTTTCGGCATAGCGCTCCAAAATGCCCACCGAACTGCTGATGACGGCCAGCGGGGTACGAAATTCATGCGTCAGCGTGCCCATCAGCTGGTTCTTCACCCGGCTGAGGTCTTTCTCTTTGTTCAGCAGCGCCTGCAATTCCATCTGGTGATGCAGCGTGGCCTGCATCTGGTAGCGCTCGGTGATGTTCTGGGCGATGACCATGCCGCAGACGATGCGGCCGGTTTCATCGCGCACGGGCAGGGTACGCACTTCAAAGATCATCTCGCGGAAGGTGATTTCGATGCGGGTGGTTTTGCCGGCCAGGGCGGCCCGCAGGTGAGTTTCGTCGTACAGGGAGGATTCCGGCCCGAAGATTTCGAGCAGGGTGTGCCCTTCAATGTCGGCCCGCTCCATGCCGGCCAGGCTGAGGGCCTCGCCGTCCAGCAGGGTGAAGCGGCAGTCATGGTCAAACAGCCCCACAATGCCGGAGGGAAAGTGATGTACCAGCGTGCGGTACTGTTCCTCGCTGCGGCGCAGGGCCGCTTCGGCCTGCTTTTGCTCCGTGATGTCCTGGGCCACGCCGTAAAAATGCACCACCCGCCCGCTGACCTCATCCACAATGGGCAGGCGCAGCACGCGCACCATACGCTCCTCGCCCTGCCGGGTGCGAATGCGATATTCGCCGGCGACCGGCTCGCCGCGCAGCGTGGCGGCCACATCCGCCAGCACCCGCGGCCGGTCTTCCGGGTGGTACAGCGCCGCGATCCCGATGCCATCCACGTCTTCGGGGGTGTAACCGGTCATCCGCAAAAACGAGTCTCTGGTCGTCCATTCGGCATGAATCACGCCGTTTGCATCCACCGCGAAGGAATAGGCATAATCGGAGATGAGTTCGCTGGTGATGCGGTAGCGCTGTTCACTGGCCCGCAGCGCGGCTTCGGTGCGCTTCTGGTCGGTGATGTCCTGCGCCACCCCGTACACGCGGATCACCCGCTGCCCGGTATCATCCCACACCGGCAGCCGCCGCAGTTGAATATGGCGCTGGTCGCCATGATGGGTGATGATGCGATATTCCTGGTTGCTGCCCCGGCCCCGCATGGCATTTTCCAGGTCCAGCCGGGCGCGTTCCCGGTCTTCCGGGTGGTACATGTTAAAGGACGGGTTATCGCGGATGTAGGACTCGCTGTAGCCGGTCATGCGCTCAAACGAATCGAAGGTCAGCCATTCACGGCTGCCGCTGCCATCGGGCTGCACTTTGATCGAATAGGCGTAATCGGAGATGAGTTCGCTGATGATGCGGTAGCGCCTTTCCGATTCGCGCAGGCGTTGCAGCTCGTCGTCCGGCGGCGCGGCCAGCCAGGCATCATCGCCAATCATCCACGACAGCGGTTCGTCTTCCGGCATGAGGTGCAGCAGGGTAATCACCTGCACCGCCATATGTTCATACACGGCGGGCTGCACGGCCAGCGTGGCCCGCTGGACGCGCCCGTTGAGCAGCATGGGGATAGCCGCAGTGGTGATTTGCGCCAGGTCATGGCCATCGTGCGCCGGGAACAATTCCGCGACGGCCACGGGCACATGGCCCACCAGTCGCACCAGGGCCGGATTGCAATACACAATGTGTTGTTCCTGCACCATCAGCACAGGGGCAGCGACAGCATCCAGCAGCATGAACCGATTTCTCCAGCGTGGTGTTAAGTCAGTGTATGGTTGTGTAAAAAATTAAGAAGATGGTCATCATTGTTTCATCTTATTTATTATAACGTGATATTGAACCAGATGTGGCAAAAGAAAGCCTGATGGTTGGCGGGGCCGCCGGTGGCGACAACAATGCAGGCTTTATGACGGGTGCTCTTACAAAACGATGAGCGCCTGCTTATCCCCGCCGGGCCGGATTAATGCTACAATGGTCAGCAAACAGCCGTTCAACGCCGAAACTGAGACTATGCCAGCGCGAATCGCCATCCTGACCCCTGAAGGCTTACAGCCGGCCCCCTACCACGCCGACTCATTAAAAGCAGCGGCCGCGTATGAGCCGGAGCAGGGCATTTACACCGTGACCAATACCTTTCAGCGGACGCAGGTGCTGAAGCTGGACGCGCACCTGGATCGCCTGGAGGATTCCGCGCGGCGGGCCGGCATCGCCCTGGCGCTGGATCGCCCCCGGCTGCGGGCGGCGCTGCGGGAGATGATCGCAGCGGCGGATTTTGGCGATGTGCGTTTTCGTATCACCGTCAGCGCGGCACAGCCGCAGCACTTCATCCTCACGCTGGAGCCATTTCAGCCGGTCGCGCCGGCGCTGATCGCGCAGGGGGTGCGGGCCATCACGGCCGCCAACAGCGCCCGGCATAATGCGGCCGCCAAAACCACCGACTGGATGCACGCCCGCGCCGCGCTGGAAGCCGCCATGCCCCCCGGCATTTACGATACGTTTTTGCTGGATGCCGATGGGTACGTGCTGGAAGGCCTGGCCAGCAACGTGTATGGCGTGCTGGCCGGCGAACTGCGGACGGCCGGCGCAGGGGTGCTGCCGGGCATCGCGCAGCAAATTGTGCTGGCGGTGGCCCCGCCGCGGCTGCCGGTGCGCCGCGAGGCCTTCCATGTGCGCGAGGTGGCCCGCCTGGAAGAAGCGTTTTTAACCAGCAGCAGCCGCGGCATCATCCCGGTGGTAGAGATTGACGGGCAGCGCATCGGCGCGGGGGTGCCGGGGCCGCACACGCTGGCGCTGCGCCAGGCGTACCAGGACTGGCTGCACCGCCACCTGGAGGAGCTGTAGCCATGCAGCGCCTGGAAGCGCTGTGGAAGCTGGTGAGTGTGGCCGCGGCCGTGCGCGATGTGGCGCTGGAATCGCGCCGGCTGGAATTTGTGGCGGCGGCCGGCAGCACCTTTTATTTGCACGCCGAACATGCCCGCGTGACGGTGGCCCGCTGGCCGCAGCGGCGCATTCTGCTGGAGGCGGCCTTACAGGCGGGCTTCGGCTGGCGAATGCAGGCGGAGCAGGATGAAGCCGGGGTGTATGTGGTGGCGAAGCGGCGTACCCTGGTGGGCAATTTATCGCGGGCGCAGTTCCGGGTGCTGCTGCCGGACGATGTGTATGCGGTGCTGAAGCTGGCCGCGGGCAGCCTGGAACTGGAAGACGTGGACGGCACGCTGCATCTGCCGCCGGCGGCGGCCGGGCCGCTCACGCTGCGGGCGGCGGCCGAATGAAGCCCGGCGGGCGGTTAACGCCGCGCATCTGCGCTGCCTGGCTGTGCCTGCTGCTGGCCGGCTGCGCCATGACCGCCCCGACAGCGCCCGCCTCGCCGGTGCCGGCCATCACCGGCAGCCCCACACCCACCACACGCATCAGCCGCCTGACCCCGGCGGCGGTGACTCCGGTCGCGGGCACCCGTGAGCCGGTGTGCCGCAATACCCCGGTGAGCCGGTTGATCGTCCACGAGCGCGGCCAGGTGACGAACAACGGCGAGCGCCTGAATATTCGGGCGGCGGCCGGCACGCGCTTTGCAGTGGTGGCCCGCCTGGAGCCGCAGGAAATTTTCCTGGTGATCGGCGGCCCCGCCTGCGCCGATGGCTACACCTGGTATCAGGTGCGCTATGAGAATGGCGCGGCCGGCGGCCCGGTGGAAGGCTGGATCGCCGAAGGAGATCGCTTTGAGTATTATGCCGTGCCCTACCTGCCGGGTTGACACAGCCGCCCCGCCCGCGCTACAATCGCCTTATCCGGCGGGGTAACAGGCCCGCGCCCGGATGGGGGGCGGTAGCCCAATGGCAGGAGGCATCTCACTTAAAATGAGCACAGTGTGGGTTCGAATCCCACCCGCCCTATGAAAAAAGCACCGGCTCCCGGTGCTTTTTGTGTTCCCGACCGCGGTCAGCATCAGGGCAGGCCCGGCAGCGTGCGGTGCACCATCTCCAGAAGCTGCGCCGGGCTAACATGCCCGTAATGCAGCGCCGCGGCGATCTCCAGTTCATCGAAGATGTTCAGCGAAGGCGCACTGGCCAGGCTGTCCGTGCCCAGCAGCACCGGCACGCCGGCCGCGACGAATTTTTCCAGCGGCATTCGGCCGCAGCGCAGGCGTAAATTGCTGCGCGGGCAGTGGACGACGGTGCAGCCGGCCTGTTGAATGCGGGCAATATCGGCATCATCCACCTGCACGGCATGGACGAGCAGCGGCTTCAGCGCCAGCGCTCCCAGGTCTTCGAGGTAGGCCACCGGCGAGCGCCCCGGCGCAGGGTGCGGCGCGTCCTCCTCCGGGAAAGCGGCGGCCAGGTCGCCGGTGCCGTGCAGAAAATACTCCTGCTCCGCCGGGCTTTCGGCCACATGGATGCACAGCGGCAGCGCCTCACTTTCGGCGTAGCGCAGCGCCTCGCGCCACAGTTCAGGATGCACCGAATAGGGCGCGTGAATTTGCAGTCCGATTTTGAGGCTGCTGCGTTCCTGCTGGCGCAGCGTGGCGATCAATTCCTGCACGGCCCGCAGGTGTGGCTTAAGCTGCTGCGGGTGCCGCGCCAGCAGTTCGATGTACACCACCCCGCGCAGCCCGGAAGCCAGCAGCGGGGCCACGCTCAGCCCGCCCACGCTAATATCGGCCACCATCGTTACGCCGGCCTCAATAAGCTGCTGCACCCCCGCTTCGGCCGCCGCCCGCATCTGCTGATCCAGATCGCGGGTGGTCAGCAGCGCCTGGCGCACCCGCCCGCGCAGCCACGGGACGAAGGGCATCCCGCCCACGCCAGGGCACAGATGCTTGAGAAAGCTCAATTCCAGGTGGGTGTGCGCGTTGGTGATGGGCAAAATGCTGTGCAGGGCCGCGGTGCGCGTTTCGTACAGCCGGTACAGCACATCCAGCCCGGTGATCTGCATCACTTCCATCACCCGCGGCGAGGGGCTGGCCAGGCGCACGCTGCCGGTACGCTCGTACAACTGGCGCAGCACCCGCAGCCCGGCCGCGCTGATATACTGCACCGCCGACATATCCAGCACAATATCGGTCAGGCCTTCGGTTTCGATCACCGGGAACAGCGTTTGCTGGAGCAGGGCCGCGTTGATGCTGTCCAGCCGGCCGGCCAGGTAAAAAATCGTCGTCTGCCCGACGCGGGACGTGTGGATGGTGAGCATCCCTGTGCCTTTGCCTGTGCTTATGCGGGCACGTTGGCCAGGATGATGAGCAGCGCCACCAGCAGCACCGCCACCACATAGCCACCTGTGGCCGCCCGGAACAACAGCCGGTTGCGTCGCGCGGAATCGCCGTGCTGGATTTTGTGGAGCGCCGCCAGGGCCGCTTCGTGGTTGGGGTTGACGCGCAGCACCTCATTCAGCCATTTTTCCCGGTCGGCACGGCTGCTGGCGATCTTCGCCATCCACATCATCGCGCGAATATTCTTGCGATCTTCGCGCAGGATGTTCATCAACATCACCCGCGCCCCCTGGCGGTTGCCGTTTTTAGCCGTCTCCACCGCCAGGTTGAACAATTCTTCGCGGTTGGGGGTATTTTCCGCCCGGCCCTTGCCTCTGGAAGTCATCGCCTCATCCTTACCGCTAGCGCTGCCCACATCCTGTTGATTGTAGCCACTGGCGCAGGTTCGCGCCAATGCCCGCGCTGCCGTTTAGTAGGCCCCGCTGCGGAACAGCACCCTGGGCAGCGTCATCAACAAAATTTGCAGGTCAAACCAGATCGACCAGTTTTCGATGTAGTAAATATCCATCAGGCACATTTCATCAAAGGGTACTTCGCTGCGGCCGCTCACCTGCCACAGTCCGGTGAGGCCGGGGATAATTTGCAGCCGGCGCAGGTGCCACGGTTCATACAGGGCCACTTCGGCCGGCAGCGGCGGCCGCGGCCCCACCAGGCTCATTTCGCCGCGCAGCACATTCAGCAGGTTGGGCAGTTCGTCCAGGCTGGTGCGGCGCAGCCATTTGCCGGTGCGGGTGATGCGCGGATCGTCCTTGATTTTGGGGTGGCGCGGGTCTTCGCCGGTGGCGGCAATCAATTGCTCGCGCAGCGCGTCGGCATTGGGGATCATGGTACGAAATTTGACCATATCGAACTCGTGGCCATTTTCGCCCACGCGCCGGGTGATGTAGAAGATGGGGCCATCCCCCTCCAGGCGGATGGCCAGCGCCACCAGGCCCATGATGGGCAGCCACACCGGGGCCCCCAGGATGACCAGCCCCACATCCAGCACGCGCTTAAACACGCGCCCCGCCCCCTGGAAGGGCACCACGCCATTAATGCCCAGCAGCGGGATGCCATCCAGATTTTCCACCTGCACCTGGCGCAAATTAAGCTGGAAAATATCCGGCACCATGCGGACATCCACATTTTGCTCGCGGCACAGGCGGGCAATCTCCTGAATGCGCTCATAATGGTTCCAGCGCAGCGTAATCACCACCAGGTCCACGCGGCGCTGTTGCAGGCTGTGGCGTAAATTGCTCAGGTCGCCCAGGCCGGGCACGCGCCCCAGGTCTACCTGGCCGCGCTCTGGCACGTCGTCCAGGTAGCCCACCACATGGAAATCCAGTTCGCGGCGCGAGATCATCACCCGCAGCACCGCCTGCCCGGTTTCGCCCATGCCCACAATCAGCACGCGCTGTACGCCGATGCCCCGCGCCCGCAGGTAGGCCAGCGCCAGCCGGCGCAGCAGGCGCAGGGTGGCCTGCAGCAGCACCGTCAGCGCGGCCACATACAGCAGCATCAGCCGGCTGGTCACTTCCGGGCGCAGCATAAAATACAGCGACAGCAAAATGACCGTGGCACTGGCGACGGCCCCGGCGATGATGGCCACTTCTTCGCCCCAGGAGCGCCCGCGCACGTTGCGATACAGGCCATTGTTGTAGTAGTAAAAGTATAGCAGCCCGGCATAGACCGCGGCAAAAGGCAAATAGGGCATAAAACCGGACTGGCGCGGGTCGAACACGGGGCGAAAAATTTGCCAGTCGTAGCGCAGCCAGTAGCCCAGGGCAAAGGCGGCCAGCACCATGCCGGCATCCAGCAGCGGGAACAACCAGCGCGGCTCTAAAGATGGGCGTTCAGAAAGGGGCTGTCTGCCGTTCATGCGGTCACTGTCATCGCCATGGCCTGCCGATAGCTGTCCACCGTCAGCCGGGCGGTGGTGGCCCACTGGAACTGCCGGGCATCACGCAGGCCGGCGGCCCGGGCATCAGCCCGCCAGGCGGCATCGTGGCGTACCCGCGCCAGCGCGGCCGTCCAGGCCGGGGCTGCCTGCGGCGGCAGGCACAGGCCGCAGGTTTGGGCGACTTCGGGCAGGGATGATACGTCTGAGGTGATGACCGGCGTACCGCAGGCCATGGCTTCCAGCACCGGCAGCCCGAAACCTTCAAATACCGACGGATACAGAAAAACTTCGGCTGCATTATACCAGAGGGCGAGGTCAGCGGCAGGGATGAATCCCGGCAAGGTGACTGATTGTTGCAGGCCGTGCTGTTCCACGGCGGCGAAGATGGGCGCATAATCCCACCCTTTGCCGCCGGCCAGCACCAGCGGCAGGCGTTCGGCCGGGGGCAGCGCGGCATAGGCCGCCAGCAGCATGACCAGGTTTTTACGCGGCTCCAGCGTGCCCAGGAACAGCCAGAAGCGCTCCGGCAGGCCCTGCCGCCGGCGAAAGGCGGCCACCTGCTCCGCGGGCAGCGGCCGGTACACGTCGCTGTTGTAGCCCAGGGGCGTTACGTCGATGCGCTGCGGCGGGATGTGCAGCAGATCGGCGACATCGCGGGCGGTGCTGTGGCTGATGCACAGCACGCGCCGGGCGCGGCGGCAGGTTAGCCCGGTGAACAGGCGCAGGTACAGCCGCCGGGCGGTGGACAGGCGCTGCGGGTAGCGGATAAAGGTCATATCGTACACCGTGACCACCATGGGCACGGGCAAAAACAGCGGCGCGGCGAAGGCCAGCGCGTGGTACAGGTCAAACTGTGGCAGCGCAAAAGGCTGGAGCGCCTGCTCCCACAGGATGCGCTTCAGCGGCGCGGATGTATCCAGCCCGGCGCGGCGCAGGGTGAGGCCGGGATACTGTGCCTGCACCGCCCCGCCCACCAGGGCAGTCCAACGCCAGTCCGGGGGGGCCGCCGCCGGCAAATGGGCCAGCAGTTGATGAATGTAATTGTGGATGCCCGCCGCCCGGTAGCCGGGCTGGCCGGCCAGCAGGTGCGCGTTTAACCCGATGTGCATGACCCTCTCCGCTGCCGGGCTATTCCACCCGCGTGGTGGCCTGCGCCACCGGCGACACATTATCTGACCAGTTGCCGGCGGCATCCACCGCCCACACGGCGAAACTGTACAGGCTGCCCGGCACGCCGGTATAGTACCCTTCGGTGCGGGCGGTTTCCAGCCAGGGCAGCCAGTCGCCGGCATCCACTTTCACCCACACCAGGTAACGCACCACCTGGCCGTCATCCTGTGCGCCCCAGCGCACCAGAAACGTCACCGGGCTGACCACCGGCAGCGGTTCCATGAAGGGCACCGGCGGCCGCGTGTCCTGTTCCGGGGGGACGGTGGGTTGCAGCGGCGGCAGCGGCGGCAGGGTGGGCGTGGGCGGGATGAGCAGCACCGCGCCGGGGGTGGGTTCCAGGCTTTGCGCCGGGGCCACGGCGGCACCGGGGGGCGTGGGCGTGGCCGCCGCTGGATCCAGCGGCAGGGCGGGTAAAGCCGTGGGCGGGCTGGCCACCACGCCCTGCACCAGTTCCGCCAGCGGGGGGAACGGCTCAGCGCTGAAGCGCTCCACCAGCAGCGCCGGCGGCCCGCCGATGGCCGCCACGTCGCCCCGTTCCAGGCTGGGATAATTATCCGGCTGTGCCGGCGGCAGCAGCACGCGGTAGGTGCCATCCGCCTCCGGCGTGAGCGCCAGCACGCCTTCCAGCGTGAACAGGCGGGCGGCGGTGCCGGTGGCCGGCATGGACCAGGTGTAGGGTTCAAAACGGCGATTCCACACCACCGTCACCCGTTCCGCGTCCGACGGGCGGCCGAATTGAATGGCGATGTAGGCCGTTTCGGCCGTCACGCGGCCGCGGCCGGCCGGGCGCTGGCCCAGCACCTGGGCCAGCAGTTGGTAGGCGCGGGCCGCCGGGCGGGCCGTGCCGGGGGCGGGATGCTGGTTGTAGCACACGGACGTTGTTTCGTTGCGATACAGCCCGAAAGCGCTGCCATAGCACAGCGCCCCGCCCACGCATAATTCGCCCCGGTGCGGCGGGAACGTTGTACCGGCCGGCTGGTCGCCGCAGTCGTCGTAAAGCTGGTGATAAAACACCTTGTCCGCACCTTCGGCCCAGGCATAGGCCGCGCTCTGGAGCAAATACCAGGCCTGCTGCTCGATGGTGGCAGTGCGCGGGCGCTCGGCCGGGCTGCGCGTCCACACCGGGCCCGGGTAATCGTCCCAGGCGGAAACGCCGGTTTCATTCAGCCAGATGGGGCGCTCCAGGCCGTAAGCCTCCAGCGTTTCGCGCACCACCAGCACCAGCCAGCCGCTGCGCCAGGGATAGCCATAGGCATGGACGGCCACCGCATCCATAAAATAATTGGCCTGCGCCGCCAGCGCATCCGCGCTGTACAGGGCCAGGATGCGGGCCAGCCAGTTCTCCTCCGTGTTGTACAGCAGCCCGCCCAGCATCACCAGCGCTTCAGCGTCGGCATGGTGGGCCGCCAGGTAGGCTACCTTCAGCAGGCGGGCATACTGGCGGATGGAGCCTGACCAGAACAGCGGTAAATCCGGCTCATTCCAGATTTCCCACACCCGCACCCCCTGCCCGCTGACCCACGCCCGCAGCGCGGCCAGCTCGCCCCCCGGCTTATAGCGCTGCACCACCTGGTACACGTACAGCGCCCAGGGGTTGGCCGGGTTCAGGCTTTTGCCGGCGCGGGGCACATCGGAGCCATCCGCAAAGACCGGCTCATTCAGCCCGCGGATGATGTCATCGGCACTGGCATGAAAGGCCGGAATGCCCAGCAGCACGGCATTGGTTTGCAGGCCGTGTTCCACATCGTCGATCACCACCCGGTCATAGGCTGACCAGTCCCACACGCCCGGCGCAGTCTCCAGGCGATACCAGTAGAAGGGGTAGCGCGTCCAGCCGGCCCCCAGGGCCAGGGCCTGACGGTAGCGGGCATCGTCCGCGGGAATTTCGGCGGAGCCAATGTGGGTGATGCCGAGCCGGTCAGAGCGCAAATACGGCTCGCCGGGGGTGCCGGTGGTGGTCTCCTGGGCCGCACCGGGCAGCCCCATCATCAACAGCAGCAGCCCGCACCACCAGCCCGCATATGCCCGCATCCGCATACCATCCCCTGCCTCAACGCTTCGTGGACGGGCTTATGATAAACCAGTTCGGCGGCCCGGCCAACCGGAGCCGGCCCAGGCTGGCAGTTCAAAAAAAAGCGTTTTTGCAGTACGCTGATACAGAGGACGGGGGACAGCTCAGGATGATCCCCTGGAGAGGACAGAGGATATTATGTTTCCGGTTCTGGCGCATGGCGCACTGGGCATCTGGGATGAAGTGATTTTCGTGGGCGTGGCGGTGGTCTTCATCGTCATGATGGGCATGAGCTGGTATCGCAGCCAGCACCTGCCGCCGGAAGACCTGCCGCCGGAAGCGGTGCCGGAAGGCCCGCCGACCGATGGCGAGCGTTTTGAACTGCGCTGAAGCCGGCCCGCCCGACCACCTGCCGGCCGATGCGTTGCGCTCCGGGCCGCAGGTGTTACAATCAGGCACAGATCGCCATCATCTGCCCAAAGGGGGGGGAGTATGCTGGATTCGGCAATTCTGGAAGTCATCATCGGTATGGTCTTCGTGTACAGCCTGCTCAGCATCCTGGTCACGCAGATTAACAGCGTCCTGGGCAGCGTGCTGCGCCTGCGGGCCCGCCACCTGCGCGACGGCATCAGCCAGCTTGTGCATGATCCCATCGTCCGCGCCAAAGTGCTCACCCACCCGCTCATTCGCCTGGTGCAGGGCGATATGACCCTGCCAGATCAGCGCGTCAGCGATGAACAGGCCGCCAGCATCGCGGCCGGCAAACTGAACAATGTCGCCTGGATTAACCCCAAAACCTTCGTCAATGTGCTCATTAATGTGGTGCGCGTGGACTCCGACAAAGAATTGTTCGGGGCCATGCTCAACATCATTGACGGAATGCCCGCCACGCCCGACCGGCGCAAGCTGCGGCTCATCGTGAACCAGATCGTCACCAGCGGCGAAGGGCTGGATCAACTGCGGCAGACGATTGATGAGATTGCCGAGCCGATTTACAAAGAAGCCCTGGCGGAAGCGCTCGACCAGATTGATGATGAGATCGGCCGCCTGGGGCTGGAACCCAACAGCATCATTTCGCTGATGGCCGGGCTGCGGACCGTGAAAAACCAGTACCTGCGGAATGCGCTGGAAACCGTGCTGGCCACCTCCAAAACGCTGGATGAAGCCGAAGAACAGCTTGCCGCCTGGTTCGATGAAGGCATGGCCCGCGCCACCGAGACTTTTAAAAACACCATGCTGGTGGTCTCGCTGGTGGTGGGGGTGGTCATCGCCCTGGTGATGAATGTGGACAGCGTGAACCTGGCGCGGACGCTGTGGGATGACCCGGCGCTGCGGACGCTGGTGGCGGATACGGCCCGCCGGGCCGATGTGACGGCGTTGCAGGCGCAGGTGGACGCGGCCGCAGCCTCGCTTCAGGAAGGCGCGGACGGCACCACCGAAGAAACGCCCCCCGCCACGCAAATTCGCCGCAGCGGTGAAGCCGCCCTCAACACCATCAACACGCTGCTGGAACTGCGGCTGCCCCTGGGCTGGCGCTATACCGATCTCAGCGGCATTTCCCCGGCGGATGCCACCACCGCGCCGCTGTTCAACGACAGCAACAACATCTGGAATTTTATCCCTGGCAACAATCCGGGCTGGCTGTCGCTGGTGCTGGCCAAAGTGATCGGGCTGTTCCTGACGGTGATCGCCATCGCCCAGGGGGCCCCCTTCTGGTTCAACATCCTGCGTAAAATTACCGGGCGCGATTGACCCATGCACATTGTCGCGTTCTCCATGACCCCGCTGTTCGCCACCAGGTCGATGGGCGGGGCCCAGAAACAGCTTAAAAAGGTGGCCCTGCACCTGGCCGAACAGGGCCACCGGGTGACGATTTTATGCACCCGCCGGGACGATGCGCGGGAGCCGTTCCGCTGGCACCCCAACCTGGAGGTGCGCCCGGTCTATCGCTTCAAGCAGCCCTTCCCGGAGCCTTACGATACCCTGCCCTATCACATCGCCGATGCCATCCAGATGACGGCAGACTGGCTGGCGCAGGCGGATGTGTTCTACTGCCACGACGGCGGGCTGATCTTCCCCTACATCTACGACAGCCTGCCGGCGGTGTTTTCGCTGCGCAGCGTGCGCTTCAGCGAAACGCTGCAATCCGGCTTTTTATTCCAGGGCGACGCGCTCATCGTGCCCTCGCAGCACACGGCCGAGGTCTGGCGCTATACGGCCGGGCGCTTCTTCCCGCAGCTCGGGCAGCGGCTGCACGTCATCCACAACGGGCTGGACTGGAATATGTACCGCCCCACAGATGCCACCGCGCTGGCCGCCCGCCTGGGGGTAGACCCGGCCCGCCATGCCATTGTGCTGTATCCGCATCGCCCGGAGGAGAACAAAGGCATTCGCCAGACCATCGCCATTGCCGATCATCTGGTCCACCGCCACCGGCTAACCGGGCTGCGCGTGCTGGTGCCCCGCTGGATCGATACCGGCCTCTCGGCCGAGGTGCAGGCCTTCTACGACGGGCTGGCGCAGGACATCGCCGCCCGCGGGCTAACGGAGCATTTCATCTTCCATGACTGGATTAGCGATGATGACATGCCCGCTTATTACAGCCTGGGCGGGCTGACGCTGGCCGTGGGCAATTACGTCGAGACGTTTGGCAACACCCCCTACGAATCGCTGGCCTGCGGTACCCCGGTGATCGCGGCGCGGGTGGCCGCCTACCGCGACATGCTGCCGGAAGCGTGCCTGGTGGATTATGGCGATGTGGCCGAAGCCGCCCGCCGCGCCGCCGGCCTGCTGCGTGACCGGCAGCGCACGTCCCCGGATGTGCTGGCGTGGCTGCATACGCACTTCGCCCAGGCGGACATGGTGCAGGCCTATGCGGAGGTCATCCTGAACGCGCAAAAACTGCCGCCGCTGCCCTATCGCCCGCGCCCGCTGGATGCCACCACCGTCTACCGGCTGGCCCCCTGGTGCAGCCTGACGCGCCAGGGCATTTACCACGACTTCCGCGGCGATTACACCCCGGAGCCGGCAGCGGTCAAGCTGGCGCTGGATTATCCGCAGGGCTTCACCCTGTCCGACGGCCCCGCCGGGGACATCCTGCGCTTGTATCAGGAAGGTTATTTTGTGCCCGCCGGGCCGGGCCCACAGGACGGCGTATGAAGTTGAATCGGCTGTATCTGGCGATGGGTTCCAACACCGCCCCGGAGCAAAACCTGGCGGCCGGCCTGCGCCTGCTGAAGGTGTGGTTTTACGTGGTGGCGGTGTCGCCGGTGTACGAAAGCGCCCCCGTGGATGACCCGGCCGCCGCCCCCTTTCTGAACGCCGTCGTGCAGGTGGATACCTATGTGTTTCTTGACCTGGTGCGGCGGCGGCTGCGGATGATCGAAGCCCGCCTGGGCCGGGTGCGCTACGACACGGCCGGGCAGCCGGTGGCGGCCGTGCCGCTGGATTTGGATGTGCTGCTGTTTAACCAGGAGATCAATCGCTCCATCGTGGAGACCCTGCCCCACCCCGATATTGTGCGCTATGCCCATGTGGCCGTGCCGCTGGCACAGCTTGCGCCGGCGCTGCGCCACCCCGTCACCGGCGAGCCGCTGGCGGCAATTGCCGAACGCCTGGGCAGCGCCACCCTCAAACCCCGCAGCGATATTCATAACTTTCAATAAGTTCTGAATTTTGATAATTCTTAAAAAAGTAACCTGTCATGTCCTGTTAAGGCTGTTCTCAGTATTATCGGGCACACTGATACTGTCATGCCTGAAGGATAAGACCATTTTGAACAGCGGGGGAGACCTGTCATGAGCAAATCAGAATTGAATCTGTTCAACAACAACGAGACACCCTATCAGGACGGGACTGGCAACGGCAAGAACGGCAAGGGCAAAAATGGGAATGGCAACGGCAACGGTAAAAACGGCCATAACCATAATCATGATCATGACCACAACCATGACCATGACCATGACCACGCGCCCCGTTCTGAAGCGGTTGTCTTTGGCGAAACAGAAGCCGATGCGTTTTTGCGCTCGCCAGATTTGCTGCACAAGTATGAACTGGATTTTCCCGCGGTTGATACTGATGCCATCAAAGCTGCCGTCACCCGAATTTTAAGCGCCGTGGGCGAAGACCCGCAGCGCGAAGGCCTGCTGAACACGCCGAAGCGCGTGGCCGGGGCCTATGCCGAACTGCTGGAAGGCTACCGTACCGATCCGGCGGAACTCATCAACAATGCCATTTTTGATGTGCAGTACGATGATATGGTCATCGTGCGCGACATTGAATACTTCAGCCTGTGCGAACACCACATGCTGCCCTTCCTGGGGCACGCGCATGTGGCCTACATCCCCGGCGAAAAGGTCATTGGCCTGTCCAAAATTCCGCGTATTGTGGATATGTTCAGCCGCCGTTTGCAGGTGCAGGAACGGCTGACGCGCCAGATTGCTGAATTCATCGAAGAAGTGCTGGGAGCGCGCGGCGTGGCCGTGGTGATGGATGGGATGCACATGTGCAGCATGATGCGCGGTGTGCACAAATGCCACAGCGGCATGACCACCAGCGCTTTCCTGGGCAGCTTTAAAGAGGATAGCAACCTGCGGAAAGAATTCATGGGGCATCTGGAACGCAGCGCGGGCAAAAAATCCTTCATGTAGGTCGCCCGCACCGCCAGCCCGCCGGCCGCCTTATTCTGAAGGCGGCGGCGGCAGATCGTGCAGGTCTTCCAGGGTGATGATGCCGGTACGCAGCGCCTTCAGCGCCGCCGAATTACGGTCGCGCACGTCCAGCTTGTTCATCAGCGCGGCCATCGCTTCGATCATCGCCGTGATGCCCAGCCCCAGGCGTGCGCCAATTTCATCGTTCTCGTAGCCACGGGCCACGTGCAGCAAAATTTTAATATCGCGGTCGGTCAGCTTCTTCAGCTCATCGTTGCCCAGCAGCCCGCCCACGACTTTTTCCGCCACGCCCCGCCCCAGCACCATCTCATCATCCATCACCTTGCGGATGCTCTCCACCAGCTTCACCTCATCGGTGGATTTGAGGACGTAACCGTGCGCCCCCGCCCGCAGCGCCCGCAGGATGTAAATATCATCCTCGCGGCCGGTCAGCACCAGCACTTTCACATTCGGGGCCTGTTCGCGCAGGTCGGGCAGAATGTCCAGCCCGCCCTTGCCGGGCATATTCAAATCCAGAATCAGCACATCCGGTTGCAGGGCCAGGGTTTGCGCCAGGGCGCTGTCACCATCGCCCGCTTCCCCCAGGATCACCAGGCCTTCCTGCTGCTCCAGGTAGCTGGCCAGCGTGCGCCGCAGCAGCGTATGGTCATCCGCCATGATGATGCGGATGGTGCGGCCGGCCCCGCCGGCCTGGGGCGATTTGAGCCGGTCGGCCTGGAGCGTTTTGGCCCATTCCGGGCGCTGCGGTGCCGTCGCTTTGTCATCAGCGGCGGGCTTGCCTTCTGGCAGCGCGGCCACCAGCGCTTCGGCCATGGCCCGCCCGGTCTGAAAGCGCCGCGAAGCCTGCTTCTCCAGCGATTTGAGGATCACCCGTTCCAGCCCCACCGGCAGCGTGGGCACGACCAGGCGCGGCGGCGGCGGGGGCTGCTGCACATGTTGCAGCATCAGCGCGGTAATGTCATCGGCATTAAAGGGGAGCTGCCCGGTGGCCATTTCGTACAGCACAATGCCCAGGCTGTAATAATCCGTCCGCCGATCCAGTTCCAGCCCCTGGGCCTGCTCCGGCGAAATATAGGCCGGCGTGCCGATGACCATGCCGGGGGCGGTGACGCGCTTGCCATCACGCGGGCGGGCCAGCCCCAGGTCCATAATCTTCACCTGGCCATCCGGGGTCACTTTGATGTTGGCGGGCTTAATATCGCGGTGGATGATGTCGCGCTCGTGGGCATAATCCAGCGCCCGCGCAATTTGCGCCCCCAGGGAAACCACCACCTCCGGCGCAGAGGGAATATAGCTCGTCAGCGCATCGCCATCGACAAATTCAATCACCAGGAACTGGCGGCCGTTGTCATCGCCCCGGTCATAAATGGCCATGATGTTGGGATGATTGAGGCGGGCGGCGGCCATCGCTTCCTGAAAAAAGCGTTTGCGGGTGGTCTCGCGGACGTGGGGCAGCAGCACTTTCAGCGCCACTTCGCGCCCCAGCAGGGCATCCAGCCCCTTATACACGGTGGAGGTTGCGCCTTCGCCCAGGTATTCGAGCACTTCATAGCGCCCGTTTAATTTGGTACCAATCATGGGTCGTATCCTGCGGGCATGTGCGTTCGCCAATTTGCGATGAGTCTACCACAATGCCCCATCCTGTGCATCGTTTACGGCGGCCAAAATGATGAACGAATACTGAGCCAGCCACCCCGCAACGCGGCCTCCATTTTTGCGTAATGCAGTAGCAGAGATAACACGTTACCAGACCATGGGGGTACGGATGGAGATTCGGCTGCGGGCGACGCTTTTCATCTGGCTGGCCTTTGCGGCCAGCATGGGCATGTTGTTGTGGAATGGCGCGGCCACCGGCGTGGGGGTGGGGCTGGGGCATGTCATCCTGGGGGTGATGATCGTGGCGGCCTCCATCGTGGGGAATGGCGTGGTGTGGAACTGGGGCGAACTGCCACACGAAGCCAGCGCCACCACCCGGAGCAAGGGCAAGCAAAAGGCGCTGGATAAGCTGCTGGAGAAACTGGACGATGCCGACCTGGACGCGCTGCGCGAGCGCCTGATGGAACGCGACGCGGTGTATGGCGTGGGCGACGACGGCGAATTGATCCAGCGGCACAAATGAGGCCGGCCGCGCCGGCCGGAACGCGCTATACTGTGCTTATTGGCTGTGACGACTGGCCCGGGAGGGCCGGGAGGGCGGTACGATGGAATTTGGGGAACGCATTCGCTTAACGCGCTACATCTGGGGGATGACAATCATCGGCATGGTGCTGGGGGTGACGTTTACCGCCGCCATCCTGGATGAGGCCGTCCTGGGGCTGGTGTTCATCATGGCGGCGGCCGCGATCGCTGTGACGGGTTTCATCTGGCAGTGGGGCGCACCCTTCGCCAGCGGGGCCAGCAGCGGCGAACAGGCCGGTTTCAACGAAAAAATCAAACGGGAGCAGATCGAAGCGGTGCTGCGCCGCCTGAGCGATGACCAGCTTGAAACCCTGCGCGACCGCATCAGCAGCGGCACGGTGAACGATGCCCTGCTGAGCGATATGCTGGCCACCGATGAGTATAAGCGCAAGCGCTGAAGGCGCTTAACGCAGCGTGGCCGTGCTGATGACGACGCGATAGGAGACGCTGTACAGCGCCAGAATGGGATACACGCCAAAATCCACCCCGGCCGGCACGACATAGGTCATGCTGCCGGTCTCCCCTTTCAGCGGGCCCAGGTCGATATAATCCACCCCCACCCCGCGCGGATCCAGCGGGTCGGGGTTGCGGGTGAAGATGACATGCACCTCCGGGGCGCGGCTGGCGGCCAAATTTTCGATGCGTAAGATGCGCGTCTGGTCGGGCAGGGCGTAAATGGTGAGCGTGCCGGTGGCCCCGCGAATGGCATCCACCGGCGCAAAGGCCCCCTGGCGGACGATGCTGCTGCCCTCCGGGGGCGTGTAGCTCTGTTCGTCGGCGGGGGCCGGAATATCCTGGCGCAGCAGGCGGGCCCGCACCAGCGCCAGCGCCGCTTCTGGCTGCGGGGGCAGTTCCAGGTCTTCATCACCATCGCGCAGCCGTTCAAAGGCTTCGCGCACGGTCTCCGGCAGGGCCAGGTAATCCAGCCAGGCGGCTTCTTCCAGCCCCGGAAACGGGTTCGACACCGTGTTCTGGTTCACCAGCGGGTACCAGGCCGGGAAGGCCCACACGGCCAGCACCAGCAGCAGCAGCAGGCCCAGCATCGTCAGGCGCAGGCGAATTTCCATCGGGTTAGCTCCATCGTGCCCGCAGGCGTTCCAGCGCGTCCGCCACCATTCCGCCGATGAGCAGCGCATACAGCGGCGCGACGCTGGCATAATACCGCGGCTCCGGCCGGGCGGCGATAGCGATGGTCAGCAGCGCCACCAGCAGCACCAGCAGCACCGCGCTCCAGTACCAGTCGCGCCGCCACAGCGCCCACAGCACGGCCGGCGGCAGCAGCCATTTAAACAGATTCCAGACATCGAACAGGGCCGCAAACAGCGTTATCCCCGGCACAAAGACGATTTGCCCGTTGTAGTAACCGCCCTGCGCAGTGGCGAAACCGGGCAGCCCGGCGGGCGTAAACGTGAGGGCTTCCGGGCGCGGCAGGTACAGCAGGGGAAAGCTGGAAAGCTGCGGATGCTGCACCAGCATCACCAGCGTTTGCCGCAGCACCCCGGCCAGCCAGGCGCCAGGGTGGGCCGCCAGCGCCTCGCGGTGGATGTCCGCCAGCAGGGCATCGGCCGCGCAGGGGCCCAGATAATAATACAGATTACCGGGGAACGTCACCGTCACCGCGTCCGCCGGGGCCGGGCGCGGCTGCGCCAGGAAGGCCGCCTGCTCCGCCGGTGTCACCCAGCCGTCGGCTTTGCGCCACAGCGGGTAGGAATCGGCATAGAAGCTGAGGGGCTTCAGCGGCGGCAGATTGACGATTTCCAGAAAATAGGCGGTGGCCGGGCCGGCGGCGGCCGTCATCGGCACCGGCATCTCGGAGAGGCCCACCACCAGGTTGTTGCCGCTGATGCAGCTCAGGCGCAGGCCGCCGGTGGACGGCAGGTGCAGCAGCAGCAGGTACAGCCCCAGCAGGCCGGCGCTGCCGCCCCCCACCAGCGCCACCAGGCGCAGCCGTTCCCGCCAGGGCAGCGGCCACCAGGCGCACAGCGTTAGCCCCAGGGCCGCCACCGCCGGCACTATGTTCAGCCGCGCCAGGCAGGCCACGCCGAGCAGCAGCCCGGCCGCCAGGGCATAGCGGCCGCGCCGCGGCCGGCCCCACGCCCGTTCCAGCAGCCACAGCGCCACCACCACACACCAGGCCACCAGCCATTCCGGCATGATGAAATGCGCCCATTGCAGCGTAAACGGATCCAGCGCCAGCAGCAGCGCCACCACCAGGCCCGCCCGCGGCGACCAGCGGCGGCGCAGCGTGTCGTACACCAGGAAGGGCAGCAGCGCCGCCAGCGCCACCTGCACCAGCAAAAAGGCCCGGTCGGACAGGCGGCCCAGCGGCTGTGTGAGCGCGGCCACCGGGGCCATCACCAGCGCATAGCCGGTCTGGTAGCGCAAATTGCCGATCAGCAGGTTCCCGCGCAGCAGTTCATCGATCAAATACTGCTGGCCGGCCTGGTTATCTTCCGTCGTCAGCCCGCCCACCGGGTAACTGAGGTACAGCAGCCCGCGCAGCAGCAGCGTCACCAGCAGCAGCAGCAGCAAATGGCGGCGCACCACGCCCGGCGCGGCCCCGTCACGGCGGGGCAGGCTCTCAACATCCTGCGCCATCATCTGTTATAATGCCCTTTTGCTGCCGCGACACCGGGCAGCCTGCTATCCATTGATTTGTGCAAAGCGAAAACGACGGTTATGGCCCAGACTGTGCTGACCCCACCCCGGCTGGATACTGACAGCGGCTTAAGTGCCGCCGAAGTACAGGAACGCATTCGCCGGGGCGAAACCAACGATTATAAAGCCCGTGTCAGCCGGTCTTACCCGGCCATCATCATCGACAATATCTTCAACCTGTTCAACATCATCCTGTTTTCGCTGCTGGTCATCGTCATTTCCTTTGGCGATTATACCACTGCCCTGTTCGCCGGGTTTAGCGTCGTCACCAATTCGCTGCTGGGCACCGTGCAGGAGATTAACGCCCGGCGGCGGCTGGATCGGCTGGCGGCGTTGCAGGAGCAGCAGGTGCGCGTGCAGCGCGATGGCACCGTGCAGCAAATTTCCATGCGGGCCGTGGTGCGGGATGATGTCCTGCTGATCGAACCGGGCGACCGGCTGGTGGTGGATGGCGTAACGCTGCACAGCGACGCGCTGGAGATGGACGAATCGCTGCTGACCGGCGAGAGCGATGCCATCTTTAAGCAGCCCGGCGATGAGGTGTTCTCCGGCTCGTTTTGCATCGCCGGGGCGGGCACCATGCGGGCCACCCGCGTGGGCAAGGACAGCAACATCAACCGCCTGTCCGCCACCGCCCGCCAGTACAAAAATATCCGCACGCCCACCCAGGTCCGGCTGGATATCATCGTCGAACTCACGCTGCTGCTGATGTTCGTCTTTGCGCCCATGCTGTTCGTCACCGCCTATTTGACCGAAGTCCCCTTCCTGGACGCGATTCGCAATACGGTGGTGTTCGTCACCAGCCTGGTGCCGCAGGGCCTCATCCTGGTGGCCATTTTATCGCTCACCATCGGCGCGTTAAAGATCACCCGGCAGCAAACGCTCATCCAGAAGGTGAACGCGGTCGAATCGCTGGCCAATGCCACCGTGCTGTGCTTTGATAAAACCGGCACGCTGACCAAAAATCAACTGGCGGTGACGCAAATTATCTCGCTGAACCATGAGAGCAAAGAGGCCATCATGGGCGCGATGGCGCTGTACCTGCGCCACCTGGCCCACCTCAATCGCACGGCCGGCGCGGTGCAGCAGTACGTTACGGCGCGGGTGGGGCCGGTGCCCGACCAGGCGAAAGTGAAAGAGATTCCGTTTACCTCCGGGCGCAAATGGGGCGCGGTGCTGTTTGCGGATGAAACGCTGGTGATGGGTGCACCGGAGCGCCTGCTGCCACGCCACGGCAGCGACGACTCGGTGCTGGGGCGGGCGCTGAAGCTGTCCCAGGATGGGATGCGCGTGCTGGCCTTCGCCCGCATGACCGGCGAACCCGCCGGCCAGGAGATCGGCGGGCAGTGCGAGCCGGTGGCGCTCATCGTCCTCAGCGACCAGGTGCGCGAAGATATTCAGGAGACGCTGGCGGCCTTCCGGGCCGAACAACTGGAACTGAAAGTGATCTCCGGGGACAGCCTGGAGACGGTGCAGGCCATCGCCCGGCAGGCCGGCATGACCATCACCGGGGCCTGCACCGGCGCACAGCTCGAAGCCTTCAGCGAGGCGGAACTGGAGCGCGTGGCGCTGGAGACCAACGTGTTCGCCCGCGTGGAGCCAGAGACCAAACGGCGCATCATCAGCGCGTTGCAGCGGCAAAAACATTATGTGGCCATGGTGGGCGACGGCGTGAACGATGTGCCGGCGCTGAAGCAGGCCAACCTGGCCATTGTCATGAACGATGGCACCCAGATCAGCAAAGATGTGGCCGATATTGTGCTGCTGAACAATGCCATGTCCACCCTGCCGCTGGCCTTCCATGAAGGCAAAGAGATCACGCAGACGGTGTTTGGCACCATGAAGATGTTCCTGGTGAAAAATTTTTACACCGTGCTGCTGTTCGTGTTCGCCGGCTTTATGGCGCTGCCCTTCCCCATGACCCCGGTGCAAATTAGCTGGGCCACCTTTGGCGCGGTGAACATCCCGGCCACGCTGGTGGCCTTCGGGCTGCTGCGCCCGGCGAAGATGCAGCGTTTTCGCCACGATGTGCTGGATTATATTTTTACCGTGGGCTTCATCGGCGCGGTGCTGCACACCATCCTGTATGTGGTGGTCTATTTTGGCAGCGGGCACGATGTCGTCATCGCCCGCAGCGCAGTAACGGTGTATTTCACCACCTTCAGCGCCTATGCCGTGTGGACAATCCTGGGGGCCAACCTGTATGAGCCGGCCACCTTCCGCCAGTACCGCGGCTCCGGCCTCATCATGCTGGTCCTGGGCATCATCACCATCATCGCCATGTACATCTTCCCCGACCTGGCGGAGTTCAGCCTGCCGCCGGCCCCGTGGCTGATTACGCTGCTGGTGGCGCTGCAACTGCTGGCCATGATCCTGCTGGCGCACGGGATGAAATACCGCTACCTGCTGCGGCGCATGTGGGATTTGTTCCGCGAGGATGAACGGCGCTGAGGGCCCCGTCAGCCCCCGGCGGCCAGCGCCGCCAGCACCCGCGCCACCTGGTCACGCAGGGGCGCGGCCAGCAGCAGGTCATCCTCCAGCCAGGCCGGGTCATGGTAGCGGGGTTTGTGCTGCAACAGCCGCCGCCACAGCGTCAGCGCCTCCGATAGTTGGCCCAGGGCGGCCAGCGTCAGGCTCTGGCCCACCAGCGCATCAGCATCGGCCGCCGGGCGGATGACCTGCATCTGGCGAAAATCGTCCAGCGCCCCGGCTAAATCGCCGGCGACAAAGCGAATTTGCCCGCGCAGCCCGTAAGCACTGGCAAAGCGCCCATCGAGCGCCAGCGCGGCTTCACAATCGGCCGTGGCCGCGGCGCTGTCCCCCGCCAGCAGGTGGGCCAGCCCGCGATTGCCATAGTAACCGGGCAGCGGCTGCCGGCTGAGGGCCGTGGTATGGTCAGCGATGGCCGCGGCATACGCGCCCCGGTGGGTGTGCAAAATCCCCCGGTGGCTGTAGGCCGAAGCGCGGCCGGGATCATGCTGGAGCGCTGCGTCAAAATCGGCGGCGGCCGCCTCAAAGGCGTGCAGCGCGTAATGGCACACCCCGCGCATGTCGTGGCACAGGGCCGGCTCATGCCAGAATTTAAGGCTGGCGCTGTAATGCACAATGGCCCGCTCGTATTCTTCCAGTTCATAATGACAGTAAGCCTTCAGGCGGTGCAGGCTGCCATCCAGCGGCTGGCGCAGCAGGGCCGCGCCAAAGTCTTCGGCGGCCAGGGCATAGCGCTGCTGTTTCAGCCGGGCGATGCCGCGGTTGGCGTGCGCCCCCGGATGGCCGGGGAGCAGCCGCAGGGCCCGGGTACAATCCTCAATCCCGCCGTTGAGATCATTAAGGTGGTTCACCCGCAGCGCCCCGCGCAGCAGCCACGGCTCCGCAAAGCGCGGCGCGAACAGCACCGCCTGGTCAAAAGCCCGCAGCGCACCGGCATAATCGCGCTGTTTTAAGCGGGCCTGCCCGTCCTTCAGGTGATATTCCGCCGTCTGGCGCTGATGATCGGTTAAATCCATGGGGGCCTCCTGTTAAGGCTGCTGCACAAAGTCGCGCACGGTCTGCATGAACTGTGCCGGTACTTCCAGCGGCGGCGTGTGCCCGCAGGGCGCAAAAATATGTAACTGGCTGCCGGGCAGGTGCCGGTGCGCGTGGTACGCGCTGGCCACCGGCACGGTGTTATCCTGTTCGCCATGCGTGATGAGCACCGGCAGCCGGAGCTGCGCCAGCCGCGGGGTGAGGTCATACGCCCGGAAAGCGTGAAAAGCCAGATACGCCGGGCGTTCAATGCCGGGGATGAGCGCCATATCCGTATCGGGCGCTCCCATCGGGATGACATCGCGCTGAAAAGTCATGGCGTGGTCAATGAAGGCCTGTTTGTACAGCGGCACACGGCGCATTCCAAAACGGCTGACCGCCCAGGTGGCCGGCACATGATAACCGAGCCACAGCGGCAGGCTGAAGATGCGGCGAAAATAGGGCGTGATGGCCCCCGTGACCACGCCGCCCACGGTCATCACCCGGCGCACCTGCTGCGGGGACTGGCAGGCCGCCTCCAGGACGATTTGCCCGCCCATGGAATGGCCGATGAGCGCCGGCGCGGCCAGGCCCAGATGCGCCACCAGCGCCAGCAGCCGCCGCGCCTGGGCGGGGATGCTGTAATCGCCGTCAGCCGGCTTATCGCTGAAGCCGAAGCCCAGGTGATCCAGCGCGACGACGTAAAAATCCTGCTCCAGGGCCTGCATGGTGCTGCGCCAGAAGCCGGCATGGGACAGCCAGCCATGCGCCAGCAGCACCGGCGGGTTGTGCGGGTGGCCGGACGTGCGGTAGGCGATGCAGCCATCGGGCAGGGTGGCAAACTGGCGGGTGGCTCTTTCGACGGCATAAACAGCGGTCACAGGCACACATCCCGGTACAGGGCAGACGTTACCGCCATTATAATTCATCGGGCCTGTTTGTGCTGCGGTGCGGAAAGCCACGCGGAGGTTGAACGCGGCCGGGGGGCACAGCTACGCCCCCCGGCCGCCGCAGCTTACTGGCTGCTGAGGATGCTGTTGGCGGTTTCGTTCAGCACGGCCAGCGTGCTGGCGACATCGCCACCGTCCACAATGGCCACCATGGCGTTTTCCATTTCCTTACGCACCGGGTCATAACCGGGCACGGGCGGTTCGGCCAGGCCGAACTGGAGCAGGTCAAACGCGGTCTGGTAGGCGGCATTTTCGGCAAATTCAGTCTGGATGGCTTCCGAGCCGGCCGCGCTGGCCCGCACCGGGAAGTAGTTGCTGGCCAGGCCCCAGGCGGCCTGAATATCCGGGCTGGTGTAGTATTTCACGAACAGCCAGGCGGCCAGTTCCTGTTCCGGCGTGGTGCGCGGAATGCTGACGGACGCGCCGTAGATGTTCTGGCGCGGGTTTTCGGTGGTGTGCGGGATGGCGGCCAGGCTCCAGGCGAAGTTAGCGCCTTCGCTGACGGCGGTGCCATAGAACGGCAGGCCGCTGCTGGAACCCACAGTGAACAGCGTGGTGCCCGCGCCGAAGTTGGTCTGGTCGCCGAAGCGTTCCGTCACCGTGCGGGCGCAGCCACCGGCATACAGCCCCTGGAGGAAGCTCAGCGCCTGCTGCGCGGCTTCGCTGTCCAGCGTGTACACGCCGGCCTCATAATCGAAGATGTCGCCGCCGAAGCCAAACGTCCACGAGGCAAAGCGCGAAGCATCCACGCTCAGCTCATAGCCGATGCTGTTGGCCGTATCGCCGGTGGCCCCGCTGAAGGGGTTGGCGGCCGCGGCGCAGGCCGCTTCCTGGAACTGTTCCGGCGTGGCCGGCGGGCCGTCAAAGCTGATGGCCCCGGCCGCACGCAGTTCCGCCAGCCAGTCGCTGTTATAGTACATCACTTCCATCGAGCGATTGGGGGCGATCCCCAGGCGCTGGCCGTCAAAGGTGGGGAAGACATCGCTGTTCCAGAAGGACGGGAAGAAATCCGCCTGTTCGTCAGCGGTGAGGCCCCATTTGCCGCTGTTGACCAGAGCATTCAGGTCCACCAGGCCATCCACCAGTTGATACGTCGCGGCCTGGTTCTGGTACGCCACCACCAGGTTCGGCAGTTCTTCGCCGCCACCGGCCAGCCCCAGCGTCATCTTCTGGAAGATGTCGTCGTAGCTGCCCTGGTTGCTGGCTTCCACG
>JALOOI010000200.1 GCA_025454495.1 Anaerolineae bacterium
GCGTGACCCCCACGCAGGGCAGCACCTGCGCCCCCAGGGACTTCGCTTCATCTTCGTATGCGCCGTGGTCGGTGGTGTGCACCACAAAATCCATCTGGAACTGTGTCCGATCCAGGTGCCGCAGCACATGCATCAGCCAGGTTTCCGCGCCACCGCGGTCCAGGCTGCCCAGGATGTGCAAGACTTTGAGTCGGCTGTTCTTCATGCCAGTCCCTGTTCCCCGGCCGGCTGCGCGGCCGCTGCTTCTTTTATCCGCAGAATGGCATAAGCCGTCACCGCCAGGCTGCCCACCAGTTGAATCACCCCGGCCAGCAGCAGGGCCATCACCGCGCCGTTGCTGCCATGCTCCGGCACCCACAGCACGCAGCCCACGTAGGTGGCGATGGTGATGATGATGAACAGCACCGTCTGGCTGCGAAAATAGCGGACGGCCGTCATGGCATAGCCGGCAAAAGAGGCGATTTCTTTCATCCCCCCGGCGATCATCACCAGCACAAAAAGCTGCGAGCGCCCGGCATACTCCGGCCCGAAGACCAGCAGCAGCAGTTCCCGCCCGCCGATCCACGCCACCAGCACGCCGGCGACGGCCAGCACCACGCCCAGGCCCAGCAATTTGGCCAGCAGGCTGATGAACGCCCGCGCCTCCTGATTAACATAGTATTTGGACAGGCGCGGCGTGGCCGACTGCGCCAGCGCCTGGACGATGGTGGTAATCACCACGATCCAGTAGGACAGCGCCGAGAAAATGCCCAGTTCGCGCTCGCCATAATATTCCTGCATGTAGTAGCGCGGGATATTGGTGTTGAGCGAGATCAACATCATCACAAAGCCCAGGGGCAGCGACAGCCAGGCCAGCCGCCACAGACGATCCCACTGCCACGCCGGCTGCATGATGCGGCGCACTTCCGGGTCGGCGGGATCGGCGGCGGTTTCGCGGGCCACGCGCCGCACCGCCGGAATATCATAGAACAGCAGCAGCAGCGCCCATACCACCGCCAGCGCCACCGACCCCCAGACCATGCTGCCGGTGAAAAAAACCGCGATGCCCATCGCCAGCAGCGAGCCAATGCCCTTAATCATCATCGACCGGGCGATGAATTCCATGCGTTCATGCTGCTGCAAATAGCCGTACAGCACATCGCTGATGGCTTCGGCGGCTTTGGCCAGCCCCACAATGCCGATCACCAGCATCGTTTCCTGCGCGTAACCCCCGCTGAGGGCGATGAAGACGATGACCAGCCAGCCGAGCAGCGTCGTCAGCAGGCGCAGCGCCAGGTACATCCGCGGCGTGTATTCGTGGCGGGCATCGGTCGCCTGCACCCCGCGCAGTTGCAAATTGGCGAACAGGATGACCGGGGCCGTCAGCGCCAGGGCCAGCGAAAATTGCCCCACCACCTCCGGCGACCCCAGGCGGGCCAGAATCACCAGCAGGCCCCACTGCGAGGCCGCATACACCGTATTCCCGATGAACGTCCACGAAAAATTACGGCGCAGCGAAAGACGTTTGGGCTTCCCCGCACTGCCAGAATAGGCACTCATAACTCCCCCGTGTTAGCTGGTTGGCCCGGCAGGGTGCAACCCCTGGTAGTATAAAGGAAACCGGCCGGTGGCGCTATGAAGAAACACGACTTTATATTACATCGTTACAGGTTCGCACTGGCACAGCAGGCATTTTTCAGTATATAGTAGCCGTAAGCCTGTGGCGGCCTCATCCATCTGTTGGCATTCTACCGGGAGCTGTATGCGCGTCCTCGTCAGCATTGAGCAGCGTTATGACCGTACTCCTGATGGCAAAATCTGGACGGCCGACCAGAACGCCTATGCGACCTTCACACGCTACCTGGACGTGTTCGAGGCGGTGCGGGTGGTGGGGCGCGTGCGCGATGTGGCGCAGGTGCCGGAGCATTACCTGCGGGCCGATGGCGACCAGGTGAGCTTTGCGCCGCTGCCCTACTATCATGGCCTGGGGCAGTACCTGAAGCAGTTTCGCCAGGTGAACACGGCCATCCGGCAAACGGTGACGTTTGAAGAAGCCATTGTGCTTAATGTGTCTTCCCTGATTGCCGATGTCATCGTGCCGGCGCTGAAGGCGCGACAATTCCCCTTCGGCGTGCAGGTCATCAGCGATCCGGCGAACACCTTCGCCCCCGGCACCATGCGCCACCCTCTGCGCCCGCTGCTGCGGCGTGTTTTTGTGCGCCTGCTGAAGAAGCACTGTGCCGCGGCAACGGCCGCTTCCTACGTCACCCGCAGCTATTTACAGCAGCATTATCCCTGCCCCGGCTATACTGTGGGCGTATCCGATGTGGTGATTGATGATGCCGCGCTGGTAGCCGCGCCGCGCCAGCCGCCCGCCGCCGGCCAGCCGGTGCAACTGGTCTTTGTGGGGTCGCTGCAACAGTTGTACAAAGCGCCGGATATTCTGGTGGAAGCGGTGCGCCAGTGCGTGGCCGCCGGGCACGACCTGCGGCTGACGATGGTCGGCGACGGGCGTTATCGCCCGGAGATCGAAGCGCAGGTGCAGCAGGCCGGTCTGGGCGGGCGCATCACCTTCGCCGGCAATTTGCCGGGGGCCACGGCCGTCCGCGCCGAACTGGATAAAGCCCATCTGTTCGTTATGCCCTCGCGGGCGGAGGGAATGCCCCGCGCCATGATCGAAGCCATGGCCCGCGGCCTGCCCTGCATCGGCACCAGCATCGGCGGCATCCCGGAACTGCTGCCGGCGGAAGACCGGGTGCCGCCGGATGACGCGCCCGCCCTGGCCCGCAAAATCACCGACTTTGTGACGCAGCCGCCGCGCCTGGCCGCCGCCGCCCAGCGCAACCTGGCGCTGGCCCGCGAGTATCATGTGGCCACGCTGCGCCAGCGCCGGCAGGATTTTTATCATTTCATCAAAGAGCGCACGCAGGCCTGGCTGTCCTGAGCGCCCCGGCAGAGTGACGTACACGAAAGGCTACAGACATGTGCGGTATCGCAGGCGGCTACACCCAACCCCTGGCCGAAGCCATCATCGTGCAGGCGCTGGAGGCGATTAAGCATCGCGGGCCGGATGATTATGGGCTGCATCAGCATCAACAGATGTTCATCGGGATGCGCCGCCTGTCCATCATTGATCTTTCCGGCGGGCACCAGCCCATCTATAACGAAGATGATACCATCGGCGTGGTGTTCAACGGCGAAATTTACAATTACGTCGAACTCATCCCCGACCTGATCGCCCGCGGGCATGTGTTTAAAACGCGCTCCGATACCGAAGTGCTGCTGCACCTGTACGAGGAATATGGCACCGATATGTGCCGCTTCCTGCGCGGTATGTTCGCCTTCGCCATCATGGACATGCGCCAGAACCGGCTGTTCGTCGCCCGCGACCACTATGGCAAAAAGCCGGTTTATTATGCCCGTACTGCCGCCGGCGGGCTGATCTTCGCCAGCGAATTGAAAGCGCTGCGGGTGCTGGCCCGCGAAACCGGCACGCGCCTGCTGGTCAGCGAGCAGGCCATTTACGATTATTTGTCCCTGGGGGTGCCCCCGCAGCCCACCACCATCTACCAGAACGTGGCCATGCTCATGCCGGGGTCGTGGATGACCTTTGATGGCGCGGCGCTGACGACCGAACGCTACTGGCGGCCGGATTACACCCGTAAAACCACCCTGCCCTATGCCGAAGTGCTGGAACAGGTGCGGGCGTTGATCGCCGAGGCGGTGCATATTCGCCTGCGGAGCGATGTGCCCCTGGGGGTGCTGCTCTCCGGCGGCATCGATTCCAGCATTGTGGCCTACCAGGCCGCGCAGGAAGTGGGGGCCACGCTGCAAACCTTCACCGTGCAGGTGGATGACCCGGCGCTGAACGAAGCCGATGTGGCCCGGCGCACCGCCCAGGCCCTGGGGGTGAAAAACACCATCCTCCCCATGCAGGTAGACCCGGCAGAAACGCTGCAATTCATCGTGCGGCAGTATGACCAGCCCTTCAGCGACCCCAGTGCCATTCCCTCGGTGGCCATTTCGCGGCTGGCGCGGCAGCATGTGACGGTGGTGCTGAACGGCGATGGCGGCGATGAATTGTTCGCCGGGTATCGCCGGCATCTGGCTGCGGCCGTCACCGAAAACCTGGACTGGGTTCCGGCCGGGGTCGCCCGGGCCGCTGCCAGCGTGCTGAACGCAGTTGCGCCGGGGCGGCGCTCCGCGCTGGGGTATGCCGCCCGCATGGCCCGCACCCTGGCCTACACCCGCAGCGAGCGCTACCTGGTGCGCACCACCGATGCCCTGCTGGAACGCGACAAACGCGACATCTGGCGCGGCGGGCCCGTGCGCCCCACCGAAGACTGGATCGAAACGGTGAACCCGGCGGGCAGCGGCGAACTGGATGTGCAAATGAGCCGCGATGTGCAAATCATCCTGCTCAGCGCCCTGCTGGTGAAGATGGACATTGCCACCATGTCCGCCTCGCTGGAAGGCCGTTCCCCGCTGATGGATTATAAACTGGGCGAATTTGCCATGTCGCTGCCGGCCCACTACCTGCTGAAGGGCCAGACCACCAAAACCCTGCTGCGCGATGCCTACCGCGGCCGCCTGCCGGATGAAGTGATCGCCGGCCAAAAACGCGGCTTCGAAATTCCGCTGGCCCACTGGCTGGAACATGACCTGCGCCCGCTGGTGATGGACACGCTGGCAGCGAAATCCGCCAGGGTGCGCCAGTACGTGGCGGATGAGTATGTCGATCGGCTGGTGGCCGGCGAGATTATGCAGGAGCGTAACCATGCCTATTTACTGTATGCGCTGTTGATGCTGGAATTGTGGCTGCGCGAATTTAGCGCGTAAGCCGCCAGGAGAAATTGTGTGGCGACCATTATGGTTGTGGCCAGCCTGACTGAATCGCTGATTCGGTTTCGCGGGCAAATGCTGCGAGCCTTCCTGAACAGCGGGCACCGGGTAGTCACCTGTGCCCCCAACGAACATGCCGATACCCGCCGCCAGCTCCGTGAGCTGGGGATTGACCTGCATCTGTATCCGCTGCACCGCGCCGGCATGAACCCGGTGAAAGACCTGCAAACCATTCAGGGGCTGGCGGGCATCATGGGCACGGTGCGGCCGGATATGGTGCTGACGTACACCATCAAGCCGGTGATTTATGGTTCCTTCGCCGCCCGCATCGCCGGGGTGCCGGCCATGTATGCGATGATTACCGGCCTGGGCTATGCCTTTGGCGGCAATACGGCCAAACAGCGCCTGGTGGGGACGCTGGTCAGCCTGCTGTACCGCGGCAGCCTGGGGGTGAACAAAGCCGTTTTCTTCCAGAACCCGGATGATCTGGGGCTGTTCGTGGAACGCGGCCTCATCCCGCGGGAACGGGCCGTGTTAATTAATGGCTCCGGCGTGGAACTGGATCAATTCGCCGTCGCGCCGCTGCCGGCCGGGCCGCCGTCGTTTCTGCTCATCGCCCGGTTGATCGCCGAAAAAGGCATCCGTGAGTATGCCGCCGCCGCCCGCCGCTTAAAGGCGCAGTATCCCGGTGTGCGCTTTCGGCTGGTGGGGCCGCTGGACCCGAACCCCACGGCCATCACAGCCGAAGAAGTGCAGGGCTGGGTGCAGGAAGGCATCCTGGACTATGGCGGCGAAACCAGCGACGTGCGCCCCTTCCTGGCGGAGGCTTCGGTGTATGTGCTGCCTTCCTTTTACCGCGAAGGCACACCGCGCTCCGTGCTGGAAGCCATGGCCATGGGCCGCCCCATCATCACTGCCGACGCGCCCGGCTGCCGCGAAACGGTCATCCAGGGGGAAAATGGCTATTTGATCCCGGTGAAGGATGCGGCCGCCCTGGCCGCAGCGATGGAACGTTTCATCCAGTCGCCGGAACTGATCCCGCCGATGGGCCAGCGCAGCCGGGCGCTGGCCGAAAGCAAGTTTGACGTGCATCGTGTGAACGATGTTATTTTACAAACCATGCAGCTCAATCCAGCTCATTAAAGCGGTCAGGAGAAAAACGATCCCATGACACAGACACCCGTTCAGGATGCCATCCGCCATATTCCCATGTCCTCGCCGGATATTACGCAGCTTGAAAAAGATGCCGTGATGCAGGTGATGGATACGGCCTATCTCAGCATCGGGCCCAAAATTAAAGAGTTTGAAGCCAGTATGGCCGCCTATGTGGGCACCCGGCACGCCCTGGGTGTCAATTCTGGCACCGCCGGGCTGCACCTGGCGATGATTACCGCCGGCATCGGCCCGGGCGATGAGGTCATCAGCCCGTCGTTCAGCTTCATCGCCTCCACCAACTGCATTCTGTATGAACGCGGTACCCCGGTCTTCGTCGATATTGACCCGCTGACCGGCAATATGGATCCGCGGGCGGTGGAAGCGGCCATCACCCCGCGCACGAAAGCCATGATTATCGTCCACGCCTTTGGCCAGCCCGCCGACCTGGACCCGCTGCTGGAAATTGCCCGCAAACATAACCTGTATGTCATCGAAGACTCGTGCGAATCCATCGGCTCGACCTATAAAGGGCGCATGACCGGCACCTTTGGCGATGCCGCCATGTTCGCCTTCTACCCCAACAAGCAAATGACCACCGGCGAAGGCGGCATGATCGTCACCGACCGGGACGACTGGGCCGAGTTGTTCAACAGCCTGCGTAACCAGGGGCGCGATGTCTTCAACGCCTGGTTGCAGCACACCCGCCTGGGCTACAATTACCGGCTGGACGAACTGAGCGCCGCCCTGGGCCTGGCGCAGCTCAGCCGCATCGAAGAGCTCATCACCCGCCGCGCCCGCGTGGCCGAATGGTACAACGAGCGCATCGACGAACTGCCCGGCATCCACAAGCCGCACATTGTAGACACCACCACGCGCATGTCGTGGTTTGTGTATGTCATCCGCTGCGAAGAAGGCGAAACCAGCCGCGATGACCTGCTGAGCTACCTGGAAAAGCGCGGCGTGGCTTCGCGCCCCTACTTCACGCCCATCCACCTCCAGCCCTTCTACCGCGAACGCTTCGGCTGCAAAGAAGGCGACCTGCCGGAGACGGAAAAAGCCGGGCGCAACTTCCTGGCGCTGCCCTTCTCCAGCGTGATGACCGAGGATATGGTCGATTACGTGTGCGAACAATTACGGACTTACAAAAAATTACGCGCGTAAGTTGATTTCACCCCGTAATCGCTGTAAAATGATGGCGGTAATCACGAAAATCACGAGGTCAAAAACCAATGAAAAAAGCGTCTCGTATTGTCTCATTGATGCTCGTTCTGGCGCTGGCGCTGGTCACGGGCGTGGTCGCTTTCGCACAAAGCCCGTATCTGGTACGCAGCATCGCGCACCCGGATGCCGTGGCGGGCGCGATCTGGAATGATGACGAATCGCAGATTGTTTCCTGGTCGGTGGATGGCACGCTGCAACTGAGCACGGCCGCCACCGGCGAAGTCGTGTGGTCGCTGCTGTTCAGCGATGTGGTGCGCGGGGCCATCTGGAACGATGCCCAGACCCAGGTGCTGGGCTGGAGCGCGGACGGCTCGGCCCGGCTGATTGACGCGGCCACCGGCGATGTACTGGCCACCATGCAGAATAACGATGCGGTGAGCAGCGTCGCCTGGAACAACGACGACACGCTGATCCTGACGGCCAGCGGCGACGGTTCTGCCCGCGTGTGGGATGCCACCGATGGCAGCGAAGTCGCGCTGATTCAGCATACGGATATTGTGCGTGGCGCAGCCTGGAACCCGGCCGGCACCCGCATCCTCAGCTACACCGGCGATGGCATCATCAACATCTCGGATTTTGATGGCACCGATGCCACCGTGGCCCTGACGCTGACCAATGACAGCGGCATCCTGGGCGCAGCATGGAACCCGGCCGGCGACCGCGTGCTGTCGTGGCGCTCGGAGAATGGCGATGTCACCATCTGGAACGCGGAAACCGGCCAGCAGGCCGCGGTGCTCAGCCATGCGGCGGCCGTCAATGGCGCGGCCTGGTCGGACAACGGCAGCCGTATCCTCACCTGGTCGGCGGATGCGTATCTGGCAGTCCGGCGTGGCTCCCATCCTGATGGGCCATCCCGAACCCGTCACCAGCGCCCTGTTCAGCCCGGATGAAAGCCGCGTCGTGACCATCTCTGGCAGCATCATCAGCATCTACGATGCCGCCACCGGCACCAAAGCGCAGGAAATTGACGGCGGCACCAACGTCCCCGGCGGCGTGGCCTTCAGCAATGATGGCACGCGCATCGCCACCTGGGGCGATGATGGCAGCGTCAGCCTGTGGGACATCGCCAGCGGGCTGCTCATCGTCACCTTTGACCCCGCCACCCTGGCCGGCGCGTCCAACGGTGCCGTGTGGAGCGAGAACAACAGCGTGGTGATGTCCTGGGGTGCCGATGCCCAGGTGCACCTGTGGAATGTGAACCTGGCTCCCAGCTTCTAAACGGCTATTGCCGGTGGCGGCTCCGGTGTGTCCTGCACAACGGGCCGCCGCCCCTTTGCCCTGCCTGACCACTGGCTCCTTACTATAAGTCATCTGTCAACAGTCTATGGAGAGTACCCGCTGTGATGTATCGTCGTATCCTCCGCACACTGATGCTGATCGGTGTGCTGCTGGCATCCAGCCTGCTGCTTTCGGCTGAACCCCTGCAACTGAGTGAACCGCCGGACGGTTCCCGCCTGTCCCTGCAAACCATCGTCGAAGGCGACCTGGCCCGCCCCAATTACATCGTCAGTGCCGCTGATGGCACCAACCGCCTGTTTCTGGTGCAGCAGGTGGGCATCATCCGCGTGATTGAAAATGGTGAACTGCTGGAAACGCCCTTCCTGGATGTCACCGCCCTGGTGCCAGAGCTGACTGATTACAGTGAGCAGGGCCTCATCGGGCTGGCCTTCCACCCGGATTATGAAAATAACGGGCGCTTCTTCATCAATTACACCGATGGCGAAACCGATGGCATTCAGATCGTGGAATATCGCGTGTCGGCGGATGATCCGAACGTCGCTGACCCGACCACGGCCCGCGTCATCATGTACAACCCCAACATGTCCCAGGATCACAATGGCGGGCAACTGCTGTTCGGCCCGGCCGATGGCCATCTGTACATCGGCATTGGCGATGGCATTGGCCCCGGCGACCCCAACCGGGTGGCGCAGGATATGAACTCGGTGCATGGTAAAATCCTGCGGATCAACGTGAACGATGAAACCGTGCCCTATCGCCTCATCCGCGAAAACCCCTACATCGGCACCGGCCGCCCGGAAATCTGGGCACTGGGGCTGCGGAACCCCTACAGCTTCAGCATTGATCCGGTCAGCGGGGATATGTACATTGGGGATGTGGGCCAGGACACCTGGGAAGAAGTGAACTACATCGCCGGCGATGATACCGACGGGGCCAATTTTGGCTGGAGCCGGCTGGAAGGCCCGGACATCTACAACCGTGATGTGGCCGCCAGCCCGGACATGGAACCGGCGGCGCTGGCCTACCAGCACTCGCCCACCCGCTGCTCGGTCATCAGCGGGCATGTGTATCGCGGCGAAGCCTTCCCGGAATTGTACGGCCTCTACATTTTCAGCGACTGGTGCGCCAGCGCCCTGCTGGCCCTGTATAAAAACGAAAATGGCCTGTGGGAATCGTCTGTGCTGCTGGAATTCCCGGAGATCAGCGGTGTGACCGGCATCGGGCTGGATGAAGCCGGGGAAATGTACCTGACCTACTATAATCTGGAGACCAGCCTGGGCGGCGTGATGAAAGTCGTGCCGAATTCATAGGCGCGTGGCTCTGGTGAAAGCGCAGCGGGTGGCCAATGCCACCCGTTTTTTTATGCCTGGTGCTTATTGCAGGATGTACACATCCACCCCGGCGGGGGCCAGCGTGCCGGTGAGCGTGCCATTCTGGAGCGCAAAGCCGGCCGGCCGTGAGGGGAACAGCGGCGACAGGCTGCGGGCCGTCAGCGGCAGCACCAGGTTGTCCTGCACCGCCTGGGTGGTGTTGATGATGACAACGTAGCGCTGTTCGTTATACGTCCACTGGCCCACATACACCCCCTCATAGCCGGAGGGGATTTGCATCAGCTCGCCTTCCAGCAGGATCGGGATAAGCTGGCGCACTTCGCCCACCGTTTGCACGATGGACAGCCACAGCTCAGGATAATCGGCCAGGTTCCACACGCTGTCAAAATAAGCGTAGTACAGCAGGCCATCCACCCCGGTGATGAGCGCCTGATAGGTGATGTTACGCACTTCCTCGCCGGTGGGCGGGCGCTGGCCCGGCGCGGCGTAGGTTTGCAAATTGGCGAAGATGGTTTCTTCCACCGGCGCAGATGTGTTCAGGGCAAAGGTCAGCAGGTCATAGGTGGTATCCAGCGGGTCAGACGGGATGCTGTACGTCTGGATGGCCATAATATCGCTGAGGCCCAGATACTGTTCCATATTGCGCGTGACACCGCTGATATAGGTGAGTTGATCCGGGGCGATGGCTCTGGCGACCCGGTTCAGTTCCGCCACTTCTTCCGGCTCTCTGGGGCGGGTGAAGCTGTTGAAGTCGTCCACCACTGACCAGCCCATAATCACCGGGCGATCCCGAAACGCTTCGATCATGGCGGCGGGGCCTTCCGGCTCATTAATCTCCACGATCAGCCGCAGCCCCAGTTCCTCCGCCCGATCCAGAAACGGGCCATCCTGCAAATCCAGCGCCGGATGCATCACGTTGAAGCCGCCGGCCGCGATAATCTCCAGGTCAGCATAAAGCTGCTCACGGGTGCCGGCCCATGATGTATGATACATCCCCACCGTGAAGAATTTTTCGCCATCCAGCACCACCCGGCTGGCCTCGCGCTCAATGATGACGGTGCCGGCCGGGGCGCTGCTGCCCCGCTGCCAGAAGAGCGCCGCCAGCCCGGCCAGCGCCGCCAGGATGGTCGTCAGCAGCAGGCCGGTGAGGCCTTTTCCTGTGCCCGATCGTTTCACGCCGTACCCCTTTACACTTTGTTGAGGACAACACCCTTCACCTGCGAACCAGTATTGCTGAACTGCTCAATGGCTTCCTGAGCATCTTCGCGGCGGGTGCGCCCGGCTTCCACCACCATGATAATTTCTGAAGGCAGCGCCCCGGCCAGCACCAGGCTTTCGCTGGAAGACAGCGAAGGCGCAGTATCGAACACGAAAGCATCAATGCCATACTGGCCGCGCAGCAGGTCGATCCAGCGGGCCAGATGATTGAGGCGGAACATCATATGCGAGATGGAGGCATCATCGGCCAGGGTGCCGCGCGGGATGACGAATAAATTTTCGTATTTCGTGCGTTTCAGCAGCGCGTCAAGATGCGGGCGCAGGCTGGTATCAGTCTGCCCCGGCTCATCCGGGTTCAGCGCCAGCAGTTTCACCAGGCCGCCATCGTTCTCCACGCCAAAGATGAGATGCTGCACCGGGTCACGCAGGTTGACATCAATCATGGCCACGCGAAAACCGGCGCTGGCCAGCGTGACCGCCAGGTTCGCCGCAGTGATGCTCTTGCCTTCGCCCTGGCGGGCAGAGGTGAAGATGTATTCGTAACTCGGCTCCCGATCCACGTACAGCAGCCGCCCCTGAAGCAGACGATAGGCATCGGCGGCCGGGGACAGCGGGCTGTCTACGGCGACGAGCCAGCGGGGGCTGGCTTCACGCGGGGCGTTGAAGGCCCGCACCATGGACAGCACCGGCAGCCCGGTATAGCGCTTCACGCGGCCGCTGGATTTCATCGTTTGGTCCAGTTCATCCAGCAGCAGCACCGCGCCGCCGGCCAGCATGGCCCCCACAATGAAGCCCAGGCCGGCGATGATGGTGGTGCTGGCCCCGGTGGACGCGCCAGGCGGCTGAGCATATTCGATGATGTCCAGCGAATTGGTGCGCTCCTGGAGCGTGGCCAGCGTTTGCGACAGGCTGGCGATGGTGCTGGACACCTGGATGATGTTACCGTTCAGCGTCAGGCGTTCGGCCCGCAGGCGCTCAATCGTCTCCAGGGTGTAAGCATCGCGCTCGCGGCGTTCCACATCACGGATTTGTTCACGGGTGCTGTTAAGCTGCTGCGTGAGGCTGGCAATTTCTGCCTGCAAGAATGCCCGCTGATTTTGCTGTTCCAGCGTGAGATTGGTGGGGCTGCTGAAGACAAGCTGCTCCACCAGTCCGTTGGCCATGCGGGCGGCAATTTCCGGGTTGTTGTAGCTGGCGCTAATCTCCAGAATGGGCACATCGGCGCTGGTGATGGTGCGGGTACGCGCCCGCAGTTCGCCGGCGCTCATGGGCAAATTGTAGGTGGACACGGTTTCTTCCAGAATTTCGTTGGTGTGCGCCAGCACGGCATACGTCCGCACCAGTTCAATGCTGGTGTTGAACTGCTGGGAATCGGGGTTGGCCACGCGGATAAAACTGCCGATGAGCAGCCGGGCCGAGGTCTGGTAAACGGGTGGCTGCCGCGCCCGGATGAAATACCCGGCGGCGGCAAAGACCAGCCCCACCAGGATAATCAGCCACAGCCAGCGGCGAAAGACACGAATACGTTCCAGAATTTCCATAGCGTTTGTCTTTAGCTCTATTGTTAGATCACGTCAGGCGTGTTCAGGCTTGCTGTGGATCATGATAGCATAGAACAGGGCAGCAGGCAGGCAAAAGCTGATAAAAAGCGGTTTGTACCACACCGGCACAAACCGCCACCATCGCGCCATCAAAGGGGTATCGCCGCCGGGTTATTTGCGAATCCGCACCGGGGCGCGGGCATCGTCGCCCATGCTGCCCACCGTCTCTTCTTCCAGAATACGGCTGATCTCTTCCGCGGTAAAACGCACTTCCCGCGTTACATCGGACATTTCATCAATCCCGGAGACCTGCGGTTTAGCCCCCGCCCGGCGCAGCGACGCGAAGGCTTCTTCGCGGTTGCTGTGGGTGACGGCGGCGGTTTCGTCCTCCAGGATGGGGTGCAGCGGCACCTCCACGGACTGCGTAATCGGTTCATCTTCAAAATCGCTGCCGGGGGTCATCACCACGCGCGGCAGGGCAATCACCGGCGTGGCCGTGACCATGCTGGCTTCGGCCAGGGCCGCCCGCCGTTCCAGCGCCTGGTTACGTTCCACCATCAGGACAATGGCCGCCTGCACGGTGCGCGGTACGCTGTTCCAGTCACTTTCCGTAATGAGCAGGCTGCGCAGTAAATCCGGCAGGGGGTAGGCGGAAGCGGGTTTGGCAGCCGGCGGCGAGCCGGTGAACATGGTGGCGGTGGCGTGCCCCGGCGCGCTGATGCCCTGGGGACGCAGCACGCGCATGGCCGTTTTGAACAGGATTTGCACATCCAGCGCCAGCGACAATTCATCGACGTACTTCACATCCCAGCGAAATTTTTCTTCCCAGGCGATGGCATTACGCCCGTTGACCTGCGCCAGCCCGGTTACACCCGGTTTCACATCGTGGCGGCGGGCCTGCTCCGGCGTGTACAGTTCCAGGTATTGCATCAGCAGCGGGCGCGGGCCGATCAGGCTCAGGTCGCCGCGCAGCACATTGATAAACTGGGGAAATTCATCCAGGCTGTAGCGCCGTAAGAAAATGCCGAAGGGCTTCAGCCGCACTTCATCCGGCAGCAGCTCGCCTCTGGCATCGCGCTCATCGGTCATGGTGCGAAATTTGAGGATTTCAAACGGCAGCCCTTTGTAGCCGGCCCGCCTCTGGCGGAACAGCACCGGTGAACCCAGCTTAATGCGCACCATCACCGCCACCCACAACAGCAGGGGCGATAAAATGATCAGCCCCGCCAGGCTGGCAGTAATGTCAATCGCACGTTTGAAAAACCTTTGATAAAGACCGATTTTTCGATGAGTACGCATGTTCATAATGTGTTGGCTTATCTCCCCTGGGTATCAGGTACATCGGCAGCGATGAGGTCATCCATGTCAGGTATAATAAACAATTATTCCAGTACTCCTCTACTATACCAGAAGGCACAGGCACCTCATATAACATATAATATTACAGACTAAACCTTTACATAACTTTTATACGAAATTAAGTTGAAATTCTGTGAGATCGCCGACACAACAAAAATGCCGGTAACGCTGACCGGCAAATTTCATAATCACATGTTAGACCACGGGCCGCGCATTTACCAGAGGCAATTATCGCGCCTGGTCTGACCCCAGGCCGTAATTGATGGCCAGTTCTTCACTGGGGGTCAGGCCATACAGCAGTTCTTTCAGGGCGTTCTTTTCATCAATGCCTTCGGTGGTGATGCGGTCAATCCACAGCATGAAGTCTTCATCGTCGCTGGCATCGTCGGAGCTTTCCAGGCGGATGATGCCGGGGTGAATGGTGGGCCGGGCACTCTCGACGGTGCCATCATAAAGCTGTTCGTGCAGCTTTTCACCGGGGCGTTTGCCGCTGAATTTAATATCAATATCAACGTAGGGGCGCATCCCGCGCAGGCGGATCATACGCTCGGCCAGTTCCAGAATTTTGACCGTTTCGCCCATCCGCAGCAGGAAGGTATCGCCGCCACCGGTGAGGCAGGCCGCATGAATGATGAGGTTGGCGGCTTCGGCGATGCTCATAAAATAGCGGGTCATTTCC
Organism: Anaerolineae bacterium; assembly: GCA_025454495.1. GTDB lineage: Bacteria > Chloroflexota > Anaerolineae > Aggregatilineales > Phototrophicaceae > JALHOR01. The sequence goes on from JALOOI010000200.1 coordinate 14,565, forward strand.
GGGTCGGTCACGGTGATGGGCCCGCCGCGGTCAATTTGCCGGGTGAAGGTGGGGATTACGCTGCCACGGCTGCCCAGGACGTTGCCAAAGCGCACGATGCCGAACAGGGTGCTGTACTGGCCGCTGTGGGCCAGGTGACGCACCACCATTTCGCAGATGCGCTTGCTGGCCCCCATGACGCTGGAAGGGTTCACCGCTTTGTCGGTAGAGACCAGCACAAAGCGCTCCACCTTGTATTCACAGCTTAAAAAGGCCAGGTTGCGCGTGCCGCCAATATTGGCTTTCACGGCCGAATTGGGGTGGCGTTCCAGCATGGGCACGTGCTTGTAGGCCGCGGCATGGAACACAATTTGCGGGCGATAATCTTCAAAGATGCGGCGCACCTCGTTGGCTTCGGCCACATCCACCAGCGCCTGGATGATCTTCACATCCGGGTATTGTTCCTGCAAATCCAGCGCCAGGTCATGCAGGCCGCTTTCATTATTATCCAGCAGGATGAGCTGCGTGGGGTTGCGGGCGGGCATTTGCCGGCTGAGTTCTGAGCCAATGGAACCGGCCGCGCCGGTGATGAGCACCACGCGATTTTCCACCGCCGACAGGTTAACGGCCTTATGGGTGGTGATGACGCTGCGGCCGATCAGGTCTTCCGGGCGCACCGGGCGCAGCGGGTCGGCCGAGTGGGTTTGCTTCATGGAGCGCACAATATCCGGCAGTACTTTGATGCGGGCGTGGGTGCTTTCGCAAATTTCCAGAATGCGCCGAAACGACTGCCCGGAGATGTTGTGGATGGCGACGGCGATGGCCTGCACATCGTATTCTTCCACAATGCGCGGCACGTCATCGGTGGTGCCCAGGACCGGGCGTTCTTCCAGATACAACCCCTGTTTCTGCGGGTCATCATCCACAAAGCCGACCACGGTCATACGAAAAGCGCGTTCCTGGCGGCGCAGTTCGACGGCCAAATCCTGGCCGGATAACCCCGCCCCCACGATGAGCACCCGTTCCAGCATCACATCGGCCGGCAGTTCGCGCCACCACACCACCCGCCAGCGCCACAGCATCCCGCCGATCAGCCGGGCGCGATAGCGCACCACCACCATACCGCCAATGGCCAGAATATTGGCCAGCCAGGATAATGACCGACAGCGGAAACGTGCCGCTGATAAAATTAACCCCGAAGGTGATGAGGCCGATAAACAGGCCCGCCCGCAGCAGCACCCCCGCGCTGAGGCCGCTGGTCTGCCGCCAGATGCGATGATACGCCCCCGCCAGATAATTCATGACCAGCGTCACCACCATGGCAAAGAGGACAAACAGCGCCTCGGCCACCGTGATGGCAAAATCCACCAGTGAAAACCGCACCAGGTAGGCCAGGCTGTAGGCTACCAGCACCACCCCAACATCCATGAGCATGGTGGGAATGACATAACGCCGTACATAACCCTGCGGGAAACGTCCTGGTAGACGCAGGTTCAAGCCCATACTGGTTTTATCCTTTTGTCGCTGACATCTTAAGGTTGCACCGCGCTTACTCTCAAGACAGGCAATAGAAAAATTATTACAGCATAGCACTGCCCGCCAGCAGCCGCACAAGAGGGCTGTGATCTGGTTTTATTATACGCCTAAAATGATCAAAAATAGCTTTTGATTATAACGATATATTTAAGAAACGCCGGTTTTCAAAACAGTTTCATAACATTGCCGCGGCGGGTGTAAACAAAAAGCAGGGTGTGCCCCTGCTTTTGCGCTGCGACCGACACACCGCGCCGGTTTAGTCGTCGTCATCCTCCAGCAGCGGCTTAAAGCTGAGCGAATCGGCGGACTGTTTTTCGGGCGGCAGGCAGCCTCCCTGCTTATCGGGGCGCACGCCTGGCTCAGCGATATTTTCCACGCCTTTGTACGCATAGGGGTCGGTGCCGGCCACCAGGATAATATCGCGGTAATCGGTGAGGGCGATGCGTTTGCCGCTGCTGGACGGCAGCCACGGCAGCAGCGACTCCGCGCTCATGTAATGGTTCACCAGCACCCGGCGATAGCCGCTGCTGCGCGTGTTGGGCAGGGAACGATGCAGCAAATAGCCATTGAAGAAGACGATGGAGCCGGCCGGGACTTCCACCGGCACGGCATCTTCATCGCGGTACGGGAAGCCGAAGGATTCATCGGTGCAATCAAAACGCGGGTCATTTTGCTGCTGCATCTCCCACAGGATGCCCGGCTTATGCGACCCCGGCAGCACCCACAGGCAGCCATTATCCACCGTGGCATCATCCAGGGCGATCCACGCCCCAATCAGCGAGCGATCACGGGTGGGGATAAAATCTTCATCCTGGTGCCAGGCCTGCCCCGGCTTGCCGGCGGCCTTGATGAACAGCATGGACTGCATACATTTAACGTTGGGGCCCACCACCTGCGTCAGCACGTTCACCAGCGCCGGGTGCGCCAGGTAGTGGTGCATCACCGGGCTAATTTTGTGCGGGAAGTGAATGCACAGATACTGGCGCATCACCTCATCATCGTTTTCATCCGGTGAATGGGGCACAATGCCGCGCACGCTGCCGCGCTCCCCCCGGCAAATGCTGACCGTCTCGCGGCGCAGTTCGTCCACTTCCGCCAGCGTCAGCGCTTTTTCCACCACCAGATAGCCGTTTTCCTTAAAAAAAGCTGCTTCATCCAGGCCGGTGGCAGGCAAAAAGGCATCCATAAGCATCTGTCTCCTGTAGCACTATGTGAGGCATACCAGACACTGTGACACATCCGGCGGCTTCTGGCAAGATGCCAGCGGCCTATTTTCCACCATCCACCGCCAGCACCTGCCCGGTGATCCAGCCGGCGGCATCCGAAGCGAAGAAGAGCGCGGCCTGCGCGATATCTTCCGGGGTGCCCAGGCGTTTGAGGGCAATGCTCTCCACCAGGCGGCGCTGGCCTTCCGGGCCGTAACTGTGCCACTGGCGCTCGGTGGCGGGGTTGGCCCGCACAAAGCCGGGGGCGATGCTGTTCACAGTGATTTGCCAGGGGCCCAGTTCATGGGCAAGCTGCCGGGTGAGGTGGATGAGGGCCGCCTTGGCCGCGGCATAGGCCTGAATCCCGGTGAGGCTGATGTTGAGGCCTGCGCCGCTGGCAATATTGATGATGCGCCCGCGCTGCTGCGCCTTCATCCCCGGCGCAACGGCCTGCGCGAAGAAAAATGCACCATCCACATTCACCCCGAAAATGGCGTGCCAGTCTTCTTCGGGCACGGTTTCCAGCGGGCGGCCCACCTGCCCCAGGACACCACCGGCATTGTTCACCAGCACATCCACGCGGCCGGCGGCCGCCACCAGCGCAAACACCGCCTCGCGCTGGCGAATATCCATCACGCGCACCTGGCAGTCGCCGCCGGCCTGTGCGCACAGCGCCTGCGTTGCGGCCAGCTCCTCCGCCAGGATGTCGCAGCCCCACACCCGCGCCCCGCGCTGTGCAAAGGCCAGCGCCATGGCCCGGCCGAAGCCGTGCGCCGCCCCGGTGATGATAACCGTTTGCCCGTCGAAGCGAAAACTCATGCTACGTCCTGAACAGGGGCCGGGGCAAAGCCCGGCCCCGGCCGCCTAATCCTGCGGCAGGCTGTACAGATCGCTAAATTTGGCTTCCAGATACGCCAGGTAGGGCGCAACATGCAGATCGCTGCCGGTGGTGCGCTGGAGCAGTTCGGTGGCGCTGTAGGCCCGGCCGTGCCGGTAGATGTGTTCCGTCAGCCAGCCGAGCAGGGGCGCATAATCGCCGGCGTTGAGGGCGGCCGCCAGCCCCGGCACATCCTGGTGAGCCTGCGCCAGAAACTGCGCCGACATGACGTTGCCGACGGTGTAACCGGGGAAAGAGCCGAAGCCGCCGCCCGACCAGTGAATATCCTGAAGCACGCCCTTGCTATCATTCGGCGGCGTAACCCCCAGGTATTCCTGCATCTTCGCCTGCCAGATGTCCGGCAGGTCTTTCACACGCAGGCTGCCTTCCAGCAGGCCCATCTCAATTTCTACCCGCAGCATGATATGCAGGTTGTAGGTCACTTCATCCGCTTCCACACGGATGAGGCTGGGCCGCACCCGGTTCACCGCGCGATACAGCAGTTCGGGATCGGCCCCGGCAGTCTGTTCCGGGAAGTAATGGCGCAGACGATCAAAATGCACCTGCCAGAAAGCGCGGCTGCGGCCGATCTGGTTTTCCCACAGCCGCGACTGAGATTCGTGGGCCCCGTAGCTGGTGCCGCCCACCGGGTACTTGCCCAGGAAATCAATCGTCAGCGCGGTACGGGTGAGCGCCGGGTCTACCCCCTGCTCATACAGCGCGTGGCCAGTTTCGTGCAGCGTGCCATAGAAGGCCATGGGGAAATAGGTGGGATGATAGCGCGTGGTGATGCGCACATCGTTACGGGTGAAGGAAATTTCAAACGGGTGCGGCGCAATATCCAGCCGGCCGCGCTGAAGATCGTAGCCGAACTGCTGCGCCACCTCCAGCCCGAAGGCTTTCTGCTGCGCCTGCGGGTATTCCATAGCCCACAGATCCAGCGGCAGGGTGTTATCGTGCGCCACGATCTTTTTCAGCAGCGGCAGCACGCCCGCTTTCAGATCCGCAAACAGCACGCGCAGTTTGGCGGCCGTCATGCTCGGTTCGTATTCAAACACCAGCGCATCAAACGGATGATCGGCATAGCCGATTGCGTCCGCCTGGCGCTTCGCCAGGTCAAGCTGCTGCTGCAAATAGGGGGCGAAGCTGGCGAAATCGTTGCTGGCTCGGGCTTCGGCCCACACATGCTCCGAGACCGGCTCCAGCGCGGCTTTTTCGCTCACCAGGTCCAGCGGAATACGGCGGATGATGTCGTAATACTGGCGCGTTTGCTGCACCGCCCGCACGCGGTAGGAGTGGGGGTCTTCGCCGGCGATTTCGGCTTCGGCGGCCTCCAGCAGGCGGGCAGTCTTCGCGCCGGTGAAGTGTTCCTGCGCCAGGCGCGAGAGCGTGGCCAGT
>JALOOI010000201.1 GCA_025454495.1 Anaerolineae bacterium
CCGGGCCCGGAGGCGGCGGGCTGGCAATGGATGATGACCAGATCGCGGGTGGAAAATTTGGCGGCGTTGTCCAGCAGTTCCTGCACACAGCGGCGCAGCAGGCGCGGGTCGCTGTGGACGGGCGGCAGCCCTTGATCGACAAAAAAGATCGTTTGCAGGGTGCGCTCCACCGGCGGCGGCCGCAGGGCGGTCTTCAACTGCGGCAGGGCCAGCGGCTCCACCCGCGCTTTGATCTGGTTCAGGTGCAGCCGCGAATACAGCCAGATCGATTCGACATACTGCTGTAAGCGCACGCCGGTTTCATAGATGAAAGTGACGCTCACCTGCTGTTCTTCGTTCAGCGGGCCATCCATCTCCGCCAGCAGCGCCCGGCTGTTGTCGATCACCAGGCGCAGCAGCTTACGAAATTTGTCCTGGAGGAAGGCGCGGCGGGCGGTGTTTTCGATGCCCAGGGCGGTGATAATATCCACAAACAGCGCATACAGGCCGCCGGTGCCGGCATGGATGGCTTTCACGCTTTCGCGGGCATCGCCGGTCAGCCGGCCAAAGAGGCCGCCCAGCAGCACCTCGCACGAGTCGCGCAGATCATTCAACGGGTCGAGCAATTTTTCGTAGCCCATCGCGGCTGGCTCCTTTCCAGCAGCGCCCCGGCGGCCGGGGCGTTATTCATCCGGCGGGCAGCCCAGGGCATCCACCCCGCGCCCGGTATCGCCATCGTCCGGGCAGTAATCCTCATCATCAATGATGCCATCGCCATCGCTGTCGATGGGCAGCGGGCAGCCAAAACGATCAATCCCCGCTCCCAGGTCGCCATCGGCCGGGCAGTAATCCAGTTCATCCCAGAAGCCATCGTTATCGCTATCCGGGCGCAGCGGGCAGCCGCGGCTGGTGAGGCCATAGCCCAGGTCGGCTTCGGCCGGGCACAGGTCGCGGACGTTGGGCACGCCATCGCCATCAAAATCGGCTTCGACCGGCGCGGGGGCATTATCCGCCGGGTCTACCCCGCCGGGATCATCGTCACCGGGGGCCGCGCCGCCGGGGTCAGCATCGCCGGGGGCCGCGCCGCCGGGGTCAGCGTCGCCGGGGGCGGGGGCATCGGCCGCCGGGTCGATCACTGCCAGCACCTCGCCATCGGGCGCGAAGACGGGCACGAAGGCCGGGGCCGGGGGCAGCACCTTGGCTACGTCAAAGCGCAGTTCCCGCCCGCTGAACAGCGGCAGCAGCGAAGCGTGCTGCGCGAACAGCAGCGCCAGATAATCGCCGTCTTCCAGGCGGGCGGTGCCAGGCAGCGGCTGCCAGAAGGTGTAAAACAGCACCTGCATGGTCTGGCGATTGGGGGCGGCGGGGGGAATGGCCAGGGTAATGCTTTCGATCAAGGTGCGGGCGGTGCGCGTATCGGCATTGTGGATGCGCAGCGTGCCGGTATTGTTGCCACTCAGCACGCCCGGGCCGGGGTCAATGTCGGCCGTCACGCTAAAAACGCCCTGCTCGATGTGGTAGACAGCGCTGGTGCAGCATTCCTCCATGCGGTTGGCATAAGCGGTATAGGTCTGGGACAGCGTGCGATTGACGGCCAGAATGCGGCCATCGGCCAGGATGCGCGGCTGGCCGTACTGCCACACCAGGCGGCGGGCGCTTAAGCGCGTCTGTTCCGCCACCGGCACCAGCGTATTCAGCAGCACCGGCACCGTCGGCTGCAAACCAAGCTGCACCCGGCCACGGCCGGGCGCGCCGGCGAACAGGCAGCCGGACAGCAGCGTCACACACATCAGCAGCCAGATCATACGTCGCCACATACACCCCATCCTTAACGCCTGCCAGCACTTGCTCTGATTCTGCCCTGATTCCGGCCCGGCGGCAATAACGGAGATTGTTGTGGCCGGCAGGCGGCCTTTTGAAAGCCACGGCCGCGCCTGCTACAATCCTGTGAACGATCTTTCCCCCCATGATGCAGCAGGAGCACAGGCCCTTGACCAACGAGAAACGCCGGATCACCCCGGAAGACCTGAATCGCCTTATCATGCTGGAAGACCCGCAGATCAGCCCGGACGGGCAGTGGGTGGCGTTCGTCCATGTGAGCAGCAACGTGCCGGACAAAGGCTACACGCGCAATCTGTGGCTGGCCGCCACCGATGGCAGCCGGGTGCAGCAACTGACGCGCGGCGGCAAAGACAGCAGCCCGCGCTGGTCGCCGGATGGCACGCGCCTGGCTTTCGTCAGCGGGCGCGGCGGCAAACCCCAGGTGTATGTGCTGCCGGTGACGGCCCCCGGCGGCGAACCCCGCGCCCTGACGGCCCACCTCAACGGGGCCGCCAGCCCGGCCTGGTCGCCGGATGGCCACCACATCGCTTACCTGGCCCCCATGAACGCGGCCGAACTGGCAAAAGAAGACCGCGGCGAGCAAGACCCCGCCCCGGTGGACAGCCTGGAAGCCAAACAGCGCAAAGAACGCCAGGAGGAAGACGAGAAAAATCGTTTTGACCCGCGCCCCGTACACCGCATCCCCTATCGCCAGGGGACGAGCTACATGGATGATCGCCAGCAGCACATTTACCTCATCGCCACCGCGGACGAGGCCACCGGCGCAGCCGCCCGCCCGCGCCGCCTGACGCAATCGGACTACAGCTATGGCCCACCGCGCTGGTCGCCGGATGGCACGACGATCTACAGCATTCGCCCCAAACGGCCGGATACGGATGAATTCTGGCGCGAAAACAATATCTTCCGGCTGAACGTGGCCGATGGCAGCGAAACGCGCCTGGTGGACGAGGGCCATTTCGCCGTCAGCGTGCTGCCCGCGCCGGATGGGGCGTGGCTGGCCGGGGAACGCATCCTCTACAACACCACCGATACCCTGCCACGGCTGACGCTGTACCCTCTGAACGGCGGCGAGCCGGTGGATATCAATCTGCGGCTGGATCGGGAGGTGAGCTTTTATGACTGGACGGCCGGCGGCAGCCTGATCGTGGCGCTGGCCAGCGAAGGCGATCATGACCTGTACGAACTGCACCCGCAGTCACAAACGGCCGAACTGCTGGACAGCGCCACCCGCATGATCGGCGGGCTGCACGTCTCGGCTTCCGGCAGCATCGCCTTCATCGCCTCCACGCCGCAGAATCCCTCCGAACTGTATTTTCGGCCGGCGGGCGGCGGTGCGCCGCGGCCCATTACGCGCTTTAACCAGCCCTTCCTGGAGGAAGTGATCGTGCAGGAGACGCACGAAATTCGCTTTATGTCGCCGGACGGGGTGGAAATTCAGGGCTGGTATCTGCTGCCGGTGGGCTATGCCAGCGGGCAAAACGTGCCGCTGGCGCTGAATATTCACGGCGGGCCACATCTGATGTGGGGAGCGGGCATGGCTTCCATGTGGCACGAATGGCAAACGCACGCGGCGCGGGGCTATGCCGTTTTCTACTGCAACCCGCGCGGCAGCGGTGGTTATGGCGAAGCGCACCTGCGGGGGCTGCACGCCGCCTGGGGGCCGGTGGCCCTGCGCGATGTGCTGGCCGGCGTGGCCGCCATGCTGGCCACCGGCATGATCGACCCCGACCGGCTGGCGATTACCGGCGGCTCTTATGGCGGCTACCTCACCGCCTGGATCATCGCCCACGATGACCGCTTTAAAGCGGCGGTGGCGCAGCGCGGGGTGTATAACCTGGTCAGCTTTTATGGCACCAGCGATGTGCCGATCCTGATTGATAATGAATTTGACGCGCAACCGTGGACGGATCATCAGCGGCTGTGGGAGAACTCGCCGGTGGCCCATGCTCACCGCATCAAAACGCCGCTGCTGCTGCTGCACGCCGAAAATGATTTTCGCGTGCCCATCGAACAGGGTGAGCAGATGTTCGCCTTTGTGCGGCGCAGCGGCGGCACCGTCCACATGATTCGTTACCCGCGGGAAGGGCACGAACTGACGCGCACCGGCGAGCCGGCCCACCGCCTGAGCCACCTGAGCGAACAGATCGCCTGGTTTGAGCGCTACTGCCCGCCCGGCCGCCCGGCGGAATAAGCACCGCGCGGGGTGGGGGCCGCCGAAGAGGCCCTCACCCCGCCGGCAGCCACTGGCGCAGCACGCGAAAATAGAAGCGCACCCGGTCGATGATCTGGCGGCGTTCTTCCGCCGGCAGCAGCCCCAGCGCCAGGTGAATTTGCTGGAGGATGCCCGCCTGCACGGCATAAAAACGCTCCTCGCCGGCCGGGGTCAGCCGTACTTCCACCACCCGCCGATCCGCCGCCCCCGGTTCGCGGCACACCAGCGGCGGAGTCATGCTCTCCAGCCGTTTAATCAGCCCGGTCATGGTGGCGCTGGTGAGGTGATGCTCTTCGGCAATCTGGCCGATGCGGCAGCGCCCCTCATGCTCGATCAGCGTTTTGAGGACGTAAAATTGCGGCGGGGTCAGCCCGTGCACGGCCAGATGGGCAAAGAGGCGCTTCTCCATGTCGGACACAATTTCAAACAGCAGCGCCCAGAACTGGCTCATATCACGGTCAAGGTCGCGGTCAGGGTCGCGGTCAGGGTCAGAGTCAGGGTTGGGGTGAACAGTCATAGCGCCATCGGCATTCCGTAACAGATACGTTGCTTCATCATAACACAGCCGCCGCCGCGGTGCGGGTGCAGATGTTCAGCGGTCTGAACATTCCAGGACGGATTTCAGTGCTGTGCTTTTGCTCATTTTGCGATAACATCAAAAGCATAGTGCAATCATGAGGGAAGGAACAGGGATGACCATGCGACGATTTTTCCCGTTGTGGGCGGGGCTGTGCGCCCTGCTGGCCACCGCCGGCAGTGGGCTGGCGCAGGATGCCGCCGCCACCCCGGCCGCCAGCACCACCGATGTCAGTTACTTCTTCGTCACCTGCGAAGATCGGGCGATTCTGGATTTGAACGGCACCATTGACGCGGGCTATGATGTGTATGTGCAGGTGTTCCGCGACCTGGGCGCGGCCGGTACCGCGCTGACGGGCCTGCTGCGGGTGCCGGTGACCGGCACCTTCCAGGTCAGCCCGCCGCTGCCCTTCCCGGAGACGGAACGCATCATCTTCGGCCAGTTCGCCAGCGCCCGCCTCATCATCGCCCGCGAAACCGACCCCAACAATGTGATGTTCCAGACCATTGTGGATGATGTGCAGGACGGCTGTGCTAACCCGCAGTTCGCCGCCACCGCCACCAGCGTGATCGGCAGCGGCACCGGCGGCACCCCCGCCACCGTCACCGATCCAGCCACCGGGCAAACGCTGACGATCATCAGCGACTCCGGCATTTACCGCCCCGATGGCGGCAAACTGAACCAGGTGTTCGCCCGCCCGCGCGAAGAAGTGGTGCAGATCGGGGCCCGCGCCAGCGAAGATAAGCGCGAGGAAGGCCGCACCAGCAACCCCGGCCTCATCTTTGCCGAATGCGATAATTTCCCGGCCGCGAACCCGGGCCGCCTGTTCGATACCGACGGCATCACCATCTTCTGGTCGTGGTTTGCCCGCACCCCGGCCCAGGTGCAAAGCCACCTGGACAATGCCATCTACGACATCACCCTCAACGGCCGGTCGATCCAGCCGGTGCAGGTGAGCGAAATTCGCCAGCTTGACGATGGCAACTACTGGGTGTTCTACACCGCCAGCCTGGGCAGCGGGTTCCGGCCGGATACGTATGGCGTGGTGTTCAATCTGTCGTGGCGGGCGGCCATCCGCGATGGCTTTGATCGCTTCGGGCCCGGCACGCGCAATGAGAGCTTCCGCAGCACCTGCACCTTCACCATCGAACCCAATCCCTACGGGGTGCAGGTCGATTATGTGTACCCGCCGCAGCCCTGACGCTGCCCGTTCGCGCCGGGGGATCGCCTGCTGTGATCCCCCGCTGAACCCTACCCTGGTTAAGCCTTATGTCGCTGGCACAGCACGCCGCCGGGCTGTTCAATCTCACCCTGACGGCCGACCAGAGCGCCTGTTTTGACCGGCTGGCGCAGGACCTGGCGGAATGGAACGCCAGCCGCATGAACCTGACGGCCATCACGGACCGCCAGGGGATTGAGGTGCGGCACTTTCTGGATTCGCTGTCGCTGGTGCTGGCCGTGCCCATCCAGGCGGGCCAGCGCTGGCTGGATGTGGGCACGGGCGCGGGCTTCCCGGGCCTGCCGCTGGCGCTGGTGTTCCCGCAAATTCACGTCACGCTGCTGGAAGCCACCGCCAAAAAGCTGCTGTTCATCCAGCATATTGTGGCCGCCTGCCAGCTTCACAATACCCGCACGCTGCACGCCCGCGCCGAAGATGCCGGGCGAATGCCGCAGCACCGCGCCCGCTACGATGTGGTCACGGCCCGCGCGGTGGCCCGCCTGCCGGTGCTGCTGGAATATTTGCTGCCGCTGACGAAAGAAGGCGGGGTGTGCATCGCCATGAAGGGCAGCACGGCCGCCGCCGAAGCCGCCGATGCCGCGAAAGCGCTGGCCACCCTGGGCGGCACCCTGCGCGGCATCGTGCCGGTGCAACTGCCCGGCGTGGAGGAAACGCATCACCTGGTGGTGGTGGACAAAGTGAAAAAAACGCCGGCCCTGTACCCGCGTAAAGCCGGGCTGCCGGCCAAAAACCCGCTGCTATAAAGTCTGCCGCGGTAGCGCCGCCGGAGGCACCCTGTGGATTTTGACACCCTCTACGCCGATGTGCCCGCCGACCAGCGCCAGGCGCTGCGCCAGTTCCGTGCCGATCACCCGCCGCGCAGCATCACCGTCGCCGGCACCCCGTGGACGTACCTCACGGCCGGGCCGCCGGACGGCGTGCCGCTGCTGTGGCTGGTGGGCGGGCTGCGGACGGCCGATGCCGCCTGGCGCTCCATCCCGCTGCTGGCGGATGAATTTCGCATTCTCGCGCCGGATTACGCCCCCCTGCCCGCGCTGGATGCCCTGTGCGCCGGCCTGGCCGCCGTGCTGGATGCCGAAGGTATCGCCGCCGCGCATGTGCTGGGCGGCTCTTTTGGTGGCATGGTGGCCCAGCAGTTCGCCCGCGATGCCCCCGGCCGCGTGCTAAAACTCATTCTGTCCACCACCGCCGCGCCCGACCCCGCCGCCGCCGAAAAATACCGGGCACAGCTCGAACTGGTGGCCGCCGCGCCGGAGGCGCTGCTGCGCGAAGCCGCCCAGGCGCAGCTTTACGACACCATCGCCCCGCCCCCGGAGGAAGCCGCTTTCTGGCGGGCCTACCTGCGCGAATTGTTCACGCAGCGGCTGGACAAAAGCCACCTGCTGAGCACCTATCACTGCCTCATCGACTTTCTGGCGGGCCGCCATTACACCCCGGCCGACCTGGCCGACTGGCACGGCCGGCTGCTGCTGATCGACAGTGACGACGATGCCACCTTCCCGCCGGCCATGCAGCAGCGCCTGCGCGACCTGTACCCGGCCGCCCGCACCCACACCTTTCACGGCGCGGGGCATTCCCCCGGCAGCACGCAGCGCCAGGCCTATTTTGACCTGGTGCGCGGCTTTTTGCGCCCGGACTGAGCCGCCCGCCAGGTGACAATGTTCTCACCGGCGGCCCGCCCCTTGATAACAAAGTCGTAACACGAAAAAGTGTTACGGCACAGGGCGCTCATTTTTTTGCTATACTCACAGCAGGCAGTTAGCCCGCTTAAAGTAAAGGTAACACCATGTCCCGACTCAGCACCGCCACCGGGTCTTATGCGGCCATCTCCACCCAGACGCGCACCATTGAGCAAAAACGCGCCATGCTGCGCAAAGCGCAGCTCAGCCGCCCGGATGACCCGCGCATTCAGCAGGCGCTGCTGGAAACCCTCAGCCCGCTGCTCATCAAAAAGGCGGCCGCCCGCGGGGTCTTTGTGTGTTATCACCGGGCGGATGAAATTTTCGCCCTGGATATGGATACCGGGCTGCGCGCGGCGGGCGTGCGCGTGTGGATGGATACGATTGATATGGCCGAAGGTGCAGACTGGCGCAGCGAAGTCCTGAACGCCCTGCGTACCTGCGGCGTGATGCTGCTCGTGCT
>JALOOI010000202.1 GCA_025454495.1 Anaerolineae bacterium
ATCGTTCGGACTGGGAAGGCCATCTGTGGTTCGGGACGACGCTGTGCGAAGAGCCTGAACTGGCCAATGAACGGGCCATCCTGCTGAATAACCTGGGCGATATTCTGTTTCAACAGGGGGATATGGCCGGGGCGGCCGGCATCCACGCCACCATCAGCGGGATGGGGCTGCAAGGCCCGGCCCGGCTGATCGAAATCAGCGCCACCATTCGCGCCATTGATGGCCTGCTGTACCAGAACCAGCCGCAGAAAGCCCGGTTGCTGTTTGAAGAATTTACCCACGCCCTGCCCCAGATGAACCTGCCGGAGGATGCGGCCATCATGGCGCGGGCCCACAGCCACTTTATCGAAGGTGTGCTGCTGCGCTACGACGGCCGGCTGCATGAAGCGCTGCACTGCATGACCGGCGGCATCGAACTGCTGCAACCGGTGACGCAGTTGCCGCCCGGCATCCTGGCGGAATTATACCGGCTGCGCGGTTTAACCGCCTGGTCGCTGGGCCAGTATCTTCAGGCAAAGCAGGATTTGCGCCAGGCGACTGCCATTTATCGCCAGCAGCACGATCTCTTCTCCGTCTCGCTGGCCAGTGGCAACCTGGGCCTGGTGTACTGGAGCCAGTCACAGCTCAACCGGGCGGAACGCATCACCCGCTACAGCCTGCGGGTGGCGCGGCAGGTGGGCGCAGACTTGCAGGAAATCGCCCAGACGGGCAACCTGGGGCTGGTCTACCTGAGCAAGGGCTGGTGCCGGCGGGCCAAAAAACTGTTCGACCGCCAGATCAGCAAAGCGCGGGAGAACATCGTCACTTCGGAACAGCAGCGCGGGCAGGATAACCGGGCCCTGGCGCTGTTCCACCTGGGGCAGCCGCAGCAGGCGCTGCATCACCTGGAAGCGCGGCTGGACGGCACAGATAATCCGGTTTCGCAGGGGGATATTTACCTCACGCTCAGCCGCTGTTACAACAGCCTGGGCGACCGGCCGCGGGCGCTGCTGGCCGCGGAGCAGGGGCTGCACATCAGCCACCAGACCCACTCGGTGCCGCTGCAAATTGTGGCGCTGCGCGTGCTGGCGGAATGCCGGCCGGGGCAGGCCGTCAGCCTGCTGGAGGACGCGCTGGCGCTGGCGCGGGAACGGCGGCGCGGGCTGGATGTGGCCGCCTGCCTGTTGATGCTGGGGCATCACCGGCGCGATGCCTCGCTGTGGGAGCGCGGCCGCCGCATCCTCCAGAATTATGAGGCGGATGCCTGGTTACAGGGAAAATCGCTGCTGGAACCGCCCCATGTGATCGCCATCTCGTGAGGTTCAGCCGGTGGTGACGGGCAGCGCTTTCATGCCGTGCAGCAGCAGGCTTTCGTTCCATTCCAGCGCGGCGACATCGGTATTCAGCGCCAGCCGGGGCAGGCGTTCCAGCATGGTCTGGATGGCAATCGTCCCTTCCAGGCGGGCCAGCGGGGCCCCCAGGCAGTAATGCACCCCGGCCCCAAATGCAATATGGCGGTTGGGGTCGCGGGTGATGTCGAACACCTCCGGGTTATCAAACACGGCCGGATCACGGTTGGCGGCCAGCAGCGACGGCAGCACAATATCCCCCTGCGGGATGACCACGCCGCCCACGGTGACATCTTCAAAGGCCCAGCGCCAGGTGGTGGTTTCCACGGGGCCGTTGTAGCGCAGCATTTCTTCAATGGCCGGGCGGATAAGCTCGGGCCGGGCCCGCAGCAGCGCCATCTGGTCGGGGTGTTGCAGCAGCAGCAGCGTGCCATTGCCGATGAGGTTGACGGTGGTTTCGTGGCCGGCCACCAGCAGCAAAAAGACCATCGCCATCAGTTCCAGGCGGTCCAGGCGCTGGCCGGCTTCTTCGGCGCGGACGAGTTCGCCCAGAACATCGGGCTTATGCTCGCGTTCCCGTTCTTCGATCAAATCGCTGACGTACTGCACAAATTCCATAACGGCTGTCACGGCTTTGTCTTCGGCATCGCCAAAGAGCAAAATTTTCGTCCACTCACGGAATTTGTCGCGGTATTCGGGATGCACACCGAGCATATCGGCGATGACGATGATGGGCAGCGGGAAGGCAAAGTCTTCGATGAGATCTGCCTCGCGGCGGCCCTGCATATCCTTCAGCAGCGCCTCCGCAATTTGCTGAATGCGCGGCTGCAATTCCTGCACCATGCGCGGCGTGAAGGCCTTATGCACCAGCGCCCGCAGCCGGGTATGGTCGGGCGCGTCCAGGTTCAGTAAATGGCGATTGATGGCTTCAAAAGCGGGGTTTTCATCTTCAAAAATGTAGCGCTGCGCCAGCGCCGGCGGCAGCCCGCGTTTAACATCCTTGCCAAACCGCTGGTCTTTCAGCACCGTGACCACATCTTCATAACGGGTGAAGAACCAGAAGGTATGCCCGCTGCCCGGCCCCACCGCCGGGTAGATGGGCTGCTGTTCCCGCATACGGGCATACACCGCCTGCGGGTTGGCGCGGGTCGCACGATCAAACACCGGGTATAACGTCTCACTCATCGCGGCAGGTGTCCTCAGCATAACGGGTGATTATGCCGCTTCTACGCAGAGGCAGCGCCGCCGGTTGCGCTCCGGTGCGCCATCACAGCAAATTTTCCTGGCGCGGCAGGCGCAGTTCCTGCTTGCGGACGCGGGCGGCTTCCAGCAGGCCGCGGGCGCTTTCGATGGTGGCTTCGCCCTCCGCGCCGAGCATGGCCGCCAGTTCGCGCACGCGCTCCGGGTCTTCGCGCAGGGGGGTAACGCGGGTGGCGGTGCGCTCGCCTTCCACCAGCTTCTGCACGTGATAATGCATATCGGCAAAGCCGGCAAGCTGGGCCATATGCGTGACCACCATCACCTGATGGCCGCCGGTGAGCGACCATAATTTTTCGCCCACCACTGCGCCAATGCGCCCGCCGATGCC
Source organism: Anaerolineae bacterium (assembly GCA_025454495.1). GTDB lineage: Bacteria > Chloroflexota > Anaerolineae > Aggregatilineales > Phototrophicaceae > JALHOR01. Next base: position 2,917 of record JALOOI010000202.1, read on the forward strand.
CTGGTCAATCTCATCGAAGATGAGCAGCGGCGTTTCGTCCGCCCCGGCCAGCACGCGCTTGATGGCCAGCATGATGCGGGCCGCTTCGCCGCCGCTGGCGACCCGGGCCAGCGGGCGCAGAGGTTCGCCGGGGTTGGCGCTCATCATAAATTCCACCCGATCCACCCCGGTGGCATCGAAGGCAAAGCGGCCCTCGCCCATGTAGCAGCCATGGGCAGCATCGGGGGTCAGTTCCAGCAGCACTTCAAATTCAGTGCGCTCCATGCGTAAATCTTTCAGTTCCCGCACGATGCGTTTGGCCAGCAGTTTGCCGGCATTGTCGCGCAGGGTGTGCAGGCGGCCGGCCACATCCCCGATCTGGCGCAGCAGTTTTTCTTCTTCGGCCCGCAGGTCGTGCAGGCGTTCTTCGCTGTTCTCCAGGCTGTCCAGTTCGGCCGCGGCCCGGTCGGCATGGTGCAGCAGTTCCTCAATGCTGTCGCATTTGTAGCGCCGCTTCAGCGTTTTAATCAGCTCCAGCCGTTCTTCCAGCGCGTCCAGCCGCTGCGGGTTGTATTCCACTTTATCGGCATAGCGGCTGATGGTGAGCGCCAGGTCCTGGGCCCCGCTGCTCAGTTCTTCCGCCAGGGCATAATCTTCCGCCAGCGTGGCATCAATTTTGGCCAGGCGGCCCATGAGGCTGGCCACCTGCATCAGCGCATTCACGGCCGGCAGAATGCCTTCGCGCTCATCGCCGTTCAGCAGCCCGTTCATTTCGCCGGCCAGCGTGGCGATCTGTTCGCTGTTCGCCAGGCGGTTGCGCTCGCTCAGCAGGTCGGTTTCATCGGCCGGCTTCAGGTCGGCCATGCGAATTTCGTCCACGGCATAGCGCAGGCGTTCCGCCCGGCGCTGAAGCTCCTCCTTATCGTGGAGCAGCGCTTTAATTTGCGCCCGCACGCCGGTCACGATGTCCACCAGGCGGCCCAGGGCGGCCCGCAGCAGCAGCGCATCGCCAAATTTATCCAGCAGTTCGATGTGGGCGCGGGGCCGGAACAGGGACATGTGGGCATTTTGCCCGTGAATATCCACCAGCGTTTCGCCCACCTCGCGCATGACCTCGGCGCTGACGGCCACGCCATTAATGCGGGCGGTGGAACGGCCGCTGCGGCGGACTTCGCGCATGAGCGTTAAATCGGCCGGGGGTGGCTCATCCGCTTCGATCAACCCTTCGCGCTCCAGCACCGGCAGCAGCACCCGCCGATCGCGTTCTGTGAGGGCAAACACGCCCTCCACCACCGCCCGGTCTTCGCCGGCCCGCACCAGGCTGGTATCCACCTTGCTGCCGAGCAGCAGCTCCAGCGCGTCAATGATGATGGATTTGCCCGCGCCGGTTTCGCCGGTGATGACGTTAAAGCCGCGGTCAAAGAGCAGTTCCAGCCGTTCGATAATGGCAAAATTCTGGATACGCAGTTCTTCTAGCATATAACCCTGCTATGTGATCCCCACGATCATAACGGGTATGTCAAGGTTGGAAACGCCACGCTGGTCCAGATCCCACACGAATTGCTCGAAATAGGATACGCCGGTGGACATATTGCTGGCGAATTCTTTCACCGGGACAATCTCAATGCCCGCCTGAATAAACCCCTGTTTGTGAAAGATGGTCATCTTCGCACACACGTTGTAGACCATAAAAGCATACTTGCCAAACTGTACTTCCACGCCCAGGCTGTCTTTGACGAAATCCATGGAGCGAAAAGCCGTTGGTTCATGCGGCAGGCCCTGATAACCATTTACATAATACTGTACCGGATACTGGCACAGCACCCGAATATCCGCCGGCCAGCCCAGGTTTACAAACGCCTCTTTAAAGCCCCGGTTCAGGCCTTTCGGGCTGAACAGTTTTTTGCCGGGCATGGTCTTTTCAGCGCTGGTTTTGGTGCGATACAGTTCAGCATCCACCGCCTGAATGGCCTGTTCTACTTCGGCCAGCAGGGACGGAAACTGCGCCTGAATATACTCCGTGCCACCATTGAAGGAATAGATGCCGGCAATCTTCACTCAGGACTCCTGTCGCCATTCTTCCGGCAGGCGGGCCACTTTTTCCTGGCCGGTGGGCTGGTAAACAGTGGTACCCAGGGGGCGCAGCTTTAACCGCCCCTGATAAAAGTCCACGATGCGCTGGCGGGCCAGCGCCACATAGGCCGCCTCTTTATCGCAGCCCATCACCCGTCGATTATGCTTCAAACCGGCGATGAGCGCTGAACCAACCCCGGCATAGGGATCGAACACCAGATCATTTTCTCCGGTCAGCGCCAGCACACAGCGCTCCACCAGTTCCACCGGGTACTGGCAGGGGTGTTCGGTCTTCTCCGGGTGATTGGCCTTCACATTGGGAATATCCCACAATTCTTGATCCCACTCGCGGGCTACAAATTCCCACAGGTCAGAGGGGTTTTTGCCCAGGGGGTTGCCGGAAAGCTCACCCTTTTTATCGCCTTTAAAGTGGCGCTTGCCGGGGTATTTGGAGGGTACCCGCACCGCATCCAGATTAAAGGTGTAGGTATCGCCCTTTGTCCACCACAGCAGCGTTTCATAGCGCCCGGAGAAGCGCCTGCGGGCGTGCAGGCCATGGCCAAAATGCCAGATGATGCGGTTACGCAGGCGCAGCCCGGCGGCTTTAAACAGCGGATAGTAATGCACATCCAGCGGGAAAATTTCGCCATCTTCGACATAATTCCCCACCTGCCAGCACAGGCTGCCGGACGGCGCAAGCACCCGCACCAGCTCGCCGATAATCTCGCGCTGTTGTTCCAGGTACACCGCCAGCCCGGAACGATTTTCATACGCCTTGCCGATGTTATACGGTGGCGAGGTGATGATAAGCTGTACCGAAGCGTCCGCCACCGTCCGCACAAAGTCGCGCACGTCGGCCGTTTGCAGCACGATGCGGGCCGTCGGCTGCGGTGTTTCGGCCAGCGCCGGCAGCGGGAACAGGGATAACTGCGCCATGCTCAAATCCGCACCTGAAAACGCCCGTAAACCCCCGCCGCCAGCAGCGCGACGAAAATCCAGTGCCACACGCTGCCCAGGAAATAAGGCAGCACCACCAGCGTGACCAGCACGGCCCCGGCCGCGGCCGCGCCGGTGCCCACCCGGTCAGAATAGCGCCCGCGCCGCCGGCCGGTCAGCCGCAGCGCCAGTTCGGCCACCGCGCCGCCCAGCAGCGGCCCCAGGAACAGCGCAAAGAAAAAGGTGGACAGGCCGGTGGAACCGACGAGCGCGGTCGCCAGCGCTGTCCCCGCCAGGCACACCGCCCCCTGCACCCCGTAATCGCGGCTGGTGCCGTGGAAAAATTTGTCATCGGCACGGCGGGCACATTCTTTGCAGATGTAGCCGGTGGGCGCACGCACCAGACAATCGGTACACATCAGCCGGTCGCAGCGAATGCAGCGCAGGCTGGCCTCACGCTCCGGGTGTTTCGCACAGAAGGTCACTTCTTCGGCCGCAGGCACACTCATGATGTTCCTCCCTGTACAGGTCGATCCAGCGCCTCGGCCCCACGGCTCACGCGCGGCTCCAGGCGATCCAGCAGCGAGCGATAAAAATAATGACGATCCCGCATCCGTAGAAAGCGGCTGATGTGCCGGCTGGCCGTCACCCGCAGCACATCGTCCCGTTCCAGCAGGGTGAGGGCCACACCATCCACCGTTAAGACCACCGGGTGCCGGTTGGCCGGGGCCAGCCGCACTTCCACCTGGGCCCCTTCCGGCAGCACAATCGGGCGATCCATGCTCAAATGGGCCGCGGCCGGGACGAGCAAAATATTCTGCGCTTCCGGCGGCAGCACGGGCCCGCCCACCGCCAGCGCGTAGGCTGTGGAGCCGGTGGGGGTGGCAATGATGAGCGCATCCGAGTTATAGGTGGTCGTCCATGCGCCATCAATATACGTCTCAAGCTGGATCATGCGCCCGAAGCGGTCGCCGCTGATGACCACATCATTCAGCGCGTCGCCGCTGGCGCGGGTGGCGCTGCCGCAGTTGATGCACACCGCGATCATCAAACGTTCTTCCAGCCAGTAATCCTGGCGCAGCAGCCGTTCCAGGTGCGCTTCCCAGGCGGCCGGGGTGGCGATCTCGGTCAAAAAACCCAGGCGGCCCATATTCAACCCCAGCACCGGCACGCCACCGGGGGCCCCCAGGCGGGCGGTACGCAGCATCATGCCGTCGCCACCAATGGCGATCAACAGGCTGCTGTCCGGCAGCAGCGCCGCGATCTGCGCTTCATCATGCAGCGTGGCCAGCCAGTGCGGTATCCCCCGGGCCAGCAGCGTCGCCGCGATGTGCTGCCCCACCGGCAGCGTATCCACCCGTTCAGGGTGGGTGAGAATGCCCACACAGGTTAGCACAGTCAGGATGTTGTCTCCTCATCATGGCCGCCCACGCGCCCCGGCCCGCCGGTGCCGCCCGGCCCTGCCCGCATTGTACACCAGGATGGCTTTCCCGGTGAGATACCGCGGGCCAGTTTACCGGGTTGTGGTCGGCCCTGCCAGCCCCCGGCCGCCACGCCTCAGCCGCAATGATAGCACAAAAGTTCTAAGCACGGCAACCCCCGGCCCGGCTTTCGGGCACAGCGCTGTGTAAACAAATGTGGCAAAATCAATAACACTGACTTAATATTTCACAGGGATTCCCTTAAAGCGCTTGCTGCCGGGTTTTAAATGAGGCTCGCTAACATTGCTTTCTGGCGGTCAATACTGCCGAAATACGTCTAACGGTGTTAGAGGAGATTGCAATCTTATGATGAAACTTCGTAGCATTGTCGTGGTGCTGGTCATTGTCCTGGCGATGTCGCTGGGTGCAGTGAAAGCTCAGGACAAAACCATCGCGGAAGTAGCCACCGAAGCCGGCACCTTCAATACCCTGCTGGCCGCGCTGACGGCCGCCGACCTCGCCGGTACCTTCGCTGATCCGGCCGCCGGGCCCTTCACCGTTTTCGCCCCCACTGATGAAGCTTTCGCAGCCATCCCGCCCTTCGTGCTGGAATACCTGCTGCTGCCGGAAAACAAAGACCTGCTGACCAGCATCCTCACCTATCA
>JALOOI010000203.1 GCA_025454495.1 Anaerolineae bacterium
AGACGGGCCCCTGATGTACAAAATTCGGTGCCCAGTTGTAATCGGGGTTGCGTTCGACCACAAAGCGTTCGCCGGGTATCCATTCCTTAAAGCGGAAGGGGCCAACGCCGACCGGCTGCACGCCATAGCCGCTGCCGCCCTCTTCGACAGCGCGGCGGCTGAGCGGCTGGGCGTAGGCAACCGTCAGGTTATCGAGCAGTGGGGCGAAGGGAATCGCCAGCGTCAGGCGCAGCGTGTAGGTATCGACGGCCTCCGCAGCAATGATCGCGGAGACAGCGGCCACGCTGGGCGAGGCAGTTTCCGGGTTCAGCCAGCGGTTGAACGTCCAGGCGTAGTCTGCGGCGGTCAGCGGGTCGCCATTGTGGAAGATGACATCCTCGCGCAGCGCGAAGTCCCACACCAAACCATCCGCGGAGGTCGTCCAGCCGGTGGCCAGGTAGGGCACCAGGTCGTCCGTTTGCGGGTCGCGGGCCACCAGGGTCGCCCCGATCAGGCTGATGGAACCAGCACCATTGGTCAGGTGAGCATCAAAGGTGGTTGGCTCGATGTTGATGGCGATCACCATGCGCCCGCCCGGCTCCTGTGCCTGTGCGGGGACAATGGCGACCAAAAAGAGCAGCGTGAGCAGCAATAGACCTGCTTTGGTTCGCATAATGCATTCCCTTTCATTGACGAGATAAGCCCCGACCGAACATAACGGCGGCGGCACCAGCGCCAGTGTGATGCCCCTTATTCTGTAAAGGGGTCTGCCAGCAGCGGAAACTTGCGACGGTCAATGTTCTGATACGGCAGGCTGGTGAAATCCAGTTGCAGCGCCCCTGGCGGCGCACAGTACAGCACCTGCTGCGCCAGCGGCGCAAATGCCGCGTAAAAATGCTGCGATGACTTGAGCGCGACCAGTCGATAGGTGCGCGGATCCACGCCCGCGCACTCGAACAGATCGGTGCTGTAGACCTGCTTGCGGCGGCTGATGAGGAGAATGTCCACACCGCCAGCACGGATCAGGGCGGCGGTGCCCATGGGCACATGCAGCCGATGCTCACCGACCCCGAAATGCTGCTGTGCCTCTCCGATCCAGCGAATTTCCGCGTCCACATCCAGCGGGGTGCCGGAGGCCCGCCCCAGTTTGCCGCCGATACGCATCTCCAGGCGTGCGCCGGGGCCGGCTGTGTGGGCAATAGTCACCGCCTGCGGGTCGTACAGCCCGCCGAACAGCACGCCGGCGAAACCCGCCGCGAAGATGGCGCGCAGCAGATGTGTAGCATCACCGGGCGCACCGCCGCCGCTGTTGTCGGTCACGTCGGCCAGCACGATGGGTTTATCGGTTCGGGTGATGAGCGCCTGCTGAACAGCCTCCATCGCCTGCTCGACGGTGAGGTACTGCGGAATGAGTTCGTGGCGCAGCGCGAACAAATCACGCCCGACAGCGCGGGCAGTGGCTGCGGCATGGTCAGCGTCGCGGTCAGCAATGACCAGCACTTTCGTTCCCATATCGGGAACATCACCCCAGGGGAAGCCGTGCGCGATGGAGATGGACAGGGTGGGGGCTTGCTGTTCGAGAGACCTGATGCGATCGACCAGGTCGCGCATGGGCTGGCGCGTGGTCTGGTAAACACCGATCATGCGGCAGTCGTACACGCGCATGACGGGCGTAATCCGGCCCTGGCTTGTCCATTCCATCAGCCGGAACACGTCTTCGGCGCGTTCAGCAAAGTCGGTATGTGGATATTCTTTTTCCATGACGATGATGCTGCTGCCGGCGACCATGGCCGGGCTGAGATGGCAGTGTGGGTCAAGCTGCACGCCGATGAGCGCCGCCTGGCCGACCAGAGCGCGTACCCGTGCGATGAGGTCGCCTTCGCAGTCGTCGTAACCATCGGCCACCATCGCGCCGTGCAGCGGCAGGAAGACCATAGCGACGGGCAGGGCGGCGCGCAAATCATTGAGGAGTTCTTCACGGAAAGATTCGTAGACATGGCGGGTGGTTTTCCCACCTGCTTCGGCGCTGGCGTGCAGGCTGTCGATGACCTGCCAGCCGCGTTCCAGCGCCCGCCGCCGGAAAACCTGCGCGGGTTCTGCCGAAGCCAGCCGTTCCGGCGGGTGCTTCCCACCGTGCACCAGGTACACATCCTGATACGCGCTGTAGCCCGTTGGGAGCGGTGAAAAGGTATTGGTCTCCGTCCAAATGCTGCCAATAAAAATTTTCACAGGTGCATTCCAGTTGTGATTTTGATGTGAATATACTATAATTTGACTGACGGGTCAAATATTCATTTAATATACACAAAAATCAAGCCCTCTGTTTAGTGGATAACGATGATGGTCAAGATGGATGGCACAGCGCCGTTTCAACGCTATCACAGTGCGGATTCAGGGCGCGGTATGCAGGTACAGTCGTTTTACCTGCCCATGCGCGATGGCGTGCGGCTGGCGGTTGATCTGTATCGCCCGGCCGTGGTCAACGCTGGCGAAAAGCTGCCGACCCTGGTCTACATCACGCGCTACTGGCGGGACATCCGGTGGCGGCGCGGTTTCGCCTTCCTGGGAGCCGGCAGCGATGCGCCGTGGCGCTTCATGACTGCGCGCGGGTACGCGGTGCTGACGGTGGATGCGCGTGGCACCGGCGCGTCGTTCGGGTCACGCCGGCATGAGTGGGATAAAGAAGAAGTTCTGGATGGCTATGACCTGGCAGCGTGGATTGTCGCCCAGCCGTGGTCGAACGGGCGGATTGGCGCACTCGGCACCTCGTACAGCGGCACGACGGCAGAACTGTTCACCGTACCGAATCACCCTGCCGTCAAGGCCGTTATCCCGCGCTTTAACGAATTCGACCCCTACACCGACATCGCCTTCCCCGGCGGACTCTATCTGAGTGGTTTTGTGGAGGCCTGGTCAGGCAGCACCGCTGCGCTGGATAACAATCGCCTGTTACCTTCACCGCAGCATCCGCTGCTGGAGCGCCTGCTGCTATGGCTGGGGAGCGGTGGCGTAAAACCTGTGGATGCCGATCAGAAGCGGCGGTGGCTGCCGGCAGCGATTGCCGCGCATCAACCCAATCGGCACGCGCGGGACAATACACGCGGCCTGGTATTTCGTGATGATGTGATTGACGGCGTGCAGACCACCGATTATTCGGTGTATGCCTATCGCCAGCAGATTGAAGCATCCGGCGCGGCCCTTTATGGCTGGGGCGGCTGGTTTGATGCGGTGACAGCGGATGCAGTCATCTGCCGCTGGCAGACCGTGCAGGTGCCGCAGATGGCGATCATCGGCGCGTGGAATCACGGTGCGGGGCAGCACGCCAGCCCCTACGCGCCGCGCGCCGAAAACGTAACCGAACACTGGCACGACTTTCTGCGCTTCTTTGACCATTACCTCAAGGGTATCGACACCGGTGTCGCGGCTGATGTCGCCGCCCGGTGCCTGTACTACTTCACCATTGGCGAAGAAGCCTGGAAGTCTACCACCGTGTTTCCGCCCGCCGGTGTGCAGCCACAGATGTGGTATTTCGGCGGGCAGCACACGCTCTCGACGGCTGCGCCAGCGACGGCCGGCCACGATGCCTATCGTGTGGACTTCACGGCGACGACGGGGCGAACCAACCGCTGGTATACCCAGGCGGGCGGCGGGATGGTGAGCTACCCCGACCGCGCCGCGCAGGACGAGAAATTATTGTGCTACACCAGCGCACCGCTGGAACAGGCTATTGAGATCACGGGCTATCCGGTGCTGGTGCTGCATGTGGCTGCCGACCGCGACGATGCCGCTTTCTTTGCCTATTTGGAGGCGGTTGAGCCGGACGGACGGGTGATTTACCTGACCGAAGGGCAGTTGCGGGCCCTGCATCGCAAGGTCAGCACGGAGCCGCCGCTCTATGCCCGGCCGGTGCCCTATCATTCGTTCAAACGCGCAGATGGCGAGCTGCTCACGCCGGGGACAGTGACGGAAGTACGCTTCGGCCTGCTGCCCATTTCGGCATTGATCCGCAAAGGGGCGCGACTGCGGGTGGCGCTGGCGGGGGCGGATGCGGGCCTGTTCCCGCGGCTTCCGGCACAGGGCGATCTGAATTGGACAATCGAGCGCAGCCCCGGCAGGCTTTCCGGCATCATGCTGCCGGTGATTGAACGGGGCCACGTATGACCCGTCAGCCCTGGCCTGCTCGCCGCAGATTGCATCCGGCTGGCCCATCGCCTGGGGCGGTCAGCCGCTATAATGGGGCCATACCGAATGAACCCAGGGATAAGGCTTTATGGCACCGCGTAAACCCGAAAAGATGACCTTTATCGAAGAAGCCCGCCGTAAGCAACTGGTCGAAGTCGCCATTGATACGATTGCCAGCGAGGGTTTTATGAACACCACCCTGACGGACATAGCCCGCCGGGCGGACATCAGCAAGGGCGTGATCTCCTACCACTTCGAAAACAAGGATCGGCTGATCGAGGAGGTCATCCGCACCCTGCTGCGTACCAGCTATGAGTTCATCCATGCCCGTGTGGCGGCTGCGCCGGATGATATGCCGGAGAAGATTCGCGCCTATATCCGCGCCTCGTTCGATTACATGATGCAGAATCCTGCCCGCGCGGCCGCGCAGGTTGACCTGTGGGGCAGTTTCGTTTCGGCCGAAGCCAAGCACGACTTCAACGTGACGGCGTATGACCCGTGCCGCCGCTACCTGAGCGCACTGATCGTGACCGGGCAGGAGCGCGGCACCATTGGCGCGATGCCGTCGCTGATCCTGGCGGCGCTGATCCAGGGCATCATTGACGGGATGATGATGCAATGGGTGTTTGCGCCGGAGGCCATCAACCTGACCGACTGCGCCGACCATGCTGTGCGCATGGTCAACGCTTACCTGACCAGCCACCTGTCTATCACCTGAAGCGCCTGACGTTGTGACCGGAGGTATCGATGGTTCAAAGCACCCCATGGCAGAATCTGGGAACACTGCTGGACGACATGGCACAACGCACACCGAACCGAACGCTGTTCATCGTGGAACGCACGAGCGTTGATGTGCCCGCCGCGCACTACACCTGTGCCGAAATCAGCGTGCGTGTCAACCAGACGGCACAGGCATTGCACCACCTGGGGATGACAAAGGGGGATCGGGTAGCGGTCATGCTGCCCAACGATGTCGATTTTCCGGTCGTCTGGCTGGCCATCGCCCGCCTGGGGGCGGTGATGGTGCCGACCAATACCGGCTACCAGGAACGCGACCTGACGTATGTGTTGAGCGACAGCGGCGCACGTGCCATCGTCATCCACGCCGATTATGTCTCCCGCCTGCGGGCCGTCCGCGCCGCGCTGCCCGCCCTGGAACGGGTGATTGTGGTGGGTGCATCGGCGGCTGTCGTGGGGGAAGATGACGATTATGGCACCCTCCTCGCGCGGGCGGATGCTGCTTTTGTCCCCGCGGAAGTGGCCGCCGATGACCTGCTCAATATCCAGTACACCTCCGGGACAACCGGATTCCCGAAGGGCTGTATGCTCAGCCACGACTACTGGCTGCTGCTGGGGCAGACCGCCGCGCACTTCATGCAATTGGGCGCGGGTGAAGTCGATCTGACCGCACAGCCGTTTTATTACATGGATCCACAGTGGAACACGGTTGCGTGCCTGATGGCAGGGGCGACGCTGGTCATCATGGAGCGCTTTTCGGCATCACGCTTCTGGGGCACGGTACAGCGTCATGGCGTGACCGTGTTGTACATGCTCGGCACGATGCCGTTTTTCCTGCTCAAACAGGATGAAAATCCGGCGCTGGAACAGGGGCATCGCCTGAAAATGATCGCCTGTTCGGGGATTGTGCCGGATTTCCACCATGAGTTTGAACGGCGCTGGAAGGTTCCCTGGCGCGAAGCCTTCGGCATGACCGAAACAGGCGTTGATCTGGTCGTCCCACTCGAAGATGCCAGCAGCACCGGCAGCGGGGCAATGGGCGTGCCTGTGCCGACGAAACAGGCGCGTGTGGTCGATGGTGATGGGCAGCCCGTCGCCGATGGCGCAATCGGTGAACTCGTCGTCAGCGGCCGGCCGCTGATGCTGGGGTACTGGAACAAACCCGACATCACGGCGCAAACCATCCGCGATGGCTGGTTGCACACCGGCGATCTGGTGTACCGGGATGAGGGGGGCTATTTTCACTGGGTCGGGCGGCTGAAGGATATGATCCGGCGCAGCGGCGAGAATATCGCCACCACCGAAGTTGAAAGCGTCCTGATCGAGCATCCGGCTGTGCAGGCCGCGGCGGTGATTGCCGTGCCGGATGCGCTGCGCGGCGAAGAAGTCAAGGCGTATATCATCCTTAAGCGTGGCGAAAGCCGCGCGAGCCTGCCGCCGCAGGCCCTTCATGCGTTTGCCGCACAGAAGCTGGCCGCCTTTAAACTGCCGCGCTACATCGAATACGTCGATCACCTGCCGCTGACCCCGTCTGAGCGCGTCGCCAAACATGTGTTGATCGCTGCCAGGCCGGACCTGCGGACAGGCAGTTATGACCTGGTTGAACAGGTGTGGCGCTAACCCGGGAGATATTCAGCATGAATAATGATGTGGCGGCAAAGATTGAGGCGCTGATTGAGCAGGTTCGGCAGGACTGGCAGATTCCCGGCATCGCCGTTTCGCTGGTGCGCGATGGCGCGGTGGCGTTGGCCGGCGGCTACGGGGTACGCGCTGTTGGATCGACCGAGCCGGTAGATGGCGATACGCTGTTTCCGATTGGTTCGTGTACCAAATCGTTTACGGCGCTGGCGCTGGCGCTGCTGGTCGATGAGGGCAAGATCGCCTGGGATGACCCGGTGAAACGGCATCGTCCTGATTTCGCGGTCGCCGATGCGTGGCTGAGCGAGCATATCACCGTGCGCGATTTGCTGGCGCACCGTCTGGGCTTGCAGCGGGCCACGCCGCTCTACATCAGCCGGCAATACAGCCAGAGCGAGCTGATCGAGCGGATGCGCTATTACGAGCCGCTGGTGGATTTTCGCAGCGAATTCAGCTATGACAATGCTCAGTACACACTGGCGGGGGCGCTGGTGGAAACGGTGAGCGGGCAGGCCTGGCACGACTTCGTGCGCGAGCGCATCTTTGCCCCACTGGAGATGCAACGCAGCCAGACCTGTTGTGCCGACGCGGCCGCACTCGATAACCGCACCGGCGGCCATACGCTGCTGCCGCAGGGGCGGCTGGTGAACAGTTCCACCATGATCGGCGCTGTTGTCGAAGTTCCCTGGCAGAACATCGGCCATGAACCGGCCGGCTCTATCGTCAGTTCCGCGCGTGATCTGGCGGCGTGGCTGCTCATGCTGCTGGAGCAGGGGCGTTACGCCGATGCAGCCCTCATTCGGCCCGCAACGCTGGCGCAGCTTCACCAGCCGCAGACCGTTTCTATTCATGTCGAGCAAAGCCCGTTTGCGCCATTGTATCTGCTGGGCAACCCCACCCACTTCTGGACGTATGGCTTAGGCTTTTATGTGATCGATTATCGTGGTCACAAAATGGTCATCGGCGGCGGGCAGATCCGGGGGGCGAACAGCCTGTTTGTTTTGCTCCCGACGCTCAACGTCGGCTACAGCATTCTGGTCAACGTCAACAGCACGGCTGCCCATTTCGCTATCTCTAATGGCATCGCCGATCTGCTCATCGGTGGCGAGGCGCGTGATTGGAATCAGGAACTTCTGGGGCTGGCGCGGATGGTTGAGCAGGGTGAGCAGGCTCACCTGGACAGCATCATCGCGGCGCGGCAGGCAGATGTTCCACCCGCGCAGCCGATCAGCGCCTATGCTGGTGTGTATCAGCATCGACTGTATGGGCAGGCGCATGTCGAGATGCAGGGTGAACAGGCCAAAGTGCATTACGGTATCGGCTACATCGGCACGCTGGAACACTGGAGCGGCGAGACCTATCTGGCGCGATGGGAAGATGTCGCGCTGGTTCCGTCGTTTGTCACGTTTGAGAAGGAGCCTGCGCCACGTATGGTGATTCAGGATATTGC
>JALOOI010000204.1 GCA_025454495.1 Anaerolineae bacterium
TTCGTGGAGGTATTTCTGGGTACGCCGCCGGCAGGCCAGGATGTTCACGCGCTGCCGCCGCTGCTGGTGGCGGGGCCGGCGCTGCTGGCGGGGCTGTCCTTCGCGGCCGGGGTGGGCATCGCCCCGCTGATCGAGCCACTGGTGGAGCCGGCAGCGGGCAAAGCGATCAGCCTGTATTTGTTCCCGCCGGGGGGCATCAACCTGGCGTTCAGCCTCAGCCTGCTGGCGCTGGCCCTGGGCGCGGCCCTGTTTGCCGGGCGGCGCGTGTGGCTGGCGTGGTCATTCCCGGCGCTGCTGACCTGGTCATTCCCGGCGCTGCTGACCGGGCCGCAGGTGTATCGCCGGGTGATTGCGGCCGTGGAAAGCGGTGCCGACCTGCTGCTGACCTCGCAGGGGGGCAAAATTCGCTATTACCTGGTGGTGATCCTCATCGGTGCGCTGCTGCTGCTGCTGCGGGGGGCTTCGTTTAGCCTGGAGCAGATGGGGGTGCGGCCGCTGCCCATCACCATTGCCAGCGCCGCCGATGTGCTGAAAGCCATTTTGCTGCTGCTGGCCCTGGGCGCAACGCTGACCAGCATCCTGTTTGAAAAACACCTGCTGGCAGCGCTGTCCCTGGGGATTGCCGGTTATGCCATCGGCGGCATTTTCCTGCTGGAACCCGCGCCGGATGTGGCGCTGGTGCAGTTCCTGGTGGAGACGCTGGCGACGGTGCTCATCATCATCATTCTGGCCCGCACCAGCCCGGCGGAACGGCGCAAAGCGATGGCCAACCTGTGGGGACAATCACGCGGGGGGCTGCTGCGCGATGTGGCCATCTCGGCGGCCCTGGGGGGCGCGGTGATGCTCTTTGCGCTGGCCGCTGTCAGCAGCCGCCCCACCCCCAATCCTATCGCCGCCTGGCACCTGGAGAACGCGCTGCCGCGCCTGGGGGTTACGGATGTGGTCGCCGGCATCATTACCGATTTCCGGGGTATGGATACGCTGCTGGAGATCACTGTTTTTGGTATGGCGGCCCTGGGCATCCTCACGCTGCTGGCCCGCCCCCACCCCGGCCAGCCCATGGTGCTGTTCGGCGGCCGCGCCGGACGCGAAGACAGCAGCGCGGTGAAAGATGCCATTCAGGAAGATGCCGAACGGCCCGAATCGCTGGTGTATCGTTCGCGCTTCAATGATCCCATTACGCGGGTGGCAGCGGTGCCGCTGCTGCCCATCGCCATGATGATCGCGCTGGCGCATATCCTGTATGCCGGCTCTGCGCCGGGCGATGGTTTCACCGCCGGGGTCATCAGCGGCCTGGGTATTACGCTGTGGTTCGTGGTCTTTGGCTATGAAGAAGTCAAACAGCGGCTGCGCTGGCTGCGCCCGACCGTGTTCATCGGCCTGGGGCTGCTGCTGGCCTTCACCAATGCGCTGCTGCCGCTGCTGTTCGGGCGCGAGTTCATGGCCTTCACCCAGGTGGAAGGCTTTAACGTGGCCGGCATTAAGCTGGCCTCCTCGCTGGTGTTTGAGGTGGGCATTTGCCTCACCGTCTTTGGCGGCATCAGCGCCATTCTGGAAGCGATCAGTCATCCGAAAGAGGTGGAGCCGGTATGAATGTGTTATTTGCCATTGCGACGGGGATTATGTTTGGCATGGGGGTCTTCCAGCTTCTACGGCGTGACCTGATTAAGGCCGCGATGGGCTTTTACATCCTGTTCACGGCCATTAATTTGCTCTTTCTGGCGGTGGGGGCCTACGATGGCGTGATCCCGGCTTATGCCGGCCTGCCGGCGCAGGGCCGCCAGACCAGTGATCCGCTGGTGCAGGCGCTCATCCTGACGGCCATTGTCATCAGCTTTGGTTCCTATGCGCTGCTGCTGGGCCTCATCGCGGTGTCTTCGCGCCGCTTTAAGACCGTGGACAGCGATGAAGTCGATCATCTGAAAGGGTAGTGGCGCATGGAGGTATTGTTACTGGGGCCCATCGTGATCCCGCTGTTCTGTGCGGCAGCGGGCATTGTGCTGGCACGCAATCGCACGCTGCAACAGGGCGCGGGGCTGCTGGCCGGGGTGCTGGCGTGGCTGTGCAGCCTGGGCGTGCTGCTGGTGAATGTGCAGGGCGATATTCTGACGTACCGGCCGGGGGGCTGGCAGCCGCCCTTTGGCATCGTGCTGGTGGGCGATCTGCTGGCTTCGGTGTTTGCGGTGATGGCCACCACGGTGATGATGATGGGCATTGTGTATGCCCTGGGCTGCAAGGATAAATGCGTCAGTTATCCGGCCTTTATGCCGCTGTTTTTGTGCATGGGGGCCGGCTTAAATGGGGCGCTGTATACCGGCGACATCTTCACGCTGTTCGTCTTCATTGAGCTGATGGTGATTGCGTCGGTGGTGCTGGTGGCTATCTCCGATAATAAACTGGGGCTGGAAGCGGCCATCAAATACCTGTTCATCAGCGCGATGGGCACGCTGTTCCTGCTGATCGGCATTGCGGCGCTGTATGCCACCTTTGGCACGCTGAACATGGCCGACATCGGCCGGCTGCTGGCCGGCGGCGAGCGCCCGCTGCTGGCCGGGGCGGCGGCGGTGATGTTGATGTGCGCCTTCCTGGTCAAAAGCGCGGTGTTTCCGTTTCACTTCTGGCAGCCCGATTTTCATACCACCGCGCCCACGCCGGTACATTCTGTTTTATCGTCGGTGGTGGTCAAAGTGGGGGTTTATGGCTTAATCCGCATGATGACGCTGATGTTCACCGCCGAAGCGCCGCTGATACAGGATTTGTTGATCGTCCTGGGGGTGATCGGCATTTTCTTTGGCAGCCTGGGGGCGTTTCGCACCTATGATGCCAAGCGGCTGCTGGCCTATTCCACCTTCGGGCAAATTGGCTTTATCCTGGTGGGGATTGGCTGGGGCACGGCGGCGGCGCTGGCGGGGGCGCTGGTGTATGCGGTCAATCATTCGTTCATCAAAGCCGCGCTGCTGATGATTACCGGGCTGGTCTCCAGCCGCACGCCGGGCAAAACCTCGCGCCTCAGCGAGATTGGCGGCGTGGGGCAGACGCTGGTGTTCATCAGCGGGCTGTATTTTGCCGGCGGGCTGGCGCTGGCCGGGGTGCCGCCCCTGAACGGCTTTGTGAGCAAGGTGGCGCTGGTGCAGGGCGGCCTTGGGGCGCAGGACTGGCTGGTGGTGGGGCTGGTGGTCAGTGCCGGCATCATCACCCTGCTGTATATGACGCGCACCTGGCAGCTCATTTTTCAGCAGGCCCCGGCACAGCCCATCACCCTCAAGCCATATGGCGATCAACCCTTTGCGCCGGCCGTGCTGATCGGGCTGTGCGTTATCCTGGGGCTGTTCGGGTCGCCCCTGCTGGCGGTGGCGGCGCAAACCGTGGCGCAGCTTGCCGATCCACAACTGTATATTCGCGCGGTACTGGGAGGCTAACCGATGGTGCCAGGGTTGTTGTACGCGCTGCCGATGGCGCTGCTGTGGGTGGTCATTGTGGGGCAGGCCACGCTGGAGGTGTTCATGGTGGGGCTGCTGGCCGGGATAGCGCTGGTGATCGCGCTGCGGCCGCCGGCCTTTGCGGTACGCTGGTCGCGGCTGCCGGGGCAGTTGCTGGCGCTGTGCCTGTATGTGCTGTTTCTGTTCCGGGATATTTTTTTCTCCGGGCTGGATGTCGCCCGGCGCGTGCTGGCGCGGGATATGCGCCTGCAACCGGGGATCATCGCCGTCGCCACCGGGGATCGTGAGCGCAGCCCGGTGATTCTGGCGCTGAGCGCGGATTATATTTCGCTGACACCGGGTGAACTGGTGGTCGAAGTGGCCGATAACCACCTGATGTATGTGCACTGCCTGGATGTGGTGGCCTCGGCGGCCATCGCCGAAGCCGCCCAGGCGCAGCGGCTGCGGCTGCTGGAACGGGTGATGGGGAGGGAGGCATGAATCCGCTGGTTTTTACGGTGGTTCAAATCGCACTGGGCATCCTGATTGTGCTGCTGCTGCCCTGTGCCTATCGGGCCGTCATCGGGCCGGGGCCGGCCGACCGGTTACAGGCGGTGGAAACCACCACCACCCTGTTGATCGGCATCATTATCCTGCTGATGCTGCTGCAAGATTCGGCGCTGGTGATTGATGTGGGGGTGGCGCTGGCGGCCTTTGGCTTCATCGCCACGCTGGCTATTGCCCGCTATCTTTCGGAGGGGCGCGTTTTTTGAGCGCAGGAGGTGAACAATCATGACGCTGAGCGAAATTTTGGCCCTGCTGGCCTTAAGCGCCGGGACGTTTTTCAGTGTGGTGGGCATCGTCGGCATGGTGCGCCTGCCGGATGTGTATTCCCGCGCTCATGCTTCGGGCAAAGTGTCCACCCTGGGGATTATCGGGCTGCTGGCGGGCGCGTCTTTGCTGATGCCGGAAGTGACGCTGAAAGCGCTGGCGCTGGCGGTGTTCCTGGTCATCACCGCGCCGGTGGCCTCTCATGCGATTGCGGCGGCGGCGCATCGCCAGGGGGTGCCGCGGGCCGGTGCCGTGCGCGATGACCTGGGGCGGCACGCTGATGGCGAGGGGCAACTGATCGAGTGATGGCGGGCTTTTGTCCCTGTTTTCCTGGCGCAAAGTGGCTAGAATACAGCCGATGCCAATCATGCTCTTGCACGGATAAACGATCCGGTCTTATGTCCAATCTGCCTCTACCCATCACATCTTACAGCGCCCACAGCGAAGTACGCCGGCCGGGGCGGCTGCTGCGGCAGACGCTGGCCGGGCTGTGGGCCGCCCGCGAACTGGCCGCCCGCCTGGCCCGGCGCGATCTGAGTGCCCGCTACCGCGAGTCGTTCCTGGGCATCCTGTGGGCGGTGGGGCCCTCGCTCATCACCGTGCTCACGTTTTCCCTGTTGCAGCAGCAGCAAATTTTAAACGCGCAGACGGGCAGCGTGCCCTACCCGGTCTATGTCCTGTTCGGGACGATTCTGTGGGAACTGTTCACCGGAGCTATTCTGGGCACGTTGAACGAGGTGCGCGGGGCGCTGACGACGCTGAGCAAGGTCAATATCTCCCGCGAGGCGTTTCTTATCTCCGGCCTGTATAAGCTGCTGTTCGATACGACGATTAAATGCCTGCCGCTGGTGATTTTGCTGCTGGCCTACGGGGTGCCGCTGGCGGCCAGCTTCCCGCTGGCGCTGCTGCCCGCCCTGGGGATGATGGCCCTGGGGCTGCTGATCGCCCTGGTGCTGCTGCCGCTGCTGCTGCTGGTGCAGGATATTGCCCGCCTGGTGACGGCGCTGCTGACGTTTGGCCTGTTCGTTACGCCGGTGCTGTACCCCATGCCGACGACCGGCTTTTTGAGTGTGCTGGCCGGGCTGAACCCGGTGACACCCTTCCTCAATACCGCCCGCGCGGCTTTCTTCGGCAGCGATGCCGGGGCCCCGGCCGGCAGCGAGATGACCGCGCTCGTGTTCGGGCTGGCGCTGCTGCCCTGCCTGGTGATCGGGCTGGTGCTGTATCGCCTCACAGTGCCCATTGTCGTCGAACGCCTGGGGGACTAAGCCCGGACTCAGCCTCGGTCAGGATCGTGAAACCTATGTCACAATTGCTGGTGGATGTTCAGGATATTTCTAAAAAATTCTGCCGCGACCTGAAGCGCTCGCTGCTGTACGGCGTGCGCGATGTGTGGACGGAAATTCGCGGGGGCAGCGTATCGCCGGCGCTGCGCAGCAAAGAATTCTGGGCGTTGCAGGACGTTTCTTTTCAACTGCGGCGCGGCGAATCGCTGGGGATCATCGGGCGTAATGGCGCGGGCAAAACCACCCTGCTCAAAATTCTCAACGGCCTCATCAAGCCCACCCGCGGCAGCGTGACCATGCGCGGGCGCGTGCAGGCGCTCATCGCGCTCAATGCCGGCATCAGCCCGGTGCTGACGGGCCGCGAAAACATCTACATCAACGGCACCATGATGGGCCTCAGCCGCCACGACATTCAGCAGCGGCTGGATGCCATCGTCGATTTTGCCGAAATTGGCGATTTTCTGGATACCCCCATGCGTAATTACAGCAGCGGGATGCGCGTGCGCCTGGGCTTCGCGGTGGCCATCCATGTACGCCCGGATGTGCTCATCATTGATGAAGTGCTGGCCGTCGGCGACCAGAAATTCCGGCGCAAAGCCCGTAATGCCATGGCGCAACTGCTGGAACAGGAGATCGCGCTCATCTTCATCTCGCACAATTTGCATGAGGTGATGGGCATTACACAGCAGGCGCTGTGGCTGGATGGCGGCCAGGTGGTGCAGAGGGGCGACAGCAGCGCGGTGTGTAATGCATATCTTCAGTCCAGCCTGGGCGGCAGCGTCAGCCAGACCGGCGATATTCCCCCGCTGCAACCGGGCAACAAGCGCACCGGCGAATTGATCGTGCAGGAGGTACAGACGCAGGTGAACGGCGTAACCGGCGGGCGGGCTGTCACCGTCAGCAGCGGCACCTGCCTGCAATTCGAGCTTACGCTGCACGCGCAGGCCACCATCGCCGAAGCGGTGTATCATGTGTTTGAACTGCACGATCTTAACGGCAGCAATGCCGGCTGCGTGGTCATCAACGATCACATTCAGGCCGTCGCCGGCGACCGGCTGACCCGCCGCTTTGAGGTGACGACGGGCGATCTTTTCGCCGGCGATTATGTCGTCGCCTATCAGATCGCCACCGAAGGCGGGCCCGAGTTCGAGAACATCAGCAATCTGTTGTATGCCAGTGTAACCGCGCCCGACCTGACCGAATTAGTGATACCGGGTACCGTGAATCACCTGCGCCCGCTGAACAACTCACGGGGGGCCTGGCGCATTCCCTTCACCATGCAGCCGCCCACCGCTGCCCGCCCTGCTTCGGAGGAAAAAAGCCGATGACAGCACCTGCCAGCCCGACCGAAACTGAGCTTAAAGCCAGCGAAATTCGCTACTTTGACACCTATTATCACCAGGCGGACATGCAGCGCCAGCTCATGGATGGTTATCTGGTGCAGTATTTTGAGAACGAATTTGGGCGCACGGAACGCCTGTATCAGCAGCCGCTGAATCGCCCGGCCACAGTGCTGGACCTGGGATCGGGCTGGGGCACGCTGGCCATCTGGGCGGCGGCCCGCTGCCCGCAGTGGCGCGTCATCGCCAGCGATTATGTGCCCTACAGTTTAACGCTGCACGACGCGATGGCCGCGCGGATGCAAGTGCCACGCCGCAACTGGCGTGCCGCCGCCGACTGGGACAGCCTGCCCTTCGCCGACAATACGTTTGATTACATCATCGCTGATCGGGCCCTGCATCATGCGCTCGATCCAGTGCGGACGCTGCGCGAAGTGCGCCGGGTGACGCGCCAGGGCGGCCTGCTCATCGCGCTGCGCGAGCCGGCACTGCCCCTGTACCGGCCCGGGGCCCGCGCCACCTTCGCCGTCAATATGCTGGCCGAAGGCACCAATGACCATATTTACACGCCGCCGCAGTGGGCCGATATTTTACGCCAGTCCGGCTGGCAGCCCCGTTTGCGCGTCCATACCGAAGATATGGAGCGCTTTCTCAGCGGCGGCACCACGCCCCTGGGCCGTCGGGGGCGCAAATGGCTGCGGCACCGCGTGCCGTTAGACTGGCTGGAACGGCTGATGTATGCGTTTGTCGCCCGGTGGGGTTCCACCCCGGAACTGTCCAAGATCACCCTGTATGCTCAGGCACTGTAACCGGCGGGCATCGTCCGTACAGCCCTGATGAAAGAGACCGAATGCCTATGAGCGGCCTGCCACCTGCCACCGAGAGCGAGATCAAGACCCGCGAGAAGCAATTTTTCGCGGCGTATTATGCCAGCCTGGACCGCGCCGAACACCTGGGCGACGGCAGCCTGTTTGCCTATTTTGCCGCCGAACTGGCCCGCGCCGAGCGCCTGTACGGGCACAGTTTTCAGCATCCCGCCAGCGTGTTGAGCGTGGGCGCGGGCTGGGGCACCATTTCGGTGTGGGCCGGGTGGCAGTATCCGCAGTGGCGCATTGTGTCGATGGATTATGTGGAAGACAGCCTGCCCTATCATCATGAAATCGCCCGCCTGTCGCAGACAGAATGGCGCGGGCACCTGGCAGTGGAAGACTGGGATGCCCTGCCCCATGCCCGCCACACCTTCGATTATGTGCTGGCCGACCGGGCGCTGCACCATGCC
>JALOOI010000026.1 GCA_025454495.1 Anaerolineae bacterium
AGCAGCGCCAGCCGGGGCAGCGGCACCGGCCGGGCCGCGAAGGAATGCCGGGCGTGGGGCAGCAGCAGCAGCAGCGCCACCATGAAAGCCAGCACCAGGGTTTCTATTTCAGCAGTCAGCGTTACAAAACGGGACGGTTGCAGCACGATGAGGGCCGCGAGTCCCGCCTGCGTCAGCCATTGCAGCCGCACATCCGGGATAGCGCGGGTGGCATCCAGCGTCAGCCGGGCCAGCAGCAGCACGACAATGAAATAGCCAATAAAGTGAAAGCGATACATTTGCCAGGCGATGAACAGCAGCGTGTGCCACTGCGTCAGCGACCACACTTCGTGAACGATCCACAGCAGCGGCGGCCCGATGAACACCCCGGCGCTGACGGCCACCGCCAGAGCCGCATCCAGCGGCTCATCCCGGCGCTGCCACGTCTTCAGCACCAGGTACAGCAGCAGCACTGCGACGATGTTGCCGTACACCATGATCCACAGCACCCCGCTGCTGGTGATGAACAGCAGTTTGACCACGCGCTGCCCGGTGCGCCAGGCGGCCAGCCCGGTGAGGATGATGGCCATATACAGGGCGGCATACACCGCCGGCTGCACGGACGGCAGTTGCAGGGTCTGCGACCACAGGTGAACGGCTTCCGCGGTGAGGCGGGCCCCGGTGCCGCCGGTCCCGCCCCCCAGGCTGGTGAGGGCCAGCGCCGGCAGCAGCCCCACCAGCAGCGCCACGAAAGCCGGCAGCGGCAGCCGGCGCAGCAGCCACAGCAGCCCCGCCAGCAGCAGCGTCAGCAGGTTGAAAGCCAGCCCGTTCACCGAATTGACCAGATACGGGCTGAGGCCGATGCCCGCCCCCAGCAGGGCCACGCCGGGCAGCCACAGCGCCTGCCCGTGCAGCGCCGGCGCAAACACATAACGCCACAGCGCCCCCAGCAGCAGCGGCGTGAGGGCGAAATAATACAAACTGGGGATGCCAGGATAAAACAGCAGCAGCAGCCACAGGCTGAAGGCCGTCGCCAGCAGCGTCGCCGTTACCCGCGGCAAGTGAAAACCCCGCAGCAGCCAGTAAAACGACAGCAGCGACAGCGCTGAGGGGATGATGTGCAGCAGGGCAAGCTGCCGCGAAACATCTTCCGGGAAGGCCTGGTGCAGCACCTGGAACAGACGCATATATAAATATGCGCCATCCCACAGCATACCGGTCAGCAGGCCATCCGCAAAGGCAGGGTCACGCTGGAAAAGCGCCGGTTGTTCGTGCTGCGCCAGCGCGGCGCTGTAATTATCAATATCCGGTTCAGCGGGGAAAAGTGGCTCTGCCTGGCGATACAGCAGATACAGCCCGGCATACAGCAGCGTCAACAGCAGCAGGCCGGTGGCGGTCGCCAGGGAAGACCTGTTCCGTGCCACAGGCACAACTCCCAGCACATCAGGTTAACAGAGGACACATCCTAAAGGCCGGTCGCGGCGCTGTCAATGCCGGCCGGCTCAGCAGCCATCGTCCACAATGTGCATAAAGCCGAAGAACAGCAGCAAATCTTCCAGCGAGTCGCGCTCGGTGAAATACAATTCATCGGTGACGAATTCCAGCCGGGCGGTATCGCGGCCGTTTTTTTCGCAGCGGGTGGGGCGATAGCGCACATCGCTCAGCCGTTTGACCATATCGGCAAAATCGGCCAGCAGTTGCAGGGCTTCATCTTTATGGATGGCGGCGCGGCGCTCATTGCGGGTGAGGCCTTTCCACGCCTGGAGCGCGGCCAGCGCGGCGGTATGATCGGGCAGGCCCATCCGCAGCAAATCGTCCGGGCGAAACAGCAGCAGCCAGTCCTCCGGCGCGGTAAAACTGCGGCTGCGCTGCGTGGAATCTTCGGGCACGGCCACCGGCTGCGCGGCCGCCAGGCTGCGGGCCCGCATCCCGCGCAGGAAGCGCTCAAAAAGCTGGAAGCGCGTTTCATCATACACGCGGAATTCAATAAAGCAGGTTAATTCACCATCCATACCGAAGCTGCTCCGCCGGGGGTTGCCGGTTGTCGCCCGCTGCCACGCTCACTATAATCGTGTATGAGTGTATCACACAACGCCCATTCTCATTATGCAGCCACAACGAATCGTCGTCAAACTGGGAACCAGCAGCTTAACCGGAGGTACTACCCGCCTGCACCGGCAGCGAATGCTGGAATTAATTCAGCAAATCGCCCGGCTGCATCAGGCCGGCCGGGAGATCATCCTGGTTTCGTCCGGGGCGGTGGCCGCCGGGCGTGAACGGGTCAGCCACCGGGAATTCAGCCGGTCGGTGCCGGCCCGGCAAATGCTCTCGGCCATCGGCCAGAGCCACCTGATGCGTATTTATACCGACCTGTTCGACATTTTCAGCATCGTGGTGGCGCAGGTGCTGCTGACGCGCGATGACCTGAGCCACCGCACGCGCTACCTGAACGCGCGTGATACGCTGCAAACCCTGCTGGAACAGCGCATTTTGCCCATCATCAATGAAAATGACACCGTGGCGACGGAAGAAATCCGCGTGGGGGATAATGATAATCTCTCGGCGCTGGTGGCCAGCGCCCTGGAAAGTGACCTGCTGGTGATCCTCACGGATCAGGGCGGGCTGTACACCGCCGACCCGCGCAGCCAGCCCGACGCACAGTTGATCGAACAGGTGACGCAGATTGACGATAAATTGCTGGCGCTGGCGGGGGGGGCCGGCACCCGCGGCGGCACCGGCGGCATGGTGACGAAATTGCAGGCCGCCCGCACGGCCACCCTCAGCGGGGTGACGACGGTGATCGCGGCGGCCACGGCCCCGGAGGTGCTGGCCCGCCTGGCCGCCGGCGAGGCGGTGGGCACGCGCTTCGCCCCGGTGGGTACGCCGCTGGAGAGCCGCAAGCGCTGGCTGCTCACCGACCGTCCCCAGGGGGCGGTGCAGGTGGATGCCGGGGCGCGGCGGGCTATGCTGGCCAGAGACGGCGCGAGCCTGCTGCCGGTGGGCATTGTGGCGGTGCAGGGCGATTTTGCCCGCGGGGCCACCATCAGCGTGCTGGATCCCGATGGCGCAGAACTGGCCCACGGCCTCACCAGTTACGACAGCGACGCGCTGCGCCTGCTGTGCCGCAAACAATCCCACCAGATCATCGAATTACTGGGCTACAGCTATGGCGATGCTGCCATCCACCGCAACAACCTGGTGCTGCTGCTGCCCGCCTGAGTCCTGGAGCTGTGCTGATGTCCTTACACCCGCTGGATGACCTGGCGATTACGTCTCAGCTTTTTCACGTCCGCAAGACCCAACCGGGTATCGCCATGGAAGCCGATACGGTGGATGGCACGCTGCCGGTGGCGGATGATGTCGCCCTGGGGTATCGCTATTATCCGGCACCGGGGCGGCCCATCATTATCTTCTGGCACGGCAATGGCGAAATGGTCGCGGATTATGACCTGCTCGCGCCGCTGTACCGGCTGGCCGGGGCCGCTCTGCTGGTGATCGATTATCGTGGCTATGGCTGGAGCAGCGGCACGCCCCTCACCAGCCGCCTGCTGCCGGATGCGCTGGCCGCGCTGGATGCGCTGCCGGCGGTGCTGGCCGCCCACGGCGCGGCACAGGCCCCGCTGTTCATGAAGGGGCGTTCCCTGGGCAGCGCCCCGGCCATCTACCTGGCGCAGCAGCGGCCGGCCCGCCTGCGCGGGCTGCTGCTGGACAGCGCCTTTGCCGATGCGCCGTCGCTGTTCCGCCGCCTGGGGATTGGCCTGCCGGACGCATTGATGCATGACCCGGCCCTGCCGCTGAACAATGTGGCCAAACTGGCCACGGTGCCCCTGCCGCTGCTGGTGCTGCACGGCAGCGCCGATACCCTCATCCCGCCGGAACAGGGCCAGGCCCTGTATGCGGCCGCCCCCACCACGGATAAAATGCTGGTGCTGATACCCGGTGGCCAGCACAATGACCTGCTGCTGCGCGATACCGGCAAATATTTCGGCGCGGTGAAAACCTTCATCGAGCGCCACGCCGGGAATTAAAAACCGCCCCCCTGTGGGGCGGTTCAGAATATCCGCAGTCGGATTACTTCTTGATGACCGTAACGTCGCTGGCCTGTTTGCCCTTTTTGCCCTGAGTGATCTCGAACTCTACACGATCCCCTTCATTGAGGGTACGGTAGCCACCGTTAGACTGAATGGCGGTGTAGTGCACGAAAACGTCGGGACCTTCTTCCGGGGTGATGAAACCATAACCCTTTTCTGCATTGAACCATTTCACGGTTCCGGTGGTACGTGCCATGCTGCAATTCTCCTGTAACTTACGAAATGACGGCTTTCCAGGTGACACATACAGCCATCTTCCGTAGAGAGTACAGTACAGATTGCAGATGTGCTGCCATATCAAGCCAGGTGGAGTAAATTCCCACCGCAAATGATCATAGCACACAATGCCAGAAAAGGCTATCCCCTTTGTCAAAATTTAAAGATTAATTTTGCGCGGCCGGGGAAACCGGCTGCACCTCCAGCAGCAGCGCGGTGCCAGCCGCGAGTCCGGTCAGCACCAGCACGTCAGCGGTGGCGGTGTACACATTGCCCGAGATGAGGTCACGCAGCACCACCCCGGCGGCCAGCCCGGCGGCGGCCAGGGGCACTTCCACCCGGCTGCTGGCAGCGCGGCTGCCCACAAACAGCAGCGTTTGCTGCGGCGCTTCGCGCAGAAAAGCGATCACATCGCCCTCGGCCAGCAGGCGCTGAAAGCCACCGTGCGCCAGGGCCGGGGCGCTGCGCCGAATGCCGATCAAATGTTGATGATAGGTCAGCAGGTCAAGATCCCAGGCATCTTCGTCCCAGGGCATACAGCGCCGGTTATCCGGGTCTTTGCCCCCCGCCAGGCCGATCTCGGTGCCGTAATACACACAGGGCACGCCGGGGAAGGCCATCAGCAGCGCCACCCCCAGTTTCACCAGGGCTTTATCGCCGCCGCACACATTCAGGATGCGGGTGGTATCGTGGCTATCAAGCTGGGTGAACTGCTGCAAGGTGATGACATAGGGCACCGCGGCCATAAAACGCTGCCATTGCAGCGCCATGGCTTCGGCGGGCAGCAAATTGGGGTCGCCGTAGGGCTGGCCATCCTGTACGCCCACATCCTCGCCCCCCAGCCAGCGCCGCACCGGGATATTGAAGCCGGCGTAATTCATGGCCGCATCCAGTTCGTCGCCCTGGGTGTGCGGCGTGCCATCCGGGAAGTATTCACCGAGCAGGTACAGGTCGGGGTTATCGCCTTTCAGGTGGGGGCGCATCTCCTGCCATACGTCATGGTCAAGCTGGAGCGCCCGCAGGTTGCCGGTCATGTTGGCCACATCCAGCCGCCAGGCATCAATGCGATACGGCGGCTGCAACCAGCGGCGCAGCGCTGAATCCGGCTGGCGATACATGCGGTCGCGCAGCACCTGGCTGCTCCAGTTGAGCTTGATGAGGGAAGACACACCGAGCCAGGTTTCATACGCGCCGGTGGTTTGATCCTTAAAGAAGAAAGTGGCCTCCGGGGCGCTGGCATCCTGCTGCGCCTGCTTAAACCACACATGCTCCACGCCCACATGGTTGGGGGTGATGTCCAGCATCAGGCGCATGGCAGCGGTATCCAGCGCGGCCCGCAGGGCGGCCAGGGCGGCATCGCCCCCCACATGGGGATCAACATGGTGAAAATCGTTGATGTCGTAGCGATGGTTGCTGCTGGCGACGAAAATGGGGGTCAGGTACAGGGCATTGATGCCCAGACGCTGCAAATAGGACAATTTCTGGGTGATGCCCTCTAAATCGCCGCCATAAAAATCGACGCTGCGGCCTTCCTTCCAGGGGATGGGCGGCTCGCCCCAGTTCCGCCGGCGGGTGGCTTTGCCTTCGCGCACCCAGGCGTTATCCAGCACATCGTTGGCGGGGTTGCCATTGTGGAAGCGCTCCGGGAAAATCTGGTAAAACACACACTCCCGCACCCACAGCGGCGCGGGATAATCTGCCAGCAGGGTAAAATCATAATATTCCGGGCTGTCTGCCCGGCTGATGCCCATGGCGTTATAGATGTATGCGCCGGCATCGGTCATCAGCTTAAAGCGATAATCGGTACGGGGCTGCTGAATGGTGAGCGTGCCGGCCAGGATGACCGCGCCGGGCGTGGTCTGTTCGATGTGCAGGGGGGCCATGTGGGTTTCGCCATCCACGGCGGCGCGGATGAAGGCCCGCGTGACCGGGGTGGCGGCCGGCAGCCGCAGGCGTACCGTCACCGTTTCGCCCATCGCGGGCAGCGGATTGGAAAGATACATCGCGGAACCGTCGTGATGCACGCCGTCCGTCCAGGCTGGCAGGTAGGCCATGAGGTTTCGTCCCTGAATAGAATGACTACGCGGCGTTCATTATAAAGCATTCGGGCGGGGAAAGCAGGACTGCGGCCGCACACCCCCGCCGGGCGGCCCGGCAGGGGCGCGGATGCAGGGACTCAGCGATTTTTGGTGGCGGTATCGCCGTATTCTTTCGTCTGCTGATCTGGCCGGCGCTGATACAGCCAGGTGTAATGCGCCAGGCGATGATGGCTCTCCTGCGTCAGTTGTTCTTCGGTGAAGCGCCAGCCCCAGTTACCCCCCTGCACGCCGGGGGTGTTCATGCGGGCCGCTGCGCCCAGGTTCAGCACATCCTGCATGGGGAAGATGGCCGTATGCGCCGCCGAGCGCATGGCCACGCGCATCAATTCCCAGTTGATTTCGTAAACCTCTTTGCCCAGGTATTCCTGCACGAACTGGCGCATCTCCGGGGTCACTTCTTCCGGGTTCAGCCACCAGCCAATGGTGGTATTGTTGTCGTGGGTGCCGGTATACACCACGCAGTTCACCGGCTGGTTGTGCGGCAGGAAGGCATTGGTGGGGTCGCTCCAGGCGAATTGCAGCACTTTCATCCCCGGCAGCCCGAAGCCATCGCGCAGGGCTTCCACGCCGGCGGTAATCACCCCCAGGTCTTCGGCGATGATGGGCAGGTCGCCGCAGGCCGCCTGGAGCGCGTGGAAGAAATCCTGCGCCGGGCCCGGAATCCATTCGCCGACCTTCGCGGTTTGCTGCGGGTTCACCGGCACACGCCAGTAAGCCTCAAAGCCACGGAAATGGTCAATGCGGATGTAATCCACCAGGCTGAGGGTGGCCTTCACACGGGCAATCCACCAGGCATAGCCGGCCGCCTGCATCCGATCCCAGCGATACAGCGGGTTGCCCCAGTACTGGCCATTTTCCGAGAAATAATCCGGCGGCACCCCGGCGACCACGGTGGGCTGGCCGGCTTCATCCAGAAAATAATCGCCCTGGTTGGCCCACACATCGGCGCTGTCGTGGGCGACAAAGATCGGAATATCGCCAAACAGGCGCACGCCCTGGCGATTGGCATAATATTTGAGGGCGTACCACTGGGTATAAAACAGCCACTGGCGAAAACGCTGTTCCTGGATGGCATCGGCATGGGCGGCGCGGGCCGCAGCCAGCGCGTCCGGCCGGTGCAGCGCGGCGGCGCGGTCGTCCCATTCCACCCAGGGGCGCAGGTTATTTTTATTCTTCAGCGTCACGAACAGGGCGAAATCTTCCAGCCAGGCAGCATGATCGCGGCACCAGTTTTCAAAGGCGCTGCGCGTTTGTTCGCCGGCAGTGGCCTGAAACCGCCGGTAGGCCAGCGCCAGCTTCTGGTTGTGGAAGTCGATCACGGGGCCATAATCCACCCGGTCGGCCGGGAAAGCGGGCGTATCGTCCAGGTCGGCGGCCGTCAGCCAGCCGGCTTCTACCAGCTTATCCAGGCTGATGAGGTTGGGATTGCCGGCGAAGGCAGAGAGCGTCTGATAGGGTGAATCGCCGTAGCTGGTGGGGCCCAGCGGCAAAATCTGCCAGATGGACTGCCCTGCCGAAACCAGCCAGTCCACGAAACGAAAAGCATTTTCGCCCAGGTCGCCCAGGCCATAGCGCCCCGGCAGCGAGGTGGGATGCAGCAGAATACCGCTGGAACGCGGAAATAACGTCATGCTGTTTTACCTTCCTGTGTACGCAAAATCTATTACCGCGTATTGTATCGGCGGGGCCGGGGATTAGCCAGCACTACCCGGTACGGCGCTGGCGATACTCGTAGATGACGCGCAGGCCATCCAGCGTCAGTTCCGGCGCGACTTTATCAATCAGGGGGGTGTGCTGGATGAACAGCGAAGCCAGGCCGCCGGTGCCAATGACCTGTATTTTCTCCGCGGCCAGCGAGGCTTTCAGCCGGGTGATGAGGCCTTCCACCAGGCCCAGGTAGCCCAGGACGATGCCGGACTGCATGGCATGAATGGTATTGCGGCCGATGGCATCCGGCGGCGGCTCCAGATCAATTTTGTGCAGGCGGGCCGCGCGGCTGACCAGCCCATCATGCGCCGCGCCAATGCCGGGGGCAATGGCCCCGCCGATGTAGGCATGGCCGGCGGAGACCACATCAAAATTGGTGGCCGTGCCAAAATCCACCACGATGGCCGGGCCGCCGCCGTGCAGCGCCACCACCGCCGCCGCATTCGCCAGGCGGTCGGCCCCGGCCTGCTCCGGCTGATCAATTTCAATGGGGATGCCAATATCCAGCTTGCCGCTGACGATGACCGGCTCCACGCGAAAATAGCGCGTCACCAGCTCATAAAACGACAGCGTGAGGGGCGGCACCACGCTGCCAATGACCACGCCGGTGATGGCCTCATAGCCCACGTCCGCACTGCTGAGGAAATTACGCACCAGCACGCCATATTCGTCCGGCATTTTGTCGCTCACCGTCCGCGCCCGCCACGACAGCCGCCAGGTGCCCTGCTGCCACAGCCCCAGGTGAATGTTGGTGTTGCCGATGTCAAAGGCTAAAAGCACGCGCTGTCTCCCTGCTGCCGCTGCCACCACGCCACGAGTATAACACAGCACCTCCGGCCGCCTGCACGGGCAGCGGCCGGACAAACTGGTCTTTCATTTCCGCTGCTCAACAATCGCTGCCGATGGTGGTAGAATCCCCGGCAGGGCTACCGTCAGCAAAGGCAGGCAACCATGCAGGTGAGACAGGCAACGCTGGACGATACCGCGGCCATCAGTGCGCTCTTTTGTGCGCGGGTGGAGAAATGGCAGCGGCTGAATGACCGCCGGCAGGTGGAAGACGTGCCCTACGCCAGCCTGACCCTGTATGAGCGCTGGCTGCATGGCGGCGCCTGGCTGAGCGTGGAAACCGGCGCGATCTGGCTGAGCCACCTGCTGCGCGGCGCGGGCGTGCCGCTGGTGCTGGTGGACGCAGCGCGCCTGCTGGGCTATGCCGAACTGTACGACGGCAGCGAACCTGCCCCCTTTGAAGCGCACGAGCACCTCAATCATTTGCTCATCGCGGCGGAGGCCCCGCCAGACGCGCCGGACACGCTGCTCCAGGCGGTGCTGGCCCACGCGGGCAAAACCGGGCGGCTGCTGGCCGCGGCTTCGGCTTATGATGCCGGGGAGCGGGCGCTGTATACCGGCTGCGGGCTGGCTCCCCTGCTCACGCTGCAACAGGTGAGCGTCACGGCGCAGCCGGGGCAAAGTTTCTACAAAGCCACCGAATCGCCCGAAGCAAAATCCAGCGCCATCAAAGGCTGGGGCATGGTGGTCGGGCGTATGACTTCGGCGCGGCAACTGTGGGAGGCGCTGTGGTATTCGCACTGGGATGCGCTGCCGGCCGTGATGGCGCGCAGCACGCAGCGCCTGCATGTCAACGCCGGCGGCCACGAAGCCTTTGTATGCTATCAGCAGCGCCTGTATGACCCGCGCAGCGCCGATGTCTACTGCTGGTCGCCCAGGGCCCTGTCACAGCAGCTTTTTTTCGCCCTGCGTGACCGGGCTTATCGCCAGGGCTACCGCACGCTGTTTCTGCTGGTGACGGATAAAACCGCCGCCCTCATCGGCAGCGATGGCGAGGCTGCACCCCACCAGCAGACCGTTTACTACCGCGATTTACGCTGACCGGCCACCGGCAGCAGTCAGGCGAGGATATGCCTTTTCAGCATCACGGGCGGGTTGAATACGCCATCGACAGCGGTTACATCACCATCGTCACCGACCAGGGGCAAAAGCTGCCGGCCTACTGGGCCCATCCCCGCATCGGCACGCGCTTTTCCGGCATCGGCATTTTTCATGACTGGTGGGGCATGAACGATGTGTGCCGGATGCTGGCCAATTTTTACGCGCAGCTTGGTTATTATGTCATCGTGCCGGATTTGTTCAACGGGCGCACGCCGGCCAGCCCGGCCCACGCCATGCAACTGGTGGAAGAAACCCGCGACAGCCGTTATAAAACGGTGGATGCCGCGCTGACGGTGCTGGAACGGCATCACCGCACCACCAGCAAGGTCGCGGCCATCGGCCTGGGCATGGGCGGCACCATGGCCTTTGAAGCAGCCATCAAACGCACCGACCTGGAAGCGGCGGTCATTTACGGCGGCTTCCCGCAGATGTACCTGGGGCAGTTTGCCGCCGCCAGCACGCCCATCCTGGCGCTGTATGGCAGCGAAGAACCGTATACCCGGCCGGTGGTCATCCGGACCCTGCGCGACGAACTGGCCGGGGCCCGCCTCAAAGAGCAGCACCGCGTGGAAATTATCCCCGGCGCAGCGCATGAATTTTTCCATGCCGCCCCCACCCCCGCCCAGCGCGATCAGGGGCGGCAGGTGGTGGCGCTCACGCTGGCGTTCATCGACCAGTTTCTGGATAAGCCGGATCTGGCCACCGCCCGGCCGCCGGTCTACTGATCGGGCGGGCGGCGGGCAAAGCGCACTTTCAGTCCATCGCGGGGGAACAGGGTGGGGAAGTAGATCATGTTCAAATTCTGCCCCGGTACGATCTCCCAGGTGTAATGCCGCAGCAGGTGCGAAGCCAGCACTTTCATTTCGAGCTGGGCGAAAGCGTAGCCAATGCACACCCGCGCCCCGCCACCAAAACCCACCAGGCTAAACGGCACGCTGCTCTCGCTGCGCTGCGGGCTGAAGCGCTCCGGGTCGAATTGTTCCGGGTTGCTGTACACGGCCGGGTCACGGTGCGCCACGTTGATGGGGTACAGCGCCGTCCAGCCCTGCGGAATGGTGTAGCCGTTAAATTCAAACGTTTCGATCACGCCGCGAAACCCGGCCGGCACCGGCGGATACAGGCGCTCCACCTCTTTTAACACCTGCTCCAGATACGGCATGTCTTTCAGATGCTCCATCGTCAGCCGGCCCTGAATGTTGAGCGCGGCCTGCTCGGCGCGGGCTTTGGCCCAGGCGGCCGGGTTTTGCCACAGCGCCAGCGCCATCGACGTGAGCATGGAGGCGCTGGTTTCGTGCCCGGCGAACAGCAGCAGCAGCGTTTGCGCCTGCAATTCCTGGTTGGTGAGCGCATGGCCCTCTTCATCGCGGGTTTGCACCAGCAGGCTCAGCGCGTCATCGGTGGGGTGGGCGCGGCGATGCTCAATCGCGCCATCAATATAGCGCAGCAGCGCGGCACGGGCCCGCAGCGCTTTGCCATACGGGGTCCACGGCCAGCGCAGCGGCACGCTGATAAAGCCGCCGGTGAGGGTGACGAACTGCTGACTCAGGCGTTCAGTGTCTGCGCCGGGAGCGCTGCCGGTGAGCAGGGTGCTGGCAATTTCAAAGGTGAACTGCTTGTTTTCGTGCAGCCAGGCAAAGCTGCCCTGCTGCGCCCACCTGTCCAGGTAGCGCAGGGCGATGTCTTCCATCGTCCCCAGGTAATGGTGCAGCGCCTGGCGATGAAAAGCCGGCATGATGAGGCGGCGTTTTTGCTTATGCTCAGCGCCATCCTGCACAAACAGCGATTCACCGAGCAGTTCTTTAAACGTCGGCGGCCAGCCATCGCGCCAGGAGAAATAGTGCGCCCCGGTTTGCAGCACAAAACGGTTCGCTTCGGGCCCCATGAAGACGGCGATATTGCGCCCCAGGACGCGCGTTTTAAACACCGGGCCATATTTGTGATACTGCTGCATCAAAAATTCCAGATCCAGCAGGCGGGGCGGCTCCCCGATGAAGGGCAGCCCCAGGCTGCCGGGTGGTAAGGGTCGGGCGGGTTTGGTGATAGATGACATGATGCGGCATTCTATCGTGGTGGCGGATTCAGGTTGTGATTATAGCACCAGGGGATGAGGCAGGCATGAGTCCGGGGCAGTCACCGCCGCCAGCGCGACCGCAACCGCCCCGGGCCAGTTCAGACCACCGGCTTCGGGCGCACGAACAGCAGCGCCGGCATGACGATGCCCGCCGCCAGCGCCCCCAGGATCAGCCCGGTTTTAATGGCATTTTGCGCGGCGATCACCAGCGGTTCGGCCGCCGCTTCCGGCGAGACCCCGGTAATTTGCAGCAGCGCCAGCATGGTCTGGAAGGCGAACACCCCCGGCACCATGGGGATGGCCCCGCAAATGCCGAAGATCATGGACGGCATTTTGAGCCGCAGGGCGCAGTAATGGGCAATGAAGCCGATGACGGTTGCACCGGCCAGGGTGGCCACCACGATCCCGGCATCAAAGCCTTCCAGCAGCAGCGTGCGCACGGCCCGCCCGATGGCCCCGGCCAGCATACAGTACAGCAGCGCCCGGCGCGGCACATTGAACAGCACAGCAAAGCCGCCCGCACCCACCGCCGACCACAGCGCCTCCTGAAGCACCAGTTCCAGCAGCGCGTTCATAAGCCACCTCCCCCCGTCACCCACAGCGCCAGCGCCAGCCCCAGGGCAATCGCCAGCGACACCAGCAGCCCGCTCACGCCGCGGGCGATGCCCGTCACCGGGTAGCCGCGCAGCAAATCTTCCGCCGCGTTCACCAGCGGCACGCCCGGCACCAGCAGCAGCACCGCGGCAGACAGCGTGGCCATACGGCTGGTTTCGGGTTCCAGCAGCGTGATGGTGCTGGCGATGACCCCGGCAATGAACGCGGTGACGGTGGTAATGAGCAGCGGGTTAAAGTGCTGGCGATGCAGTTCCTGCCGGGCGAACATGGCCGCCGCCGCCGCCAAAAACGTGACCGCCATGGCCACGGCATCGCCACCGAACAGACGGCAGAAGGCCGCGCACGCCGCCCCCACCGCCAGTATCACCGTCCAGCGGCTGTAATTGGGCGCGGCACCATCAATGCGGTGCAGTTCCTGGCGCAGCGTAAAACGATCCAGGTCGCCGGTGCGGGCCCGGTAACTCAATTCGCTGATTTCGGCCACGATGGTCATATTCACGCCCCGGGCCGGGGCCCGGCGCACGCGGGTACGAAAATCCTGATTGTTGATGGTGGTGGCCACAATCGTCTGCGGCAGCACCAGAATATCCATCCAGTCACAGCCCAGGCCGGTGCCCAGGCGATGAATCGTCTCTTCCACGCGGGCGGCATCCGCCCCGTGTTGCAGCATCAACTGGCCGGCCCACAGCGATAGATTGATGACATCGCGCAGTTCTTCGCGCTCCATCAACGGCTTGTGTTCGTGGCCATCCACATACGGGAAAACCGGCCGGACTGCGGACGCAGGTTTGAGCATGACGGGTTCATTGTCGGTCACAGCGCCCTCCTTCCCTGTCGATCTTACTCTACAGGATTTTTGCCGCCAGGGACAGAACAGGTATCATGCCATTTTGAGGATAAATGTCGTGCGCGGGCGCTCAGGCCAGGAAATGCGCCGGGTAGGGCACAAAGGGCTGGAACAGCGCCAGGCGCTGCGCCAGATGCGCCGCCGTCACCGCGCCGCGATCCGGCGTGAGGGGCACATTGTTCCACACCACCGGCATTCCGTAACGATAATAGGCCAGCGTGAAGGCCTCCAGCGGGGCCAGCCGGCCCACCCCTGCCTGGCGCAGCATGGCCGGCGTGGGATAACCGGGCGCTTTGCGGGCGTGCCCGTGCAGCTCGTGCTGGTGCAGCAGGTATTGCACCAGCGCCGGCTGAAAAAACAGCAGCGGGTTCCACGGGGTATTGTTATTCTGGAGCTGGCGACGGTCATACTCGCGCAGCAGGCGGGCTTCGGGCTGGCGGGCGAAGGGCAGCACGGGGTCGCCTTCCAGCAGGTGCACTTCCAGATGCAAATGGGCGTTGCTGCCGCTGCCGGCAGGCGTGCCGCTGGTGCCGATCTCATCGCCGGCCCGCACCACCTCCAGATGTTCGCGCCGGCGGTTATCGTTCATGTGGGCGTAGGCCACCAGCACATTGCTCAGCAGGCGGCGGCCGGCGCTGTCGCGGTGGGTGGGGGGCAAAAAACACCACAGCGCCACCGTGCGGTCGGCCGGGCTGCGGATGAAGCGCCACCCCTGCACGATCACCCCATCGCTGACGGCCAGCAGCGGCGTGTTCTGCTTCACCATAAAATCGAAGCCGCCGTGCATCCCGCCGGTGCGGGTGTACCAGCCCGTCCAGTACAAAAAAGCGAAATAATTGGGGCCGAAGCCGTTGACCCATAATTTTTCGGCGGCCGCGGCCGTGGGGATGGCCACCGGCAGCGACGCGAAAGCGGGCGGCAGCCCCAGGCGGGCCCCGTACTGCCAGAACGTATCATACACCTCCGGCAGATCACGCGGGGGCAGCGTGGCGCTGTATTCCGTCAGCGGCGTATCC
This sequence comes from Anaerolineae bacterium, assembly GCA_025454495.1. Lineage (GTDB taxonomy): Bacteria > Chloroflexota > Anaerolineae > Aggregatilineales > Phototrophicaceae > JALHOR01. Next base: position 14,589 of record JALOOI010000026.1, read on the forward strand.
GGCGCGGGGGCGGGCGGGGTGTCGGTCTGCGGGGTGATGAAGGCCCGCGCCACATAGCCGGTCAGGTCGGCATGATCCAGCACACGCACCTGCACCCAGTCCGCATCCACCCCCTGGAGCAGGGCCAGCCAGGTGCCCGCCGGCAGCCGCTGGAGGATGCGAAACGTCGTGCCAGGCTGCTCGCGCAGGTTCAGCACAGGGACGGCCACAGTAGCGTATTCAGTCACGGGCAGCGCAGGCACAACCGGCTCAGACAATATAGGGGCTGCTGGCCCCGGTCTTGCTCATGCCTTCCTGGTCCAGGATGACATTGAGGCAGGCCGGGCGGCCGGTGGCAAAAGCGCGGGCCAGCGCCGCTTCGATGCCGGCCGGGTCTTCCACCAGTTCGCCATAACCGCCCAGGGCCTCCACCACTTTATCATAACGGGTGAAGGCCAGGCTGGTGGGCGCGGTGCGCTTTTCGTCCATCACATTTTTCAGCGGCGTGCGAATTTGCCCCCAGCCGGCATCATTGCCCACAATATTCACAATGGGCAGGTTGAAGCGGATGGCCGTATCAAACTCAAAGCCGTTCAGCCCAAAGCTGCCATCGCCCTGGATGACCAGCACGCGCCGCTGCGGGAACAGGTGCTGCGCGGCGATGGCGAAGGGCATCCCTACCCCCAGCGTCCCCAGGGGGCCGGGGTCCAGCCACTGGCCCGGCTGCGTCAGGTCGATCACTTTGGCGCAGGCGCTCACGATGTCGCCGCCATCGCCGATGAGGATCAGGCTGTCATCCACCAGGCTGTTGATGGCCGCGCCCATGCGAAAATGATTGATCGGGCGCTCCATCCGGCTCATCCAGGCGGCCTGCTGCGCGTCGAAGGTGTCTTCCAGACCGCGCACATGGGCCAGCCAGGCATCGCAGCGCAGGCCCTGCAACCCTTCGCACAGCGCTTCCAGCACCAGGCGGGCATCGGCCACCAGGGCCACCTCGGCGCGGCGGTTGTGGTGCAGTTCCGCCGGGTCATTCTCCACCTGGATCAATTTGGCCAGCGGGTTCCAGTCTTTCTGGCCATACTTCAGCCGAAAATCCAGCGGCGTGCCGATCAGCACGACGACATCGGCCTCTTTGAGGGCCAGCGAGCGCGAAGCCTTAAAACAGTGCGGATGCTGCATAGAGAGCGTGCCGCGGCCGCCGCCGTTGGTGTAAACGGGGATGCCGGTCTGTTCGGTGAGTTCGCGCAGGGCCCCCCACGCCCGATCCTGGTAAACCTGGGTGCCGGCGACGATGAGGGGGCGCTGTGCTGTCCGCAGCAGGTCAAACATTTGCTGCACGGCCTCCAGCGGCGGCGCGACGGGTACCGGGGTCACTTTCGGCAGCGCATCCGGCGCATCGGCCATATTGAACAGCACATCAAAGGGCAGTTCCACGAACACGGGCCCGGGCCGGCCGCCGAGCGCCGCCGCAAAAGCGGCGGCCATCTGCTCCGGGATGTCTTCGGTGCGGGTGATGGTGAAGCTGGCTTTGGTGAATGTCCTGAACATCTCCACCTGGGGCATTTCCTGAAGCGCCCCCATGCCCTTCGTTTTGAGGGGGGCCGCGCCGCCGAGCAGCAGCAGCGGGCTGCGGGCCTGGTAAGCGTTGGCTACCCCGGTGACGGCATCGGTCACGCCGGGGCCGGCCGTCACCACCGCCACGCCCACGTTGTGCGTCAGCCGGGCATGGGCATCGGCGGCATGGGCCGCGGCCTGTTCGTGGCGCATGTCGATCATGGCAATACCCTGATTCACGCAGCCATCGTAAATGGGGGCGATGTGCCCGCCGCACAGCGTGTAAATTGTGCTTACTTCCTGAGCTTTCAAAGCGCGGGCGACCAGTTCGCCCCCGTGCGTAAAAACGGACATCGCAGCTCCTCGTTAAAATTTATTTTGCGCCCGGCGCGGCGCTAATCCGCCGGGATGGGCTGGTACACCCGCACATAATCCACCCGCAGCCGGGCCGGGAACACGGTGGTAGCATCCGGGCTGCCGGGCCAGTTGCCGCCCACGGCCAGGTTCAGTATCAGGTAAAACGGCTGGTCGAAGGGGGCCGGGTAGGGCGCGTTGCGGGTGAACCAGGTGGTCTGTTCCTGGTACAGCCGCCCATCCACATACCAGCGGATGCTGTTCGGCTCCCGGATGAGGCTGAACAGGTGGAACCCATCGGCAAAGGTGCCCTGCGGCAGGGTGTAACTGCTGCCGGTATACTCATGCTGGCCCGAAGCGCCATAATGCAGCGTGCCATGCACGGTCTGCGGGGCGTGGCCCAGCAGTTCCATAATGTCGATTTCGCCGCCGGCGGGCCAGCCCCCGTAACGGCTGCGCGATGGCAGCATCCAGAAGGCGGGCCACAGCCCCTGCCCGGCGGGCATTCGGGCGCGGATGTCGATGCGGCCGTACTGCCATTCCGCCAGCACCAGCGTTTGCAATTTGGCCGACGTGTAATGCAGCCCCATATAGCGCTCGCGCCGCGCCACGATCACCAGATGGCCGCCGACCACATACGTATTTTCCGGCTCATCGGTGTAGTATTGCAATTCATTGTTGCCGAAGCCGGTGCCGCCGGTGGCGAAGCCCCATTTGCGCCGGTCGAGGTCGCGGCCGTTAAATTCGTCATGCCAGACAAGCTGCCAGCCGGGGGGCACATCGTCCGCGCTGGCCGGCAGGTACAGATCAGGCGCGGGGGCGGCCGGCTCGTCGGCGGCGGCGGGCCCGCACAGCGCCAGCAGCAGCAGGGTGAGAACGGCCCCTTTTGTTAGCATGATGCTCACTCCCCCGCCGGACTTCAGCCGTCGTCGCGGTCATCGTCGGTACAATCGTGCAGCACATCGGCAAAGATTTTCAGCATCACCTGGCTGTCGGTCAGCAGTTTTTCCAGCGCCAGCGTTTGCGTGTGATACGCCTGCAACACCTGATTACCCCGCACAGCCAGCGCGGCGGCGCTGTCCGGCCGCAGCAGCAGGCGATCACTGTAGCGGCGGTGCAGCAGTTTGATCCAGCGGCGGGTGGCACTGTGCAGCCGGCGCAGCCGGGGGCGCACGCGGCGATAATAGGCCGTGCCTTCCAGGGCTTCATCACAGGTGACGAAACCATCTTTGTAGATGCGGGCGGTCAATTCCTGAAACCGCTGCTCAAACAGCGCCACTTCCTGCGTCAGGCTGTCCAGCGTGGGCATAGGCCGTCCTACTGTGCCGGTTCGGGTTCGGCAATTTGCCAGGGCACAATGGCATTTACGATCACTTTCACGAAACCGTCGTGCTCCTCAAAATTCACCTGGAACTGCCCGGTTAAAAGCTGCGGCTGCCCGTACCCGGTGATGCCGCCCAGGAAATAATAGGCGATGGCGTACAGATGGCCGCCGCCCTCGCGGCCCACGCGCGACTGTTCATACTCTTTGGCCGGGTCAATGCCCAGGCGCAGCAGCAGCTCCTGGAATTCGGCCGGAAAGGCATCATCGCGCACGGCGATTAAGTTCTGGCAATCGGGCGAATTGAACAATTCGGCATCGCCATGCTTGCGGGCATACAGCAGCACGGTCGCCTCCCGATTGTATTCAAATGTCCAGCCACGATAGGACAGCATAGGCAGCTTTACTCCAATCCGGCGCGGATGGCATCCGCGAGCGACTGATTGATTCCTTTGACCTTCATCAATTCTTCGACCGGGGCGCGTTTGATGGCATCAATCGAATGGTCGAAGTGCCGCAGCAGGGCTTTGCGGCGGGTGGGGCCGATGCCGGGAATGGTCTCCAGGCGGCTGGCCAGGCCGGCTTTATCGCGGCGTTTGCGGTGGCTGGTGATGGCGTAGCGGTGGGCTTCATCGCGCACGCGCTGCACCAGGTAGAGGGCCGGGCTGCGCCGGGGCAGCAGAATGGACTGGCTCTGGCCGGGCAGAAACAACTCCTCGAACTGCTTGGCCAGCCCGGCCACCGGCACGCGGTCGGTCAGTTCAAAGGCGGCCAGCACTTCCACCGCCACGTTAAGCTGGCCCTTGCCGCCGTCGATCAGCAGCAGGTCGGGCAGCAGCCGCCACGTTTCATCGACATCGGTGCCATCCGGCGCGGTGCCGCCGGGGGCGGCGGCCGCCTCGCGCCAGCGGCCAAAGCGGCGGGTGAGCGCCTCGCGCATGGACTGAAAATCATCCGGGCCGGCGTGCTGCACGCTGCGAATGTTGAAGCGGCGATATTCGCCCTTGCGCGGCACCCCCTGCACAAACACCACCCGGCTGGCGGTGATGGCCGTGCCCTGGGTGGTGCTGATGTCAAAGCATTCGATGCGATTGGGCACCCGCGGCAGGTGCAGCGCCTGCTGCAATTCGGCCATTGCGCCCTCGTGTTTGGTGGTATCGGCCTCGTACTGGGCCCGCATCATCCGCAGGGCTTCGCCGGCGTTTTCCTGCGCCAGTTTAATCAGGTCGCGCTTGTTGCCCTTCTGCGGCACGGTGATGCTCACTTTGCTGCCCTGGCGTTTGTCGCGCAGCCAGCTTTCGATGATGCGGGCCTGTTCCACTTCGGCGGGCAAAATAATCTCGGCGGGCACTTCGGCCGCGCTGCTGTAAAACTGCGTCAGGAACTGCTCCAGCACTTCTTCATCGCTGGCTTCTTCGGCATTGTCCAGCATCCGCGAATCGCTGCCGATGAGCTTGCCATTGCGGATGAACAGAATTTGCACGGTGGTGTCGTTGTTCTCCCGCGCCAGGGCGATCACATCATGGTCGGTCATCTTCGGGCTGACGGCCTTATGGCGCGTGGTGATAAATTCAATGGCTTTCACCTGGTCGCGGATGGCGGCGGCCTGTTCAAATTGCAGCGCTTCCGCTGCGGTCTGCATCTTCTGTTGCAGCCGTTCAATCACCGTTTCGGATTTGCCGCTGAGCACGTCCATCAATTCCTGGATCATCGCGCGATACTGCGCCTGGTTCACCGCGCCGATACAGGGCGCATTACATAATTTTATATCATAAAACAGGCAGGCGCGTTCATCTTTGCCATTAATTTCACGATCGCAGGTTAAATAGGGAAACGCCTTGCGCAGCACCTGGAGCGTGTTCTGCACGGCCCACATGGCGGCATAGGGGCCAAAATAGCGTGCGCCATCGTTGGTCACGCGGCGGGTGGTCTCCACCCTGGGGTAGGCTTCCTGCCAGGTGATGCGAATATAGGGGTAGCGCTTATCATCCTTAAGCTGGATGTTGTAGCGCGGCTTATGCTGCTTGATGAGCGTTTCTTCCAGGATGAGCGCTTTAACTTCGCTCTCCACCACGATGAAATCAATATGCGCCACCTGGTTCCGCATCTGGATGGTTTTACGCTGACCATCGGCATGGGTGGTGAAATAACTGCGGACGCGATGCCGCAGCGTTTTGGCTTTGCCCACGTAAATAATTTTCCCGTCTTTGTTCTTCATCAGATACACGCCGGGCTTGTAGGGCAAATTGTCCAGAATGGTTTTGATGTAATCCGGTGGCTGGTAGTCCATAGGCGCTGTCGTGTTAGAAACGGGTTGATGTTTTGTTCTATTGTAGCGCCACCGGGTTTATTTTGCGATTGCTAAAATCGCGCCCGGCTACCCGCCGGCGGCCAGGGTGAAGCGGCGGAAGAAATCCCACAGGACTTCCCCGGTATTAAAATCCATGCTGCCGCTGCCAAAAACGGGATCATCCACCGGCTGCACGCCATGCCACAGGTGCCCGCCGCCGATGACGGCATACAGCAGCAGCGGGGCGGTTTCCGGGCAGCCCCGGAAGGTGTACACGCGGGTTTGTGTGCCGGGCGACTGCCCCAGGACGGGGAGCGTGGTCACATCGTAGCGGCGGCCGCAGCCCAGATGATCGCCCCAGAAGGCCAGGGTATGGCTCATGGGGGCGGTGCTGTACACCTGGCGGCCCTGCCAGGTGATGGTTTGCCCGGCCCAGGGCACAATCGTATCGGCGGTGCCGTGAATGAACAGCATGGGCGCGGGGGCGGCCCCCTGGCAGGCGGCGGTAAGGCCCAGGGGCGCAGTGGCGGCCACGACGGCGAAAGCGGCAAAGCGCGACCGCCGGGTGCAGGCCAGGCGCTGCGTCATAAAGCCGCCGTTAGACAGCCCGGCCAGGTACACCCGCGCCGGGTCTACCGGGTAGCGCTGCGCCAGCTCATCCAGCAGCGCGGTGATGAAAGCGTCATCATCCTGCGGCAGCGGCGGGTAGGCGGCCCAGCCGCGCCCGTAATTCCACTGCCGGCCCAGGCCATCCGGGTAGGCCAGCAGGAAGCCTTCGCGGTCGGCGATGCCCTCCATCGCGCTGATCTGCGCCTGCTGAGCGCCGGTGAGGGTGCGCCCGTGCAGGATGACCACCAGCGGCCGCGGCGGGCCGTCGGCGGCACCGGGGGGCACATACACGGTGCAGGTGCGCGTTTCTCCGCCCACCGTCAGCGGGCATGGCGCGGGCGTTTGCGCCAGGGCGGGCCCCGTCAGCAGCAGTAAACCGATGAGCAGCCAGCATAAGAGAGGCATGGCGATCCTCCAGCAGCAGATTTGTTTCTGCCAGGCAGTATACCCGCGGCTGATGCGATTGTGATGAAGATGCACCCGGCGGGGCCACTGCGGCCGGCGGGCCATTTCATCGGAAGGTGCCAGCGAATATGTTATAATTCTGCGGCATGGCATGGGCGCGGACGCAGGCGGGGTGAAGGCATGTTCTGGGGCGAATATACACACCAACTGGATAGCAAAAGCCGCCTGATTATCCCTGCCCGGTATCGTGCTGATCTCACCACCGGGGCCATCCTCACCCGCGGGCTGGATCATAACCTGGTCATTTACCCGGCCGAGACATGGCGGGCGGTCACGCAGCAGTTGAACGGGATGCCCATCACGCAGCCGACCTCACGGGCGCTGCGGCGGCTGCTGTTCTCCGGCGCGGTGCAGCTTGAACTGGATAAACAGGGGCGCATTTTGCTGCCGCCGCATCTCCGCAGCTATGCCGACATTCAGACGGAAGTGCTGCTGGTGGGGATGGAAACGTTTGTCGAACTGTGGCACCCGGCCCACTGGCAGGCGGCCCTGGCCGGGATTGCCGATATTCTGGCCGATTCCGGGCATGTGCTGCATTTAAATCTTTAGCGGCCCGGCCGGGACAGCCGCAGAAATGGCGGATGATGCATATTTCCGTACTGCTGGACGAAGTGCTGGCGGCGCTGCTGCCGGCCGGCCGCTCCGTCGCCCGTGGCATTGATGGCACCTGCGGCGCGGGCGGGCACACGCGGGCCCTGCTGGCGCGGGGCGCGGGCGAAGTGCTGGCGCTGGATGTGGACGCGCAGGCGCTGCACCTGGCCGCCGCCACCCTGGCGGAATTCGGCAGCCGGGCGCACCTGGCCCACGCCAGTTACACGCAGATGGCGCAGCAGGCGCAGCAGCTCGGCTGGCAGCAGGTGGATGCCATCCTGCTCGACCTGGGCCTGTCCTCCATGCAACTGGATACCCCGGAACGCGGTTTTGCTTTTCGCCACGATGCACCGCTGGACATGCGTTTTAACCCGCAGGACACCACCCGCCCCACCGCCGCCGACCTCATCAACACCTGGGCCGCGGCAGACCTGGCACGCATCTTCGCGGAGTATGGCGAAGAACGCTTCGCCCGGCCGCTGGCGCGGGCGCTGGTGGCACAGCGGCCCTTCAGCACCACCCGCCAGCTTGCAGAGGCCATCGCGGCAGCACAGCCGCTGAAGCACCCGCCCCGCGGCCACGATGGCGGCCGGGGTATTCACCCGGCCACGCGCATTTTTCAGGCGCTGCGGATCGCCGTGAATGAAGAACTGGCGGCGCTGGCGGCCGTGCTGCCGGTGGCGGTGGAACTGCTGCGGCCGGGCGGGCGGCTGGCGGTGATTAGCTTCCACAGCCTGGAAGACCGCCTGGTGAAGCAGTTTTTTAAAGAAGCCGCCGAGTCATTTACGCCGCCGCCGGGCATGGCCTCGCTGGGCCGCAAAATCGCCCGCGTGGACCTCATCACCCGCAAACCCATTGAACCAACCGCCGACGAGATCGCCCGCAACCCGCGCAGCCGCAGCGCCCGCCTGCGCGTGGTGGAAAAACGCCCGGTGTGAAACTGCCAGAGGCCAGCACAATCACGATCACGATTGCGGGCGCAGCCCGGGCCGCGCCCGCGTCGGCCGCTTAATTCAAATTCTCGAAGATGCCGGCCGCGCCCATGCCGCCGCCGATGCACATCGTCACCATGCCATATTTGCTGCCGCGCCGCTTCATCTCATTGATGAGCGACACGGTGAGTTTTGCGCCGGTGCAGCCCAGGGGGTGCCCCAGGGCGATGGCCCCGCCATTGACATTCACTTTCGCCGGGTCAATTTCCAGCGTGCGTAAAATCGCCAGCGATTGCGCGGCAAACGCTTCATTCAGTTCGATCAGGTCAATCTCGCTCAGGCTGAGGCCGGTGCGTTCCAGCACCTTCGGGATGGCCTTGATGGGCCCCACCCCCATGATCTCCGGGCGCACGCCGGCCACAGCAAAGCCCACGAACCGCGCCAGCGGGGTGAGGCCCAGCGTTTCGGCGGTGCGGCGCTCCATGATAATCACCCCCGCCGCGCCATCGCTGAGGGGGCTGCTGTTGCCCGCCGTCACGCTGCCATCCGGCTTGAAGGCCGGTTTCAGCGTGGCCAGCCCGGCTACCGTCGTTTCGCGGCGCAGGTGTTCATCGGCCGTCAGGTGGCGCGTCATCGTCACCGGCAGGCCGTCGTCCCCGATGATGGTATCTTCCCAGGCAAACGGCACGATTTCGGCCGCGAAGTAGCCGGCATCGGTGGCGCGGGCGGCTTTCTGGTGGCTGTGGTAGGCGAATTCATCCATGTCCTCGCGGCCAATGTTAAATTCGCCCGCCACGCGCTCCGCCGTCAGGCCCATGCTCATGTACACGTTGGGGTCATGCTCTGCCATGTACGGGTTGGGGCTTAGATGATGGCCGGTCATCGGGACGGACGACATCGATTCTGCGCCGCCGGCGATGAGAATATCGGCCTCATTGGCGATGATGCTGTTGGCGGCCATGGCAATGGTTTGCAGGCCGGAGGAGCAAAAACGGTTGACCGTTTGCCCCGGAATATCCACCGGCAGGCCCGCCCGCAGCGCGATGACGCGGGCGAAATTCATGCCCTGGCTGCCTTCGGGCATGGCACAGCCGATGACCACATCCTCAATTTGCGCCGGGTCGAGCTTACCGGCCGTCTTCGCCAGCAGGTCTTTAATCACTGCCGCCGCCATATCATCGGAGCGAGCCGTGGCCGTATTGCCGCGTACCGCTTTGCCCACACCTGTCCGGGAACCGGCCACAATCACTGCTTCACGCATAGAAGGTTATCCTCTCATCATTCGAGTTTAATTGACGATTATTGGGATGGATCAAGCTGGAAAATCTCAGCGACGAGCACGGAGAAACCCGGCAGGAGATCCTGGCCGGTGAGCGTATCCTCGCGGGTAAACCACTGCACATCATCCGCCGTCAACACTTCGATGGCCTGTTTGGAGGGATAGACAAGCCACACCATGCGCGTGCCCTGTGCCAGATAGAAATGCGCTTTGTCTTGCAGTGCGACATAGCTATCGTCAGGGGATTTCACCTCAACGGCCAGATCAGGATAGACAGAAACTGCCCCTTTTGTAACAACAGCTCTGGTATGGTCGATATAATACGACACATCAGGCTGACGTGAATTGACAGAATCCTGCGGGCGCTGATGGCGTATCTCTATTCCGACGCGGCCCTGCTTATGTTCACGGACGTAAAGTTTCAACAGGAACAAAATGTTACCAGCGATCAGTCCATGCTCTTCTGTTGGCACTTTTTCGACAATCCTTCCGTCAATCAGTTCCCATTGTTTGTCCCGGTTTTCAGGAAGCGTCAAAAATGCCTCGAAGCTCTCCAGGGTCATCAGGGGATGGGTCTTGAGTGTCATCGCGTCAGCCCTCCTATGTCTCAGGGATTAGAACGTTTGTAAGAGAAAGGGCTTACCTGTTATCCGGCGGATACGAGACTGTAATGCAGTCGCATCAGCTGATGCGCCGCAACAGCGAGCAGGGCACAGGTCTGGCCGTCTGTATCGCTAAAATCTACCTCGCAGGCACCATCCGCATAGATTTCAACGACGGTTCCCACCTGCCCGCGCTGAAGATTGGCTTCGGGCAGCGGTTCGGTGAGCGCCACCACAGCGTAAAGCTGGAGCGCGTTGTGCATGATGTTCAACCTTTCCAGAGGACACAAAGATTTTGTGTCCTCTGTGACTGAAGGCTAATTCCGCAGCGGTTTGTTATGTTGCAGCATGTGCATCACCCGCTGCTGGGTCTTTTCCTGCATGGCCAGTTCCATGAAGGCTTTGCGTTCCAGCGCCAGGAAGGTCTTTTGCTCCACAAACTGCGGCTGCGCCGGGGCCCCGCCGGTGAGGATGCGGGCGATGTGCTGCGCGATCACGCCATCGTAGGCGCTGGCCATGCCCGATTCTTTAAAGCCGGCGATGCCCACCATCAGCGCGGCGTAAGCATCGCGGCCGGCGGCGTACACCTTCTCCGGCTGGCGCGGAACATAGGCGGCGGCCAGCGCCAGCGCCAGCGCCCGGGCTTCGCCGAGCAGGTGCGCCCGATTCATGACGATTTTATCCGCGGCGGCCAGGAAGCCCAGTTCGCGGGCCTGGTGGGCGCTTTCGCTCACCCTGGCCAGGGCGATATTTTCAAAGGCTTTTTGCAGCGGCGGCAGAATATCCGCGCCGGCTTCGGCCACCGGGTTGATGAGGCGGCGGGCCAGTTCTTTGCAGCCGCCGCCGGCCGGCACCAGCCCCACGCCAAATTCCACCAGCCCCATGTACAGTTCCGCATGGGCCACGATGGCCGTGCCGGCCATGACCATCTCGGCACCGCCGCCCAGGGCCAGCCCGGCCGGCGCAGTGAGGACGGGTTTGGGCGCATATTTGAGGGCAATCGTCAGTTCCTGAAGCGCCTTGATGGCCGCTTCAATGCCTTCCACGCCGCCGCCCATCGCTTCCATCAGGTTTGCGCCGATGCTGAAGCGCTCCGACTCGTTGCCGATCACCAGCGCGACATAATCCGGCTGGTGCAGCAGTGCCAGCGCCTGGTAGCCGGCTTCGATAAATTTGGCGGTGATGGTATTCTGCTTGCTGGTGAATTCCCACAGCAGCACGCCCTCGCCCATATCGTACACGCTGCCATCGCCATTGCTGAACAGCGTTTTACCGTCGGCTTTCAGGTCAGCAATGGTGATCTCGCGCGGGTCGCGGCGCAGGGGCACATAATCGGCCGCCTGCGGGCTGTAATAGCCGATCACCTTGCCGGCGGCGTTCTTCTGGTAGAAGGTGGTTTTACCCGCCGCCACCATGTCCTTCACCCACTGCGCCACCGGGTAGCCGGCCGCCTCAAAGCGGGCGATATGGTCGGCCACGCCAATGGCATCCCAGATTTCAAAGGGCCCCATTTCATGGGCAAAGCCCCATTTTTGCGCGTTGTCAATGTTCACCAGGCTGTCGGTGATCTCTGGCACGCGCTGCGAAGCATAGGCCAGGTAAAAGGCGTGCAGGTGGAACAGGTACTGGCCGGCGCGGTCGCTCTCCTGCATCAACAGGCGGATGCGCTCGCCGGTGGGCTTCACCCGGCGATGTTTTTCCACACTTTCGAACACGGGTTTCGTGGGCGGTTCATATTCCAGCGTCTTCAGGTTCAGCGCCCAGAATTCTTTGTCGCCGCCCGGGCCTTTCTTCATCAGGTAAAAACCCTGATTCGTTTTGCGGCCCAGCCATTTACGTTCCAGCAGCGCATCCGACAGCGCCGTTGCGCCGGGGTGGGCCAGCAC